>JBFMFT010000157.1:0-10421 GCA_040751925.1 Chloroflexota bacterium
CGGCCGTGGTGGGAGCGCCTGCTGGCCCGCCTAGAAGTGGCCGAGGACAAATGGTAGTAACATGGCAAAAAGCAAAAAACGGCGGGCGAGCAACCGCCCCACCTACCAACCTTCACCTAAAATAACCTCGGCGTTGAGTAAGGCTGAATCGCTGATTGAGGATCGCCGGTACGAAGAGGCGAAAGCGCTGCTCGTGCCATTGGCCGAATCGCACCCGCGTAGCCGGCCGGTTCTGTTGGCCCTGATCGAAATATGCCAGGAGCAGCAGGATTGGGCTGGCTTCGTCCGTTACAGCGAGCAGTTGCTACCCCTGGAACGAGGAATGGAGCGAGCCAGCACCCTCAACAACCTGGTTTTCGCTCACACCCAACTGGTCTACCCGGCCCTGGCCTGGCAGGCCGCCCAGGAACTTGTCAACGAATACCCGGATCACCCACAGGTGGAGAAGTTCAAGCGCTTGATGCAGACCACCGAGACGTTTTTGCGTGAACACTCGGCCGATTTGCCGACCGTTGCCAATCTGCCACCAGACGAGCAAATGGAGTTGCTTCTCTTGCATGACCGAGTTCGTCTGTATACCGCGTCGGGCCAGGCCGAGAAAGCCATTGCCGCGGCCGAATCCCTTTTGGCGAAGGCGCCGGACTTCATCCCCGGCCTCAACAACCTCAGCCTGGCCTACTTCACGGTCGGCCGCGTGGACCAGGCTATCGCCACCGCCCAACGGGTGTTGGCCCTGGTCCCAGACAATTTCCATGCCCTGGGCAACCTGACCCGCTACCACTTTTTGACGGCGCGGTTTGAGACGGCCGGCGACTATGCCGCCCGGCTGCAACGACTGATAGATGGCCCCTCCGACCTGGAGACCAAGCAGGCGGAGGCCCTGGCCTTTCTTGGCGACGATAGGGGCGTGCGGGCTGTCTATGAGCGGGCGAGGAAGCGAACGGCCGAACTAGAGCCTGTTTTGCTGCACCTGGCGGCCGCTGCCCATTACCGCCTGGGTGACGAAAAGACGGCTTGGCGTCTGTGGCGAGAGGCGGTCAAGCGAGAACCCACACTCTCCCTGGCCCAAGAAAATCTGGCTGACCAGCGACGGCCGGTGGGTGAACGGGACGCGCCCTGGTACTGGTCTATGCACTACTGGTTGCCGCCGGATTTCGGCCAGTCACTGAAACAACTGACGGCCGAGCCCCTGCGGAGCAAAAGTGAGGAGGCCGCGCAAAGAGCGTTCAACGCTTTGCTAGACAGGTATCCCTACCTGCCGCAACTTTTCCCACACATTCTGGAACGGGGCGACCGGGCGGCCCGCGAGATGGTGATTGGTCTCATCCGCCTGATGGGGCGGCCGGAGTTAGCCAGAATTCTCGTTGACTTTGCCCTGGGACGTTAGGGGGCCGACGACGTTCGAATGGATGCCATTCAATTCGTGAACCAGGAGTATCCCGAATGGCTGCCCGAAGACCGCCGTGTAATGATGTGGATCAAGGGAAAACCGACAGAGTTGTTTCTCCTGGGTTGGGAAGTCAATGGGGAGCCAGAAGTCCCGATGAATGTGCCGGAAGACGTTTGGGATAAGCACACCAGAGCCACCGAATTACTCCAGGAGGGGCAGTTGGAAACGGCCAAAACGATGCTACGAGAGGTGATTGCCGCAGTCCCGGACTTCCCGGCCGCCTATAACCACCTGACCCTGGCCTACCAGATGGAAGGGCGCGACGAAGAAGCGCGGGCCATGGTCAAAGACTTATATGCTCGCTTTCCTGACTATCTCTTTGCCCGCGTCGCTATGGCCCAACTTCTAACCCAGGAAAAACGAGTGGAGGAAGCGAGAACCATCCTGGATCCCCTCCTTCGCCGCCGCCGCTTCCACTTTAGCGAATTTAGAGCGGTGGCTCAGGCCCAGATGGCGATTGCCCTGGCCGAGGGCAGTCAGGAAGGGGCGCGCCACTGGCTGGATATGTGGGCTGAGGTAGAGCCAGACCACCCTGGTATCCTCCAATGGCGGTTACGCATTGAAGGGCCAGACCGTATGCTGAAAAGTCTAAAGGAACTGACCGGCCGCTTCGGCCGCCAGAAGGGCGACCGGCGCGGTTTGCCCTAAAAGGATTACAATGTTGGCTATTAAACGCTCCATACCAGCCATGTGTAGCTGGCTGATTTTAACGTTCGTTATCTTGAGTCGTCAGTCTGCTGGCGCGGTAGGGGTGGTCACCACTCCATGGTCGCCGGTAGCGGTTAGTGGTTTTGGCGATGGTGGCTTAGTGTTAACCGATTTCGACCCTGATTGGGTGCGAGCCGGCGCTCTCGCTCAACAGGCCGATGGAAAACTTATCGTGGCTGGTTATATGTACAGTGGGAGTGACTCCCGCTTTCTGCTGGCCCGCTATACGCCCACGGGCGTGGTTGACACAACGTTTGGTGAGAACGGCGCGGTCGTTTCCGACTTCGGGCAACAATCTAATTTTACGGCCGTGCACGTTCAAAGCGATGGCAAAATCGTAGCTGGCGGCAAACTATGGCTTGACTTTGCCATCATTCGCTACAACGAGGACGGCTCTCTGGACACATCCTTCAACGACACTGGTCTGGCCACAATCAGCTTTGGCCGAAATGGATATGGTACTGACTTTTTCATTCAACCAGATGGCAAAATCATGGCGGCCGGTACGCTTCAGGAAGATTACTTCGTGCCCGGTGATCTGGCCCTAATGCGTCTAAATCCCGACGGCAGTTTGGATACAACTTTTCAGGGCACGGGTATGTTAACCATAGATCTCGGCGGCAGTGAGTTAAGCGCGGCCTTAACCAGGCAAGAGGATGGTACGTTCATTCTGGCTGCTACGGCCGACCAGGACTTTGCTGTCCTGCGTTTTAACGAAGATGGAAGCCTGGATAGCACGTTTAATAACACGGGTATCGTGGTCACAGACTTCGGCGGCCCTGACGCTGCTAGAGACCTAGAGGTGCAAACAGACGGCAAAATCGTAGTAGCCGGAAACTACCTTTACAGTCATTATGCTATGCAACGGTTGAATACAGATGGGTCCCCCGACACGTCCTTTGATAACGACGGCCAATTGGTGGATTCTGATACAGATGGCCCATTGATGGGAATTACCTTGCAACCAGATGGCAAGATCGTGGTGGCTGCCGAAGGACTCTACGATTTCAGACTGGCGCGGTATCTGAGCGATGGTAGTTTGGATACAGACTTTGGCGGCAACGGCCGGGTAACTACTGATTTTGGTGGCTACGATACGCCTGTTGACCTCGTTCTTCAATCCGATGGTAAGTTTGTGGTCGCAGGTTACAGTTTACAGACGAAGCTGGCCCTGGCTCGCTATCTTGAGAACGGCAGCCTGGACTTTGTGACATCACAACTATTTCTACCTATGGTTCTCCACTACTAACATACAACCACGTGATTCCCTCCATGAGAGGTAGAGTGCTTCCAGACAGCTGCCGCGAAACGAGCATGTATCTGAAGCGGACAACTGTCAACGGATTTTGAGGGCGGATTGAACGGAAGTCCACTAAAAGGAACTAAAGAATCCTACCACTTCCTCGCCTGTATAAAGTCTAATCCATTTATGCGAGCGCGTGGAAGTCTCCTCATCCAGAGGCAGCCGGCCGACCCCGGCCGTCACCCATCGCTGCGTGGTGACCACCCACAAGGATTGTTCCGGCCCCACGGTGGCTATCGCCCGCACCGGCTGGCGGGTAATAATGGCTTTGCCCCGTGTGATGCCTTTAGCGGCTGGTGGTACCCAGGCCAGCGACAGCCGTTTGCCATAGCCGTCGGCCGTCACCACCACCAGTTGCTCCTCGCCCGGCCCGGCCGCCGCGCCGATGATCCGTTCGTCGGGTTGGCGATTATAAAGCTGCATTCCGGCCGCCGGAAGTCCAACCACACTTTGCCGGACGGCCCGGCCGCCGTCGGTGACCAGAACCAGTTCGTCGTCGGCCTGGCTGCCCACGAGGGCGGCCGGCACGCCGGGGAGGGGTTGGTCGAAGGCTAGAGGTATCGGCCCTTCAATGGCGGGGATCATCGTCTCCGTCGTGTAGGCTCGCACAAAGCCCCGGCTCGTCACCAGCAGCAGACGCGGCCGGCTTCTCAGGGCCGGCCAGTGGTTGAGGGTGCAAAGCTCTTCGTCGGCCACGAAATGGTGGAAATCTCTCACCGTCAGCCCCAGTTCACCCAAGTCCATCAGTTGGCGCGGCGTCACCAGCAGGAAGCGGTAGCGCGAAGTGACCAGGAGCAAGAGTTCGTCCAGGGGGGCGACCAGAGCCGCCTTCAGGGGGGTGGGCCAGGGCGTATTCCCGTCAAATGGCCTCTCCTGGCCGGCCGGCAGGGAGACGGCGGCCAGGCGATTGCCGCCAGCCAGCCAGACGAGGGCCAGGGTGGGTTGGGCCGCCTCGCCGCCGGCGGCCGATTCCTGGGCCACCACCCGCCGTTGCAGCAATTCCAGATTGACCGGCGGGATACCCGGCCGGCCGGCCGCGCTTGCCAGGCGAGTCTGGCTGTCAGAGGGGGTGTATCCCCTGGCTTCCAGGTTGCCTCGCTCGATGGCCTGGGCTATGATGGCCAGGCCAGAGGTGACGCTACTGAAAATGTCCAGGCTGCGGACGCGATCACGGCCGAACTTGCGCTCCAGGATGTCCACGAAGACCGGAATCTGGGAGGAGCCGCCGGTGCGGATGATGCTATCTATCTGGTGAGCGGCCAGCCCCGACGCCCGCACCGTCTCGTCCAGGTGGCGTTCGATCACCTGCGTCTCCTGGTGGATGATATTCTCGAAATCCGTGCGCGTAACCAATTGCAGGATGCGCGCTTGGGGCAGGTTAAAGCGAATCATCGCCCCCAACCGCTCCGATAACTCGCGCTTGGCCTGCTCCACCGCGTCGAACATATAGAGGCTGTAATTGCCGGAGACCAGGCTGATCAGGTTCTTGATGCCCTGGCGATGGCGGGCGGTCTGGGCGATCTGATTCAGCATTTGCCGGCTCTCTGGCGTTTGCAGCTCCATGATCGTCTGCCAGTTAGCGAACACGTCAAAAATCCAGCGCGGCGCAGGTAGCTCCTGCCCACGCGGGCCGTACACTGTGCCTTCGCCAAAGTGGGTGGGCAGCTTGGCCCGCACCAGCTTTTGGTCGAAAATGTCCCCGGCAATTGGCACACCGCCGGTCGCCAACACCTGGCGTCGCCCGCCATCTACCCGCATAATCGTCAGGTCTAGCGTGCCGCCGCCAAAGTCGAAGATGAGGATGTTTTCGGCCCGGCCGCTCGTGGTGGCATAATGGTAAGCGGCGGCCGTCGGCTCGTATTGAAAGTAGACCTTTTCGTAGCCAGCCCGGAAAGCGGCCTCCAGCAGCCGGGCCTGGGCCAGCGCGTCCTGCTGGGGGTCCTGGGAGAAATGCACCGGCCGCCCTAATACCACTTCACGAATCTCACGGCCGAGCAGTCTTTCGGCCCGCACCCGCGTTACGGTCAGGTACATAGCTACCAGGTTTTCCAGGGAATAATAAGACTGGCCGACCACCGTCCCCTGGTAATCGGCGTCGCGCAGGCTGGTCTTGAAGGAGAGGAAGAGGCGGCCGGGGGAAAGCACGTCCACCCACACGTATACGTCGCGGACGTAGAACATATCGGCCCCGCGCACTTCAATCTCACCGACACGTACCTTTTGCAGCCGGGCCGAGCGGCCGGTGTTCTGGACAAAGTAGCGGTTGACAGCCGCCCGGCCGACTGTCACCGACGCATCGTTGCCGACGTACAGGGCGGTGCGGATAACAGAGGGGTTGGCGTTGGCCGGGTCGAGGGGGAGCAGGTGGACCTGGCGGCCGTCGTACACGGCCATCCCCGAGTTCGTCGTGCCAAAGTCCATGCCGATTATCATAGCGGTAGCTCCTTTCTGCTGAGAATGGCCTGGTAAGCAAACGAACTCACAAGTTTACCACGGGTGGCTCAAGCCGCCAAATTCCACGAAAAGCCGGCAGCGGATTAACAACGGATAAGCGGATAGGCGTCGTTCATCCGTTTACTCGCTGTTTATCCGTAGTGTGGGCTATTTACCTGCCGGTCGCTTCAGGTCAGGGAGGCGGATTGGGGGACGAGGGATGGTAAGCGGTTAGCCCTCCCCTGTTCCGGCCGCTGGCAACAAGGCTGTCATCTCGTTGATGAGAGGGGTCAGATCGTCGGCCCACTTTGGCTCAAGAGTAATCGCCTGCTGGTAAGCAGCGATAGCCTCCTCGTAATGACCAATCTGGTAGTATACATTGCCCAGATTCTTATAGGGGGAGGCATATTGGGGGTCAAGGGCAATAGCCTGCTCGAAGGCGGCGATGGCCTCCGCATAGCGGCCAAGTTGGGCATATATGCTGCCCAGGTTATTGTGGGAGTAGGCATATTGGGGATCAAGAGCGATGGCTTGCTCATAAGAGACGATAGCCTCCTCGTAATGGCCGAGTTTATTGTATACGTTGCCTAGGTTGTTGTGGGCGTAGGCATTCTTAGGATCAATGGCGATAGCTTGCTGGAAGGCGACGATGGCTTCCTCGTATTGAGCGAGAGCAGTATGCCCGTTGCCCAGGCCGATGTGGCTGTTTGCATCCCTGAGATCGAGGGCGATAGCCCCCTGGTAGGCGGTAATGGCCTCCTCGTAACGGCCGAGTTTGTAGTACACGCGCCCCAAATTATAGTGGTAATAGGCAGATTGCGGATCAAGGGCGATGGCCTCCTGAAAGGCGGCGATGGCCTCCGCATAGCGGCCGAGGTCTTGGTACACATTGCCTAGACCATTGTGCGGGTAAGCAAACTGGGGATCGAGGGCAATGGCCTTCTGATAAGCGGTAATTGCCTCCTCATAGCGGCCGAGATCGCCATACACGTTGCCCAGACCGTTAAAGCTGTCTGTATCCTCGGGATCGAGGACGATGGCCTGCCTGTAGGCGGCGATGGCTTCCGTGTTGCGGCCGAGGGTACGATACACGCGGCCTAAGTTACGGTAAGGGGGGTGACCGAGAGGATCGAGGGCGATGGCCTGCTGAAAGGTGGCAATGGCTTCCTCATAGCGGCCCAGTTCAAAGTATACATTGCCCATACCATTGTAACACCCTGCTTGCAGCCGTAGATTCCCCCATTGTTCGGCCAGTTGCAGAGCCCGTCGGAAAAGGTCAACTGACCTCTCATACGCCCTTTCGGCCCCATACAGAACAGCCAGCATAAACAGCAGTTCAGCACGGGCAGCCAGGGTCTCCTCGCCCGGAGGTAGGTCGGCCAATAATGCCTCGCGCAGGGCAATCTTGGCTTCGGTGTCTTCACGCAATGTGCGCTCCTCAAATCCTGACCAGGCCAGGGCGCGGGCCACCGGCACGATTTGATCCGGCCGCGGCGGTTCGACAAACTCCACTACCCGGTGACGAAAAGCCCAAAAGTCCGGCGCGTACTGGGGCAGGGCAATGGCCTCTTTCTCCGTTAGCCAGAATACCACCCGCAGGCATTGTTCGACGAAATACTCCCGGCGGATGTTGAGGGCGCGATAGGTCTGCTGCCACTCCTGCTCTCTGCCCCATTGCAGGTTGTAGACGAAAAACACGGTCTGGGCGCGGTCAGGCTGTTGGGCTAGGAATTGCGGCAGGTCGGAGTTATCCTGATTGATGATCACGTGTGTTACACTTTGACCTAGCTCCCTCAAACTGGCGTCAAGTTGAGCCGACGCTTCCGCCTGGACGTAGCCGGAGACGTAGACAGCCAGCAGGATAGAAGGGCGGTCAAAGCGAATCGCCAGCCGCAACTCGCGGAACAACCGCTCCACCCGTTCCTCTAACGCTTCTTGCCCTTCAGCTAGTGGGGGCGCGCTCATGGCTTTCCATCTCGTCCAGCAACGTGACCAGGGCCGGATGCACGTCGCACCAGGGTTCGCCGTTGGCGTATTCCAGGGCGGCCAGTATTTGCATCAGGGGGGCCAACCTGTCCGGTTCGTCCATCCGGTTGTGGTGGTAAATGTCCCGCAGCAGGGCGCGCTGTTCGGCGGTCAGGATACGCCGGTACTCGCCGCGAATTTCGGCCGCCGCCCCCTGCACGTCTTCCACCTCAAGACGTGGCTGGCCGGCAGCCATGGCCCGGTCTACGGCGTAGCGCATGACCCGCGCCAGTTCGCGGAACACTCCGCCGCTAGTCTTGGCCGCCAGGTCTAAAGCCTCGTCGTTGATCAATTCCGGCTGCATCCGCTGGTGGACAAACATGCGGAGCGTATAGTAGCCCTCCGGGTCGCGGCTGTCGGGTTCTCCCTGGGGGTGCAGCTTGACGTTGGGCAAGAAAATGGCCCGATCCCGAATCCCCTCAAACTCCGGGCTGTAAAAGAGAGAGCTAGAGACCGTGTAGACAATCGGGCATATAGGTTGCAGTATAGAGGCCCGCCGTTCATAGAATATGGCTTTGGCGGCGTCCAGGTCGGGTTTGTCCAGGTCATCAATCAAGACCAGGGGCGGCCGTTTCTCTTTGGCCTGAATCACCGTAGCAATGTTGTTAATGACGCTGATTAGCCCGGCCACGTTACGCTCGATGGCCTGGCGCAACTCCCGGCGGGTCGTCGGCTCCAATTTGACCCGGAGACCCGCCTCGCCAAAGAAAAGATTGAGTTTGCCTTCCAGGTCGGCTTCGGGGATACGGCCAGCCGTCACAATGGTCACTACCTCCTCAACCTGACCGCGCCAGGTATCCAGTTCTCGCAAAAGCTGATCGGGAAGTTTGCCGCCTTGCTCCCGGTAGGCCCGAAACATCCGGCCGCCAACAGCCAACAGCACGTCCTTATAATCCAGGTTATTAACGTCTGCTTCATCGCGGATGGTGAAATGGATGGGCCAATACTTCGCCAGGATAGCCGGCTGGGCGGCCAGGCGGCGCAACTCGGTGGATTTGCCGCAGCCGCGGTGTCCAGAGAAGAAATACTTGGGTGGCTGGCGATAGGGGCGCAGCAGTTCGCGTTCCAGGCGGGCGGCGGGGTTGCCCGGCCGGTTCACATAAAAGGGATTGGGCGCGCCGCCGGGCATGGCTTCCAGAGGCAGGTCTAGCTCAAAGTTCAACCAGGCGTGGTCAAGGTCAGCCGCTACTTTATACTCAAAGTCCATTTCTCTACCTCTTTCTGGCCCATTATAACATGATTAGCCGGAGGTGCGACGCACCTGGAGGGTTACGGCCGGCAATTCCCGGCCGCCTCCAACCAATAATACAACACCTCCCCATTATAACGCGGCACGGCCGCCGGCCGCTCGCCCGGGCACACCTCAGCCACGTACTCCGCTTCATTCACTCGTTCCGGCAAAAAGACAAAAATAGAGCGGTCGCCGGTGGTGATAAACTCCGGCTGCCCGGTCAGTGGTTCCGCCACGTTGTACCATTCCAGGTGGCCGGCCAGGAAGCGCAGCGAGGGAAAGTCACTGAAGATGCGCGGCGCGCCAAAGAAGTAGACCTTCGCCCCCGGCTCCACTTCACCCAGGCGATTACCCAGGAAATAAGCCGCCTCCGTATTCAGGTCGCCAAAGACCCGCGAGGGGGAATAGCGGCCGAAATACCACCCCGCGTCGTCGGCCGCCAGCAGCAGCGTCACCGCCAGTAGCAAGTAGCAAGTGGCAGGTGGCAAGTGGTGAGTACCTGCCACCTGCCACCTGGCCGATTTTGGATTTTGGATTTTGGATTTTGGATTGGCGATCTGACCCTCTGCTCCCCTGCTCCCTTGCCCACCCCAAATCCCCGCCAGGTATTGGCCCACGTTGACCAGCCCCAGAGCCATGAAAATCGCCACGGCCGGCAGGGCGATGACGTAATGGTTAGCCTGGGGTGGCGTCACCAACAGCATCCCGCCAAAGACCACCGCGCCCAGGAAGAGCATCAGCAAGGCAAATTCCGGCGGCCGTCGCCAGCGCCACAAGGCATAGCCGATACCCACCACCAGCAGGGTGGCCATCACCGGCCGCAGCAAGGGTATCCCCGGATGGTAAAAAGGCGACGTGTCTGGGTAGACGTTGAAGGCCAGTATGGAGCGCGTGAATTGTTCGGCCAGGAAGCGCACCGGCTCGGCCGCCCGTGCCACGTGACCCGTCTGGAACACCCCCAACTGGTTCATCCGGGCCAAAAAGTCGTCGGGGTGGCTATAAAACTGGACGAACAGAGGCAGGTCAATGGCCAAACCGACGGCCGTAAAAGCCAGCCAGTGACCCAGATTCGACCAGAAGCGCCGTCTCTCCGTCAGCAGATAATAGAGACCCAGGACGATAATGACTACCGCCAGCAGTCGCGTGCCCCAGAAATAGAGGGAGAGGCTAAAAACAACGCCGGCCAGGATGAACCACCGCCGGTCACCGCGCCGCATCCCTTCAATGAGCGCGCCCAAAACGACCAGGGCAAACAACGGGTCGTAGACCGG
>JBFMFT010000158.1:0-10416 GCA_040751925.1 Chloroflexota bacterium
ATAGGCGATCATCAATACGGAGGATAGTACGCGGGGCGGGGGCCGGCCATTCGGCCCGGCGCAAGACGGCGTTGACGCGGCTGTTCAATTCGCGGGGGCTGAAAGGCTTGGTCACGTAATCATCCGCACCCAGTTCCAGACCGCGAATTTTATCCTCCTCATCCTGGCGCACGGTGAGCAAGATCACCGGCACCGTCGAGATTTCGCGCAGCAGGCGCAGGGCCTCGAAGCCATCCATCTCTGGCATCATCACGTCCATAATCACCAGGTCGGGTAGATGCTGGCGGATTTGGTCGAGGGCTTGCAGGCCATTGCGGGCCTCGATGACCTGGTAGCCTTCTAGTTCCAGGTTCATACGGATAAAACGAATCATGCGCGGCTCATCGTCCACGACCAGCACCAGTCGGGGGGCGGCCGGCTCCAACGAAGGGGGTAACTTTTCTACCATATCTTCTTCTTGGCGGGGATTGGGGGATTAGGGGATTCTTACTTGGTCAAATCTCCTAATCTCCGCCAAAACATATCTTCTTCTTGGCGGGGATGGGGGGATTAGGCGATTCCTACTTGGTCAAATCTCCTAATCCCCGCCAAAACTATTCTCGCACAAAGCCAATCACCTCTTCGAGCTCGGCCGAGGGGAGAATCTCCACGTAATGGATGCGATGCCAGGGCAGGATGATGGTGGTCACGTCCTCGGCCAGGTAGGACAAATCCTTACCGTCCAATCGGCGCGGGTTGCTGATGAGCAATACCTGGTCAGTCGGTTTAGGCATTTCGTCCACCTCGCACACGACCGGATCCTCGTTGGCGATGTGGACGATTAAAGAGATTGCCATAATGGTAATTGGTAACTGGTAATGGGTCATTGGTAATTGCCAATTACCAATAACCCATTACATAAGGCTAGAAAGCAAAGTCCACCAGGACGGCCGTCACGTTGTCGTGACCACCGGCGGCGATGGCCGCGTCTACCAATTCATCGGCCACCTCGGCCAGTGGCCCACTTTGGCGGGCAATTTTCTCCAATAGGTCGGCCGTGAGCAACCCCCACAGACCGTCGCTGCATAAAAGCAAGCGGCCGGTCGCCGGTAACGAGCGGGTGAACGTATCCACTTCCAGTTCCGACCCTTGCCCCACCGCCCGGTACAGGATGTTCCGGTAGGGGTGGACGGCCGCTTCCTCGTCGGTCAACTGCCCAGAGTCTTGCAGGCGGCGCACGTGACTGTGGTCGGTCGTCAGCAATTCCATAAGGCCGTCGGATAGCAGATAGGCCCGGCTATCGCCCACGTGGGCCAGGTATAGGCGGCGGCCGACCATCAGGGCGGCGGTCAAGGTTGTGCCGCTATCGCGGCCGGGGTCAGACTGCTGCAAACCCAGGTGGGCCTGCTGCACGGCCTCCACCATCACTTCCTGGACGGGGTGGGGTGGAGCGGCTGGGTTTTGCAGCAAGGGCAGGTAAAGGCGGGACAAAACGTGCGCCCCTACCAGCCGCGAAACCAGCCGGCTGGCTTCGTGGCCCGCCTGATGCCCGCCCATTCCATCGGCCACCACAAAAAGCCCCAGGGGTGGCAAAGGCTCTTGCCCGCCGGTAAGGGAAACGAAGGCGAGGCACGAATCCTCGTTCCGCTCGCGCACCGCCCCCAGATGGCTGCGCCGGACCACCTGGATCATCGGCTCGGCCGCCGCCGGTTCCGCCGCCGGGCGGCCAGCCAGGATTTTCTGGGTATCCTCTAAGGCCCAGGCTTCACGCGGGACCGTCACGGCCGTCTCGTCCTCTTCCACGACCAGTGGGGCGGCCGGTTCTTCTTCATTCTTGTTGTTAGCAAACCATTTTTGCATCAAGCCGCGCAAAGCTACTCCTTTACTCTACACTGGCAAAGCGTATAACTTCTTATCGGCCGAGCCGACGAAGACCATCCCGTTGGCGACGGCCGGCGAGGAAACCACCAGGCCGCCGGTCTGGAAGCGCCAGCGCACTTCGCCTTTGCGAATATCCAAACTATAAATGAAACCATCCGTCGAGCCAAAGTAAACGGCGTTCTGCCAAACGGCCGGTGAAGATGTTACCTGCCCTTCCGTCTTGAACAGCCATAATTGGCGACCGGAGAGGGCATCCAGGGCGTATAAGTGACCATCCGACGAGCCAATCAAGAGTGTCTCCCCCTGGACGGCCGGGGTGGAGATGATCGGCCGGCGGGTGCGGAAACGCCAGATAGCCCAGCCAGAGTTCGCGTCCAGGGCGTAAACCAGGCCGTCCATCGCCCCCAGAAAGACCATATCATTGGCGACCACCGGCGACGAGGTAATGGCCCGCCGGGCCTGAAACTGCCACTTGACCTGACCCGTCAAGTCCAGGCAGAAGAGGTAGCCGGCCTCCGAGCCAACAAAGACCCGCTCATCTGTCACCCAGGGGGAGGAACGGACGGGGCTATGGGCAGTGGCTTTCCACACGAGCCGGCCGTTGCCCAGTTGAATGGCGTACAGGTAAGAATCTTCCGAGCCGAAGAAGGCGTGGTCGAGATGGGCTTTGGGTGAGGAGTAGATGGGGCCGCCGGTGGTCAGCCGCCAGACGAGAATGCCGTTGCGGCGGCGCAGGCAGTAGAGGTGCTTGTCGGCCGAGCCGACCAGGACGTACTCTTTGTAGACGGCCGGGGTGGTGGCCACACTGCCCGCCGTCTTATATTGCCACTGCAACTGACCCGATTGGGCGTTCAGGGCGTAGAGGTACTTGTCGTAACTGCCGGCGAAGACCAGACCATCGGCGACGGCCGGCCCAGAGCGTATCTCATCCCCACACTCAAACACCCACACCGGTTGGCGGGTTGTTTCCGTCACCAGGCCGGTCAGGGGCACAGCGGTAGCCACCCCTGGCCCGCCGACTAGCGTGGAGGCTGGCATACCCATCTGGCCGACCCATCCACTGGTGGTCGGCCCCACCACCATCGAGAGCGCTTCCCGAACAGCCAGGGCGTCGCGGAAGCGGTCTTCGACCTTGTAAGACAGGCAGCGCATGATGATGGCTTCCAGGGCTGGCGAAATAGCCGGGTTGGCGGCGTGAATCGGCCGCTCGGCAAAAGAGAAAGGGGCCTCCATGCGCGGGTCCTGGCCGGTCAGCAGGTGGTGGAGTGTCGCCCCCAGGCCATACACGTCTACGGCCGGGGTCGCCTCCCCCCGGTATTGCTCTGGTGGGGCGTAACCCTCCGTGCCGACCATCGTGCCGCGTTCCAAAGCCTGGAAGACTTTAGCGATACCAAAGTCAATCAGGCGGATTCGCTCCCTGGAATCGAGCATCAGATTAGAGGGCTTGACGTCGCGGAAGACAATCGGCCGCGGCTGGTGGCCGTGCAGATAACTCAAAACCTCGCAAATCTGCAGCGCCCATTCCAATACCGTCTTCGAGTCTAGTTTACCCCCACGCTCAGTCAAGATGGCTTCCAGGTCACGGCCGCGAATGTACTCCAAGACCAGGTAGCTGCGCTCGCCCTCACTAAAGTAATCGTAGACAGTGGGCAAGGCGGGGTGGTCGAGGGTCGCCAGCAAAGCCGCTTCGCGTTCAAACGAACGGACGGCCATCTCCCGCAGGCGCGGGTCAGTGACCTGGTTAATCATTTCCTTCACCGCGCACAGCCGGCTAACGGTGGGGAAGCGCATATCGCGGGCCTGGTAGACGGTGCTGAAGCCGCCCACGCCCAGCAACCCCAAAATCTGGTACCGCTCTTGGAGCAGATTGCCCGGCTTGAGGTGGCTCTTGCTGCTCAGTTGGGTTTGGACTTCACGCGGCCCGGCCGCCTGCTTCGTTGCTGCCGCCATCATAGCCCACAATCATACCAGGGCAGGCCATCTTTGCCACTCCCCTTTTCTTACTAAGACAACGGGTAACTACTCAGCCAGAAACCAGGTTTTTCTAAAAACCTGGTTTCTACACGTTTGCCAAACGTCTGATGTCTAATGCGGCCGGCGTTGCCAGAGACGTTCCCCGCCCACCTGCTGGGCGTAGCCGCCGACCTGGGCCTCCAGGTCGGCCGCGTCACGGAAGAAGGTGCTGAGTTGGGATTGGTAACAGGCGATGGCCTGGTATTTGGCCTGCAAAGCGGCCGTCGTAAGGGGAACCACCACCGGCCGCCAGCTTCCCTCCCCCTTCACCACTGTTTCAAGTGCGCCCGGCATTTGCGCGTAGGGGTAGTCCTCGTAATAAAGGAGAGAGTCGCCAAAGCAGCGCTCGGCCGCCCGGCGCGTGAGTTGGTGGTCAACGTGGCCGCCTACCGTTAGCGGCGCAACGACCCGCCCGGCCGGCGGCAATTGGGCCAGCCGGTGGGCCATCGTCTCGACTAGCTCTTTCTCGGCCGCGCTCAACGGGCCAAAGATCGCTTCACCCGACGGGTAGAAAAATTCGCCGGTGTGGGGGTGACGGCGATAGATGGCGTCCAGTCCATCCCAGTGCTGGTAATCAGCCCCCAGAACGGCGCAAGCGGCGGCATCTTCCATCCGCCGGCCGGCCACCACCGCCTCCGGTGGCAACCGCCAGCGATCATGCAGACTTTGGGCAAAACTAGATAGGGAGACAGCGGCCGGGTCGCCGGCCGTGATGGTGACAATGAGAACAGAGTAGCCGGCCGAGGTCAACTGGTAAACCTGCCCCCCACAAGAAAGGGCTACGTCGTCCAGGTGAGGAGCAAGGTAAATAGCTTCGTAGCGCATGGCAGTAAACGGATTCCTGTAACGAATTACCCGAAGCGGGTTGAACGAGGGGTAACACGCTCCTCATCTGTTCCAGAAATCTGCTGAATCTGTTCTCCGAATCCGCTGACAGTTTCTTTGCCCATCATTTCCCGATAAACCGTCACGGTGCGGGCAGCAATTTGGGCCTGGGTGTAGTGCTGCAAGACGCGCTGGCGGCCGAGCCGCCCCAGTTCATCGCGCAGCCCCTCTGTTTGCAGCAGGCGTAACAAATGAGCGTGGAGAGCCTGGTGGCTGCCCTCGGGAAAGATGAGCCCGGCCGGGCCAATCACGTTAGGAATCTCCCCACTATCCGAGCCGATCACCGCTACCTCGCAAGCCATCGCTTCGACCAGGATGCGGCCAAACTGCTCCTTCCAATTGGGCATCGTGCGCGAGGGCAGCACCAGCACGTCCAGTTGTTGCAGGAAGGCGGGCATCTGGCTGGATGGGACAGAACCCTCGAAAGTGACGCGGCCGGCCATCCCCCACTCCTCGGCTAATCGTTCAAGCAGGGGACGAGCGGGGCCTTCGCCGGTAACGTGTAGCCGCCAAACGCCCGGCAGGGCAGCTACGGCTTGCAAGAGGAGGTCTACTCCTTTTTCGGCTACCAGGCGGCCGGCGTAGCCAATCGTAAAGCTACGGCCGGGATCGCGACTCAGGGGCGGCTGGAACAAATCGGGGCTGACGCCAAACTGGGGAATAACCTGGCAAGGCCCCTGGTAGCCTTTGGCCCGCCAAACCTGGACGGCCGCCTCGTTGCCCATGATGGCGTAATCCACCGTTCGCAATACCTCGCGCTCCATCGCCCGGAAGGGCCAGGGGTACTTCTGGCAGAGGTTTTGCCAGGAGAAGAAGAGGGTTTTCACCCCGGCCGCCCGCGCCTGGCGCACACCCAACCAGGTCGCCAGGTTGTAGGGCTCTTCGTCCATGTGCAGGATGTCCGGCCGCCATTCCTGGACACGTCGCCTGAGTGTGGGGTAATAGTGGAGGTGGAAGCGGCCGTTAAAGCGCAGGGGGTCCACCAGGAGTTGGTAGCCGTTGGTGTGGCTGCGTTCCAGGCGGACGGGGGCGGCCGGGTCGTCCCAACTGGGCGGGACAATCACCGCTAGTTCCACGTCAGCGAAACGGGCGATTTCTTCTAACTTGGTTTGGTAAGACCCGACCAGGCAGGCTTTGGAGACCATCAAGACGCGCATGGCCGAGGATTATAGGCGGCCCGGCCGAAACGTCCAACCTGGTGACGTTTCACGCATCACGTTTCACTCCTCCGTCACCTCCACACACCAGCTATCCAGCGTCCCCAGGGAGCCAAGGCCATTGTCTACGGCCGTCAGCCGCCACGTCCCGGCCGTCGCCTCACCATCGAACGCGCTCAACGGTTCGCTGGGGATAAGGAAGCCAGAAATGGTCGGCGGTGTGGCCGAGCAGGCATCTTCCACCGCGCCTGTCCCTTCGTCGTCCAGGGTAGCGTCTATGTTGTCACCATTACAAGGGGGCGGGGGTGGAAAGCCCGGCCGATCCATCAGGGTCACGGCCGTGCCGGTGTCTACATGGGTCAAGGTGAAGATGAGGTCGCCCACGAATGGATGAGTCACGACCAACTGCACATTCAGGTCGACCACACTGCTCGTCCCGGTTAGTACCAGGTCGTCGGTGACGCCGGCCGGGTCATGGTCGGGAATCGCCAGGCCCGGCGCGCTGCACACCGGAGCGGCGGTTGATTCAAGCTCATAGGCCCCCACGTCGCAGCGAAAACCCTGCGGCCGCGCCACACCCCGTTGATCGGTAGCCAGGCAATCAATGGGATCACCCATGTCAATCGCTGGACTGCTTTCCAGCAGGGCGTGGGTCAGCGTGGGGCCGCCATTGTTCTGCAAGGGGCCAAGCAGAGGGTCAAGTGGATCAAAATAGGTGCCTAGCTGGTCTCCCTCTCCGGCCGTGAAGATGCAGCCGTGAAGGCTACCCACGATGTTGTAACCGGCCGAACTCATGTTGCGGCTAATCGTGCGGCAGTCCGCCCCAGTGGTGGCAATGTTGCCGGCCAGAATGGTTCCCTGCAGGACCAACGAGCCAAGTTGACGGTAGTAGATACCGCCGCCTTCGCTGGTGGACTGGTTGTTGGTAACGGTGCTGTAGATGAGGGTCAAATTACCTAACTCGTGGAAAATACCGCCGCCGTAGGCGGCCGTGTTGCCTGAAATGGTGCTGTTGATAATCGTCGTGTTGGCTTCGCCGGATGGCAAGAAAAGGGCGCCACCACTGTTACCAAGAGCTGTATTACCCCAAAGCGCGCTATCGGCCATCACGAGCGTGCCGTCACTGTAGACACCGCCGCCGTTAAAGGTAGCTACGTTGGTCTGGAGGGTACTGCCTGTAATGGTCAAGACACCTGAATTGTAGACGCCGCCGCCATTCACGGCCGAAACACCATCCACTATAGCCACGCTTGAAATGGTGGCCTGGACTGAAGCCAGGATGTGGAAAACGCGGTCGCCCGTCACCGCTCCGTTACCATGAATGATCGTGCTATCAGCCCCCAGGCCAACGATGCTCACGTTGGCGGTAACGTCCAGGTCGCCAGTGGCCGCACTATCCTCCTCCTCCCCGGCAATAGTCAGAGTGAGATCGCCGGCCGGTAATAGAATCAGCACTGGTTCGTCGTCATTCAGGGCGTTAGCCTCCTGAATAGCGGCCCGTAGGGTGCAGATGCCGCCGGCCGCGGCGCACACCTGGTCGCCCAGAAAAACGTCCACACCATCGGCCAGACTATTGACCACAAAGGTTCTGTTCCAGACATCCCCGGTTGTGAAGGAGAAGGCGGCCGAGTAATCGCCCAGGCCGCAACTGTTTTGCGCGCGCACGCGCCAATAGTAAAGGGTGTGCGTATCCAGGGGCGCAGAGATGGTGTAATACGTGGTCAGCAAGCCAGTGGCCGATTCAACGATGTCCAGAAACGCGCTGTCGCGGGCAATTTCAAGGCTATAGCTTCCAGCCTGGTTAGAGGCCGCCCATTCAAACGTGATGAGCGGTGGCTGCTCGGTACTTCCATCGGCCGGCGCCAGGAGCAGCGGCGCGGTAGGCAGCGCGTCATAAAGACCGAGGGTTACAGTCGTCGTGCGGGTTCGGTCTGGCACAGTCCCAACCACTGGTACGTCATAGTCGCCTGCGGTTGCGTTAAGAAAAGCCTCGATGGTCAACAGGCTCTCTTCCCCGGCGATCACCGGGTTGGGGGCAAAGGTAGCGGTCGCTTCGGCCGGCAGAGAGGAGGTGGTCAGGCTGACCGGCTCGTGATAGCCAGCAATGGATAGGGCGCTAATCGTGTAGGTTGCGCTGCCGGGCAGGCAGATACCCTGGCTGGATGGATTGGCGAGTAGGGCAAAATCGGGGCCTGACGCTTCGTAAGCGCCAACGTCGCAGATAGCTTCGCCGTCGCCGTCGCCATCTTCCGGCCGGGGATAACCTCGCTGGTCGGTGATCAGAAAGTTGCCCTGGGTGTCTGGGCAGCCGGCCGGGTTGCCCGCCTCGATGGCCGGGCTGCCAGCCAGCAGAGCGTGGGTCAGCGTCGGGCCGCCGTTACCCTGCAAGGGGCCAAGCAGAGGGTCAATGGGGTCATCTGGTGTGCCAATCTGGTCATGCTCGGCCGAAGTCATAGGGCAACCTTCGTCGTTGCCCAGCAAGTTATAATCGTTGGAAAGCAGGGTGAAAGTATAAGGATTTCGGCAATCGGGCGACGAGGCAGCGCTATTACCCGCAACGAGCGTATTTTCCAGATAGGTGGTACCCCAACTATTGTAAAAGCCACCGTTATTCAGGGCGCTGTTCTCCGTCATGGTAACATTGTTGAGCCAGACGAGACTCCGGTCAAAGGTGCAGCACGTACCGGCGTGTTCAAGCCCGCCCCCGCTTTCGGTGGCCGAGTTGCCGGAAATGGTGCTGTTTGTAACGTGAAGTTCGTTGCCATTCTGTTGGATTCCGCCGCCGTAGGTAGCCGCGTTACCGTGAACGGCCGAATCAGTGACATGGACTGCGCCACTGCGGAGAGCAAGACCACCCCCGTTGCCGACGGCCGCATTGCCCTCAATCGTGGTAGCCTGAATCGTCACGGCGGCCAGGTCGGTGGCAATGGTCACTCCGCCGCCATCCTGGGCGACGTTCCCTTCTATGACGCTGTTCGTGATGGTCAACACACCATCGCTGGACAGCTCGCCGCCATAGGTGTACACACCGCCGCCGTAACCACTGGAACTGTTGCTGGCCAGTAGGACGTTATTCAACAAGAGTGTCCCGTTATTGTAGGCACCACCGCCACCGGCCGGGACCGCGCCAGTCGCGTCATTATCAGAAAGGGTACTCTCCGTGACCAAGAGCCAGCCACTGTTGTAAATGCCCGCCCCATTTTCGGCCACGCCGCCACGAATCGTCAGGCCGACCAGTGTCACCTCGGCCGAAGCCAGAACGTGAAAGACGCGGTCACCCGTTACCGCGCCATTGCCGAAAACTTCAGATGCTTCGACTCCCTCATGGACAATCGCGTAATAGCCGGAGATGTCCAGATCACCGAAGGCCGCACTATCCTCGTTCGCCCCAGCCAGAGTCAGGGTATAGACCCCAGAAGGCAGGATGATAATCATCTCCTCTTGACTGGCTGGGGCTGCATTTGCTTCTTGAATGGCCGCCCGCAAGGTGCAGAACCCAGCGGCCGTCGCGCAGAGATTATCGCCAGGGTTAGCATCCACAGCGTCGGCCGGGCTATTGACCATGAAAGTCCCATTGCCAGTCGTCAAGCGAAAAACGGCTGAGTCACTACTGCCACAGCTATTAACAGACCGCACCCGCCAGTAATAAGTTGTTCCTGAATGGAGATAGCCTGTCGGTTGGTAGGTCGTGACCGCCGATACAGTGGCCACGTCTACAATGTCGGTGAAGGCAACGTCGGTGGCAATTTCAATGGTGTAAATTTCGGCCTGATCGGCGGCCGACCAGGTGAAGGTCGGTCTGAGCGGTTGATTCAGCCCTTCATCCGGCGGCCAGAGCAGCGTCGGGCTGCCTGGCAAAGCGGTGGCAAGACTCAACTGAACTGTCGTCGTATGGGTCGCCGTCGGCGTGATACCCGTAATTTGCAGCGCGTAGACGCCGGGAGTGGCCGCGCCCGTGTTGCTAATGGTCAACTCACTGCTACCAGGGGTATTCACCGGATTGGGGTCGAAGGCGGCCGTCGCCCCAGGCGGGTAGCCTGCCACGTCCAGGGTTACCGGGTCGCTGAGGCCGGAGAGGGTTACGTCGTAGACGGCGTCGGCCGGGGCGCAGATGCTCTGGTTTGCAGGGTAGGCGGCCAGGGTGAAGTCCGTCGGCGCGGTGGTGAAACGAAAGATGGACGATACACTCCCTACGCCGCAGGCATTCTCGGCCTGCACCCGCCAGTAGTAAACCGTGCGTGGTTCCAGGTCGGTAGTGGGTTGGCCGCCAGTGCTATTTAGAGTGGCGGTATAGACCAGATTGGTGAAGCCCAGATCGCTGGCTATTTCCAGGTGATAAGAGGCGCCGACCTGCCCGGCCGCACTCCAGAGCAAAACGGGGCGGCGACTGACGCCGCTCGCGCCATCGGGCGGCGAAAGAAGTTGCGTTTGGGAGGGCAAGCTATCATAGAGATTCAGGCCGACCGTGGCCGTATGGATAGTGGTAGGCCCCATTCCGGTC
>JBFMFT010000159.1:0-10411 GCA_040751925.1 Chloroflexota bacterium
CAGGGCTATCGCAATCGCGGCCGCCGGCCGTTGGACACCATCCGTGAGTACCGACCGGCTACGGCCGAGCCGGCAAAGGATGCTATGTTAAAGAAAAGTGGTGTAAGCCTAGAAGGTTAGGAATACATGTAATGGTTCCTAAAGTAATCAAATGACTCTCTTGAAAGCCATCCACCTGCTTCAACTATTCACGAGAAAACGCCCATATTTGTGATGTTTTCCAATCCTAAACCATTGTACCACAAGTAAAGGTGTTCGTGGTGTCCAGCTACCGGCCAGAATCTTCTACAGCTAACACTTCCTGGATCTGCGGCAGGGCGCGTTCGGCCGCCTCCTCGCCCCGCCGAATCAGCTTTTCCACCTGAGAGAAGCGTAGGTAGGAGCAATCGCACAGGTCAGGGGTAATCAAGCAGTCGGCCGTCCGCCGGCCGCCACCCGCCTCCTCGATCAAAATTTCCAGGGCGGCGAAGCCAATCCCCAACGGGGTACGCCGGTCGAACTTCGGCCCCACCAAATCTACGGCAATGACGTAATCAGCCCCCATGGCCCGCGCCGCCGCCACCGGCAGGTTGTCGCGTACCCCGCCGTCGCCCAGCAAGCGGCCGTCCATCGCCAGCGGCACGACGAAACCGGGTACGGAGCAACTGGCGCGCACGGCCGGGGCCAGCCGCCCCTCTTGCAGCACCACCAGGTCGCCATTCCGTAAGTCCGTCGCCATCACCGCCAGCGGAACCCGGAGGTCGCTAAACTGTAGGTCACCGAGCAGCGAGACGAGCCATTTCTCCAACTTAGCAAACGACACGAAGCCCTGGCGCGGCCAGACCAGGCTGGCAATGTCCCGCCAGCCCACTTGCGTCGCCAGTTGGTGTAGGCCGGCCGCACCCAGGCCGGCGCAATACAACGCGCCCATGAGCGCGCCCGCGCTGGTACCCGTGACGCAGTGGAAGTGGATACCCGCCTGCTCCAAAACGCGCAGCACCCCCAGGTGAGCCATCCCCCGCACCACCCCGCCGCCCAGGGCCAGCCCGATTTTGGATTTTGGATTTTGGATTTTGGAAGTCATCGGCCGCTTGCCACCTGCTACCCCACTAAAAGTCAATGGGCCGGCCGTCGTAGGCGTATTGGAACAGCCGCTCCAACTCGCTGTCGTCGGGTACGCGCACAGTGGTCAGCATTTGCGGGTCTTCGGCCGCCCGCACCACCAGTTCCGGTAAGGCTTCGGCAAAGGCGGCCGCCTCGATACCCATGGCCTGAATCGCAGTCGGCTGGTTGACCTGGCGGGAGAGGTCGCGCAGGGCATTAGCCAGGCTGCTGGCGCCCTCGGCTTCGCCGGCCGCCGGTAGGCCCAGGTAGCGGGCCAGTTCGGCGTAGCGTGTGCCGCCCCCATTGGCGGTGTATTCAATGGTAAAGGGCAGGAACAATCCCACCGTGCGGCCGTGCGGGGTGTGATAGATCGCGCCAAAGGCGTGGGCCAGGGCGTGGGCCAGGCTGATCGAGGAGTTGCTCAGGGCCAAGCCGGCCATAGTGGCCGCATTGTGCATCTGTTCGCGCGCTTCCGCGTCGGCGCCGTTGGCGTAGGCGCGGGGCAGGTAGGTGAAGACCAGTTTGGTGGCTACCAGGCACAATCCGTCAGCAAAACCATTGTGCCAGGGGCCGGCGAAGGCCTCGATAGAATGGCTCAAAACGTCCAGACCGGTGTCGGCCGTAATCTGCGGCGGCAGGCCCATGACCAGGCTGGGGTCTACAATCGAGATGTGCGGTTGGAACTCGCGGGCGTACACCGTCAGCTTGCGCTGGGCCTCGGTGTCGGTCAGCACCACCCCAATGGTAGCGTCGGCCCCCGTGCCGGAGGTAGTGGGAATAGCCACCAGGCGAGCCTTGCCCATCGCAAACCGTTGGAAGGGGTTGATTTCGTCCAGGGCCACGTCCGGCCGCTCGTAGAGAAACCAGGCCGCTTTGGCCGCGTCCAGGCAGGAGCCACCACCCAGGCCAATGACCACGTCTGGCTCGTAGGCCAACATGGCGGCCGTCGCCCGCCGCACCGTTTGGATCGAAGGGTCTGGCTCGACCTCGGCAAAGATCGCGCTCTCGATACCGGCCGCCTCTAGGTGATTCTGCACCTGTTTGACCAGACCCAGGCGCACCATGTTGGCGTCGGTGACGATGGTGGCCCGCCGGCCGGTCAACTGCTCCAAACGGGCCAGCGCCTCCTCCCCATAGACGATTTCAGGACTGGTAAAAAACCACATAGGATTCTCCTTTGCCACGAGAGGCAAGCAGTTCACACTTGGTCGGAGGTCACTGACTTGGGCGGATGTAGCCCCAGAGCAACCCAATAACGCCGAAGCTGAACCATAGCTGGACGATTCATACGCAAGGCGGCTGTCGTTGCTCTCCCCGTTGGTGTCAATCCTTCCAACCTGGCCCCATTATCTATCCAGGCAAAATGCTCAGTCCAGGCGTCTCGCAAGGGGTGAAAGAGATTTGCCTCCTGGCCCGAAATCGGATCTGGCGCAACGCGGCGACTGGCCTTATGCCGGTTGCAGGTTGGGCAAGCCAGGCATAGATTATCTATTTCGGTTCGTCCCCCTTCGGCCGTCGGGATGATGTGGTCAACCTCAAAAGTAACGCCCAAGAGGGATTCAGCACTCCAGCAATAAGAACAAAGACCTGGATTGCGAGCCAAGACTTGTCTGCGTAACTCAGCCGAAATGTAGGCACTCACGACTGACTGGTGGAAGCTTTCTGGCGCAACTGCAGCGTATAGAGAGCGCGAGCCTTCAAGAGCGCGACCTGGTCTATTTCGTCTAAGAGCGCGTCTAGCGTCTCCATCTCGGAGGTTGTTAGAGTTTGGCTGCGGTTGGCCGCCAGCAAACCCTGTAACTGTTGCTGCTTTTCGGCCGAAACGATTGCATTAGCCAGTGCTTGCAACTCTCCATCCCCTAGACCGGCGAGGGGAACCAGACCTGACCGTGGGGTAGCTTCAGCCGGTTCAATTAGCACTGAACGAATGCCGCGCAATAGGGCCTCAGCCAATCCAAACTGCTCGCTAACTGGCAACCGGCGCGCTGTCCGCAAGATGTCATCGTAGGTTGCTGTGGTCATCCCATTACCTCTTACTTTCCTGATGGTTATTTTACCAGGCAGTATTCAATCAAGCATATTCCGAGTCCGACTACTCGTTGTATGCGCCTTTCGCGGTCACCGCTCTGAGATGCTTCCCAACAATGTTGCGTATATCGGCTTGCACCACTGCCACCGGCCGCCCGGCCGCCACCACTACCCACCGTTCGGGGTCGGCCGCCGCCAATTGGTGGTAGCCCTGGCGCACCCGCCGGTGAAAGGCCAGGGTCTCACGGTCGAGGCGATTCATCTCGCCGCCGCCCGTCAGCCGCCGGGCCAGCCCTTCTTCCACGTCCAGGTCTAACAGAATGGTCAGGTCGGGCTTCAGACCGCCGGTGGCGAAGTGGGTAATGTGCTGGAGTTCGGCCAGGTCTTGCTGGCGGCCGTAGCCCTGGTAGGCGATGGTGCTGTCGGCGTAGCGGTCGCAGAGGACAAGGCGGCCGGCGGCCAGGGCTGGCCGGATGACCTCAGCTACCAGTTGGGCGCGGGAAGCGGAATAGAGCAAGGTTTCGGCGGCGGCCGTCATGGCCGTATTGTCCACGTCATGTAGACAGGCGCGAATCTGATCGCCGATGACCGTGCCGCCCGGCTCTCGCGTCAGCAGCACATTCCACCCCTGCTCGCGCAAATAACCAGCCAGCAAGACCACCTGCGTAGACTTGCCGCTCCCCTCTGGTCCCTCAAAGCTAATGAACATAGTAACTATGGGAGAGTAGGGCAATTTGGCAAATTGCTCTACTCTCTGAAGATGCGGACGTGGCGGTTGGGTTCTTTGCCGTAGCTGTGGGAGACCAGGTTGGCCTGACGGGCCATCTGGTGCTGGTGGCGGCGGACGGACGACCCGGCCGGCCGCAAATCCACACTGGGCTGCCCGGCGTGGACGAGTTGGATGGCCCGTTCGGCGTCGGCGATACCCGACTCAAAAGGGTCGCCGGCCACCACCTCCAGGTGGAAGGCCTCGGCCAAAAAACTCTCCATCTGGTTGACCGTGTTGGCCCGCAGGACGTAAATAGGCGTGCGTTTCTGTTCCGCTTCGCTGATGGGGCGGCGACGGCGACGGTAATAGCTCTTGAGGGTGACCAATAGATCAGCGTCGGGCAGTTCATCTACGACGACCACCTCCACTCCCAGCCGCCGCGAGGCTTGTAGGAGGCGATTGCGGGCCACTCCGTAGGGATAAACTTTCAACGACTTAGGACTGCTGGCTGACTCGCTGATGGACGAGACCGGGCGGCCGACTTCAACCCGACTGCCGTCCCGTCCGTTATCCCCGCGCGTGGAACGAGAGCGGCCGTTGTCGCGGCCGTCCTGACCATCGGCGGCCGGCCGGCGGCCGGTCAGGGCCGATTGGGTAGCCACCGCGCTTTCCTGCACGGCGTGGATGCGCCCTTCAGCGTCACGATAGCGCAGTTCCGTACCTAGTGGCCGGTTACGCAACATGGCATCCACCGCCACCGCCACGTCAGGGTGGACGACCAGCTTTTGCCGGTCTTGAATCTCGATGAGAACGTCGAAGGTGGGCGGGGCGCGCCGCTCTAGCACCGTTTTCTGGGTCCCCCGGCGGCGGGCTTCCTCGTCGGACAAGGTGACACTCTCGATGCCCCCCACCAGGTCGGATAGGGTAGGGTTCAGGAGCAGGTTTTCCAGGGTGTTGCCATGGGCCGTGCCGATGAGCTGCACACCCCGCTCGTTGATGGTGCGGGCGGCCTCCGCTTCGCGCTCGCGGCCGATTTCGTCAATGATGATAACTTCTGGGTTGTGGTTTTCCACCGCCTCGATCATCACTTCGTGCTGGTGGCTGGGCTTCGGCACTTGCATCCGGCGGGCCTTGCCCACGGCCGGGTGGGGAATGTCGCCATCACCGCCGATTTCGTTGGAGGTGTCCACGATGATGACACGCTTCTTTTCCGATAGGACACGGGCCATCTCGCGCAAGAGGGTGGTTTTGCCCACGCCGGGCTTGCCCAGGAGGAGAATACTATGCCCTTCGGCGACGATGTCTTCTACGATGTCAATGGTGCCGTAAACGGCGCGGCCGACGCGACAGGTCAATCCCACCACCGCTCCGCGCCGGTTGCGGATGCCGGAGATGCGGTGGAGGGTGCGGGCAATACCAGCCCGGTTGTCCTCGTCGAAGTCGCCAATGCCGTTGATCACCTGGTCAATCTCCGCCTGGGTCACTTCCTCCTGGCGCAGGGTGGTTTCACCGTCGGTGTAGCGGGCCGAGGGCTGGCGGCCGAGGTCCATGACCACTTCGAGCAGTTCATCGTCGCGGCCGATTTTGTCCAGGCTCTCCCGAATGGTCGTTGGTAAAATGGCTAATAAAGCGCGCAAATCTTCAATGGCTTGTTCTGTTGACATAACCTCAAATGACCACTGACGGCCGACCGCTGACCGCCAACTTTACGCTTACTCCTTCACCGGGTCATGGTCGTTGACCCGGCTGCTCGCTTGACGCCTGGCGTATCCAGGACGGTCGCCAGGTCGTGAATCGGTTTTTGGACGTGCTGGACGGTGTGGCGGGCCATCACCGCCTGGCTGCACACCAGTTGGAAACCAACCCGCGCCAGGCTGCTTTGCAGCCAGCTTTGATAGCGGCGCAGGCAGCAGTAAACCGGGTGGTCGGCCGTCGGCGGTTTGATTTGCACGGCGGCGCTCACGATGTCGTCCGCGCAGACTTCGGCGCGAGGATGGATGTAAAAGCGCAGCCAACTGGCGGCCGGGCCGTCGAACAAATGGACAAAACCAGCCAGTTCGTTCCCTTCGTACAAGACCCAGCCAGCCCCGTAGTGGGTGGGTGGGGTGGGTTCGACCAGTTGGATCAGGCGCGGCACGGTGTTGGCGTAGAGCAACTGGATGTCCCAGTCGTCCATCGTCTTGCATGGCCTCAGCAGGTCAACCTTCGGCTGGTCGGGGGCCTGATGCAAGACCCATACTTCCTGGCGGGTATAGACGGCAAAACCGGCCCGGCGCAAGAGGGTTAGCTCACGGCCGCTCTCGTCGGCCTCGGTGACTAGGCTGTGAATCCCCCGCCGGCCGGCTTCGACGGCCAATTGGTCAAACAAGGACAGGTACACACCGTCGTCGGCCAACTGGATGGCCCCGTTGCTGCTGGCCGGCCCCACGAAGACGACCTGAGCGTGCGGATTACCCTCTTCCAGGTAAAGCTGGACGAAAGCCGACGCCTCCCCATCCTCGTCCTTCCAGACGAAGGTTTGGAAGCGTTGACCCATGACCAGGCCGGCCAACGCCTCGCGCAGGGGGTTGTGTGTACCCGTCAGGGCATGTTCAGCCCGCCAGGAGATGGCCTTATCACCCAGGCGATGAACGTGGGCCAGGTCGAGTAGACCCAAAGGACGTAGCATTAGGGGGAAGTGTAGCAATGTCCTTTCCCCCATGCAAACGGAAAAACGGCCGTGCCTGGGAGGGGGAGCGGGGCGCACGTGGCCGGGTTTGATATTTTGATAAAGTGTGGTCTGGATTATCAAAATTATCAAAATTATCAAACCCTCCCGGCGGGCGGGAAGGGGGATGAATTGTGAAAGTCAAGAAGAGCGGGCGGCCGGTGGCGGCCGGCACGTTGGGTGGCATGGTCGGAGACCGGCCACAGCTAGTATTATAACATGGGGGATTAAACAGGCTGTGTAATGGGGGGTGGACGAGGGTTCAGATTAAGCCGGATAGGATGGTTGCCCGAAGGTTATTTGTAGTAGAGGGTCAGGACGGGGCTGTGGGCGTAGGCGTAGGTGTCGCCCGGCCGGTTGCAGCAACTCGCCCAGACCACTTCGACCAGATGCGGCCCAGGGGTGACGCGGCCGACAAAGTTATAGGCGACCATTTTTTCTACGCCTTCGGCGCTTTCGTCGGCCGTGACTTCCTGAACAACGACGGGGGCGGGATAGCCCTGGTAGCCGGCTATATGGCCCTCCATCGGGACGCCGTCAATCCGCACCTGGAACACGACGCCATCGGCGGCCGAGCGGGTCATGGTACTCAGGTGGGCGGTCAGGCAACTGGGCCAGGCGCCACCGACGGTGATGCTTGTCGAGAGGAGGGGGGTCTCGTCAAACGTGCCGCCCTGGGCCAGAAAGTCGTGAAAGACGACGTGTTCCTCTGACGAGGTGGCGGAAGTGACGTGCGAGACCTGGCCCGTACAAGCCGCTTCGTTGACCGAGGCCTGAGCCGTCCAGGCGAGGACGAGCAGAGTGAGGCCGGCCAGGGCGACGAGGGCGGCCGGGAGGATGAGATAGAGTTTCTTGATGAGTTTCACGTTGATCGTCTCCTTCCACATTGATGAAAAGCTTACGGAAATGAACAGTAGCAGGTGAGAACGTTAGCGGCCGCGCCGCCCGGCCTGCCCTACTACCCGCAGATTCTCCGGTGGCTCGGTTAAGCGCACCTGGTCGCCCACTACCTCCACCACATCCTGGAGCCCGCGCTCCTCTATAATAGATAGAATATCCAGCCGCTCGTTTTCGGCCGCCAGGAACTCCTTAAACCCAGCCAGCGAACTGTGATTGCGGAAGTAGGTCTCCAATCGCCGCCACAGTTTGGGCCAAATGGGCGGGATGGTCGCCAGGTCAGCCCGGTTGCGGACGATCACGCCGGTCAAGGTCTTGTCGGCCGGCCAATAACCCACCTCGCTTAACCGGGCGCAGGCGATGGCTTTGTTAAATTCCTCACGCAGCGAGGCGAACAGGGTGTTGTAGTATAAAGGGTAGGCGTAGCCGGCCGTCGCCTGGCGGAAATTTACCGATTGCCGTAACAGAGGCGCGTCCAAGAAAACGCCCAGATCGCCATCGTTCCGGTCAGTAGCTCCGGCAAAGGCAAAGGCAATCGGCCGCCCCGACGTGTCATCCGTCATGCGGGTCAGAATGTAACCCTCTGGCTCTGGATTAGTCGCCTCGTCGAAGCCGATCAGCTTGAACATATTGTCGCGGGCCTCCGTCGCCAGCGGCTTGGTGGCCCCTTTCTCAATCGCGTCAATCCCTTCCAAGCGCAGTTGAACGGTATCTTTTGTCTCACCTTGCTTGCCAGGCTTGACCGGTTTGCCTTCTAGCTTTTGCCAGAGGGTCAAATCATCGGCCCGGAAGCGCACAGAATCCCCATCCGGCACGCCGGCTTGCGGCTTAAAACGTCCCTTGATTAGTAGAAATGGCATATTCTGTCATAACCTCCGGGTAAAAGCTGAAGTCATACTCATAGCGGCCGTTTAACAGGTGCGTCGCACTTAAGAAAGTGCAACGCACCTCTAGGCAAACAGTGTACAAGAGATTGTGTGCCGAAATGTGGGATACATGGGGCGCGATTGTGCCAAAATGGGCCGCGACCCAATTAAACCTGACCGGTTTCTGAAACCGGTCAGGTCTCCCTACAGACTAGCCAAAGTGGGCAACAAGACGTATAGTAAGGTCGTGACTGGTCGTGAGGCAACCCTGAACGGCGCAAGCCCTATCCTCAAATGGGCCGGCGGCAAAACGCGCCTACTCCACCAGTACGCCCCCTACCTGCCCGGCCGCCACGCAATCGGCCGCTACTTCGAGCCATTTATCGGCAGCGCGGCCGTCTTCTTCCACCTCCAACCTGCCCGCGCCTGCCTCTCCGACGGCAACGATAAACTCATCGAGCTTTACCAGGCCGTCCAGCAAGACGTGGAGGCGGTGATAGAGGCCTTGCGGCCGCACCGCAACGAACCCGATTACTATTACGCCATCCGCGCCCAGGACCCCGGTCGGCTGACCCCGGCCGCCCGCGCCGCCCGCCTCCTTTACCTGAACAAGACCGGCTACAACGGCCTCTTCCGCGAGAACCGCCAGGGGCAGTTCAACGTGCCTTTCGGCCGCTACCACAATCCCACTATTTGCGACGAGGGGCGGCTGCGCCGGGCGGCCCAGGCCTTGCAGGGCGTGGAATTGTGCGTGGCTGACTTTGCCGAAGCGGTGGCTCCGGCCGGCCCTGGCGACTTCGTCTACTTCGACCCGCCCTACGTCCCCCTCAGCCCCACCAGCAGCTTCACCGGCTACTGGCGCGGCGGCTTCAGCGAAGCCGATCACGTGCGTCTGGCCCAAACCTTCCACGAACTAACGGCCAGGGGCTGCCGCGCCCTTTTGAGCAACTCCGACTCGCCCCTCGTTCACCAGCTTTACGGCGGCCGGGGCTACACCTTCATTGAAATCCAGGCCCGCCGTAACATCAATAGCCAGGCCAACGGCCGGGGGCCGATCAAGGAGTTACTGATAGCCAATTACAACGTGAAACGTGAAGCGTGAAACGTGAAGGATTCTTCTCGCGTTTCACGCTTCACGTTTCACGAAGGAAGATAGATGTCTGAACTCATCCGCACCGAACAACGCGATACCCTCTTTGAGATCGTCCTCACCCGGCCGCAGAAGCGCAACGCCATCAATCTGGAGATGTTTGACCAACTGGAAACGGCTATCCAACAGGCCGGCCGGGCGGCCGGGGCGCGGGCTGTCTTGCTGCGCGGCGAGGGGCCGGTCTTTTCGGCCGGGATTGACGTGAGCAGCTTCCTCCAATTGCCAGAACGGTATGGCGACCAGTGGATGCAGCGCATGAGAACGATTACGGCCGATTTCCAGTCTGTCTTCAACCGGCTGGAACGGCTAGAACTCCCCACCATCGCCCTCCTGCACGGTCACTGCCTGGGGCTGGCCCTGGAACTGGCCCTGGCCTGCGATATGCGGCTGGCGGCCGAGGGGACAGTGTTGGGACTACCCGAAACGCGCCTGGGCATCATCCCCGACGTAGGCGGCACGACCCGCCTCACCCGCCTGATCGGCCCCGGCCGGGCCAAAGAACTTATTTTCAGCGGCCGTCAGATAGACGCCGACTTGGCCGCCCAGTGGGGTCTCGTCAACCACGTCGTGCCGGCCGCCGATCTATTGGCCCAGGGGGAGGCGCTGGCGGCCGAAATCGCCCAAGCCGCTCCCCTGGCGGTGGGTATGGCGAAGCGGGTGATTGACGGCCTGGCCGACCTGGAACGCGGCCTCGCCCTCGAGGCCTGGGCGCAGAGCCAACTCGTCACCACCCAGGATTTCGCCGAAGGAATCCAGAGCTTTCTGCTCAAACGGCCGCCACAATGGAGTGGAAAGTGATGAGTGATGAATGATGAGTGAAAGATTGCGCGACTCATCACTCATCACTCATTGCTAGCGTCCGGTGGACGATCTGGCTGACCAACTCGCGCACGGCGGCCGGATCAACCCCATTTTGGATTTTGGATTTTGGATTTTGGATTTCTCCTGCCACCTGCTCCCCTGCCCCCCTG
>JBFMFT010000016.1:0-24336 GCA_040751925.1 Chloroflexota bacterium
GTCTACCCGCACCCGGCAGGCGGCCTGCACAGCCGCCGCCAGCCGCTCCCGTAGTTCCTCGCCAGTTCCCTCAGTCCCCAACTCCACCCGCAAGACCAAATAATCTCGGTTTTCCGGCCGCGTCACCACCGCCTGTATCGCTTTCACCTCCGGTAGCTGGGCGGCGGCGAAGCGCAACTGGTTGGGATGGACGAACATCCCCCGCACCTTGACCGCCTCCCCCCGCCGGCCGACCAGGATAATGGCTCGCTCCTCCTGGCGGCTCTGGCTTGGGTGGGGATCCAGATTCACGGCCAGGTCGCCTGTGCCGAGACGGATTAAGGGGTAGGCGCGGCCGAAATTAGTCACCACCACTTCACCCACTTCGCCAGGGCCGACGGTACGGCCGCTGTCCGGGTCTACCACCTGGATAATTGGCTCCGGCAGGAGGGACATCGCCATCCCCCCCGTCACGTTGAGGGCCAGGAAGCCCAGTTCGGCCGTGGCGTAAGCGTTGCCAATCGTCAGGCCATATTTTTCCGTAAGGGTCTGGCGCAGGCCGGCCGGCAGGGGTTCGGCCGTGACCAGGGCCCTTTGCAGCGTAGTGGTTGACCGCCGGCCGCCAGCCATCTCCTCGTCCTTTTGCAGCAGGCTCATCAGGAAGCTGGGCGTACCCACGTAGCCGGTCACGTCCAGGTCGGCCATCAGCTTGAGTTGCAGTTCGCTATTGCCAATGCCGCCAGGGACAACGGTGCAGCCCATGCCCACCAACGCCTGGTCGAGCAGCAGTCCGGCCGGTACCAGGTGATAAGACAGGCAATTGATCACCACGTCACCGGCGGCAAAACCGGTCTGGCTCAGGCAGCGTTGGGCCATCTCCACCAGAGAGGGGTCGTCGCCGGCGTCCGGCTCGTACAAGGGGCCGGGCGAAAAGAAGACGTGGCGCACCTGGCTCATCGGCACAGCCAGCAGGCCGCCAAAGGGTGGATGGGCCTGCTGCATGGCGATTACCTCATCTTTGGGCAGCACGGGAATCCGTTCGAGGTCAGCTACCGTTTCTATTTCCTCTGGCCTGACGCCGGCTTGGTCCAGACGGGCGCGCACGGCCGGGGCGTTTTCGTAAGCCCAAAGAAGGTGATTTTGGATTTTGGATTTTGGATTTTGGACTTCTGTCACCCTGTTTACTCCGGCCAGGAACTTAAGGAACTCAAGGAACCAAGTTCCAACAGTTCCCCCAGTTCCCTCTCATCCGAGCCACCGCTTGCGCCGTTTGTAATGCTTGACCTCGCGGTAGCTCTTGCGCTCGCCAAGTTGGGTCAGCCCCAGGTAAAACTCATTGATGTCGGCGTTGTCAGAGAGTTGGGCGGCCGCCCCATCCAAAACGATGCGGCCGAGTTCCATCACGTAGGCGTAGGCGGCCGTCTTGAGGGCCACCCGCGCATTCTGCTCGACCAACAAGATCGAAACGCCTGACTCCTGGTTGATGCGTTGGATGATGCTGAAAATCTCCTGGACGAGCATGGGGGCCAGGCCCAAAGATGGCTCGTCCAGGAGCATCAGGCGGGGTTTAGCCATCAAAGCCCGGCCGATCGCCACCATCTGCTGCTCGCCGCCGGAGAGATAGCCGGCCGTCCGGTGGCGCAGTTTCTTGATGAGGGGGAAGTAGTGGTAAACCTGCTCTAAGAGGTCGCGAGTCTCGGCCGGGCGAGTATTGACCAACGCCCCGGAACGCAGGTTTTCCTCGGCCGTCAGCCGTTGGAACATCCGTCGCCCTTCCAAGACCTGGACAATGCCCAGGCGGGTCACTTCTTCAGGAGGCATCTTATCCAGCCGGTGGCCGTCGAATTCGATGGAGCCGCGGGTGACGTTGCCATCTTCGCGCTTGAGCAGGCCCGAAATGGCCTTGAGGGTGGTGGATTTGCCGGCCCCGTTGGCCCCTAGCAGCGAGACGATCTGGCCCTTCTCCACCGCCAGGGAGATACCCCGCAGAACCAGGATCACGTCGCTGTAGACGACCTCGACGTTGTTGATCTTCAGCATCGGCAGAAGGCGGGGATTTGGGGATTAGGGGATTTTCCTTTTTACATCCCCCAATCCCCTAATCCCCGCTAAAGATTATTGGCCGGCCGGCCGCAGGTCGGGCGTTTGCGTCCAGTCTTGCAGCACCACGAAGGCGTCAGGCCCACCCTGGATCATGCGGATTTGCGCTTCGTGCGGCGAACGGTTGTCGCCAGAGAAGTCCACCCGCATCACGCCGTCCAGCACGTCGGTCTGGCCCAGGCTGAGGAGGGCCTCGTAGACGGCCTGGCCGGTCAGGTTCTCGAAGCAGACGTCGTCAATGGCCTTCTCGATGGCCGTCACAGCCAGGTCCACCCCGGCCAGGGTCAGCAGGTAGCCCACGCCATGCTCGGCCGCCGGCCGTTCGTTGGCGGCAAAGACACTCTCGGCGTATTGGATGCCGGGGTTGTCGGCGTCTGTCCACCACAGGTAGGGGAAGGGGGTGATGAGGCCCACAGCCAGGGCTGGGTCGGACAGGAAGGCGTAGGTCGCCAGGTCCATAGCCCAGTTGTTGGCCCCCACCACAAACTCCTGACGCAACCCCAGGGCGGCCAGGCCATTGAGGATGGAGGCCGGGCCAAAGGCCAGGGAGTTGGTGTAGATGACGTTGGCCCCGGCCGCCTGAGCGTTCAGAATGGCCGTGGTGGTGTCGGCCGTCGGCGAGGGTTCGATAATTTCCTCGGCCACAATCTTCACCCCCAGGCTTTCAGCGTAGGCGCGGCTTTCGGCCGTTAGGGCGGCCTGGCCGTAGGCGGTCGGCCAGCTGATGTAGGCCACGTTGATTTCGTCGCCCGCGCTGGCCGGCTTGTAGGTGGCCCAGTTGGCCGTTAGCCAATCGAGGAACAGGCCGAACTGGTCGGGGTAGATGGGGCCATAGCCGAAGGTATAACCCGAATCGGGGCCATAGAAGGCCACTGCGCTCAGACCGGCGGCCAGGTTGGGAATCTGGTCTTCAGTGAAGCGGCCGGCCAGGGCTTCGCCGTCGCCAGAGCCGTAGGTGAACATAACCAGGATGTTTTCATCCGCGCTGGTGAAGCGGTCATAGGCGGCTACGGCTTCGTCTACGCTGCCGCCAGTATCGGAAAACTCAATGGCGATCTCGGCCCCGCGAATACCACCTTGCTCATTGACGGCCTTGACCGCATCCTCGAAGCCGTGAATGAGGGGGGCGGTGATGGCCGCCAACGGGCCGGACAGGTCGCCGAAGTGGTAGAAGGTGATCGTGCCTTCCAGGTCGGCGGTGCTGCACACGGGCGTGGCGGTCGGTTCTTCGGTTGGCACGGCCGTCGGTTCGGCCGTCGGCTCTTCGGTAGGTTCAGGGGTCGGTTCCTCGGTCGGCACGGCCGTTGGTTCTTCGGCCACAGCGGTGGGGGCCGGGGTAGGGGCGGCCGGTGAGCCACAGGCGACCAGGAAAACAATCACAATTAACGATAGAATAAGCGTTAGTTTCTTCATTTCTCTCCTCCAAACAGTATTCAGTATTCAGTGTTCAGTATTCAGTGGACGTAGGTTTCGTTGCCAATTGCTTGCCGGGAAACACCTCCTTTGGGTAAAGAGTAGGGAGTAAGAGTGAGAGATTAGCTTGCACTTACTCTTGCTCTAATGGGAAAACGGCCGCAGCCGCCAGGCCGCCTTGATCAGTCGCCAGCGGTGGCCCAGACCGCGTGGCTCGAAAATGAGAAAGAACATGAGGGCCAAACCAAAGATGAGCGGACGGAGAGCGGCCGTCGCCCCGGCCGCCGCGCTGGGCAATAGATTCGAGACGATTGGCACTAACAGGGTCGCCCCCTCTTCTAGCAGGACAACCAGCGTTGCCCCCAGGATGGGACCCAGGCTGCTACCCAGGCCGCCCACCACCAGCATCCCCAGGTAGAAAATCGAGTCTACCAGTGTCACCGTCTCGGAGTTGAAGTGACGCAGATTATGGGCCAGCAAGGAGCCGGCCACCCCGGCGTAGACGGCCGCCAGGAAGAAAGCCCGTAGCTTGTAACTGAACAGATTGATGCCCAGGAGTTCGGCCGCCAGGTCATTGTCGCGTACCGAGACCAGGGCGCGCCCCAGGCGGCTGCGGGATAGGTTGTGGGCGACGACAGTGGTCAAGATGAGCGTGACCAGGGTGATGTGGATGAACTGGGTCGGCGTGGCGAAACGATAGAGGCACTGCCCCAGGTCTGGGTCGAATTGCGTCCCCAGGAAGCAGGTCTGGGCGATCACCGGCAGCTTGAATACAGGCACGTCTACGTTTAATCCTTGTGTGCCATTGAGAACGTCCTTGAAGGCATTGCGGACGAACCAGGGAATGATGAACTGCGCGCTGAGGGTAGCCATGACCAGGTAGAAGCCCTTCACCCGCAGCGAGGGCAGCCCAAAGAGTAAGCCGACCAGCCCTGCGCCCAGGGCGGCCGCCGGCAGAGCCAGAAAGAAACTCCAGCCCAGGCGGCCGACCAGCAGGGCCGAAAGGTAGCCGCCGACGGTCATAAAGGCCGCCTGACCTAGTGAAATCTGGCCTGTGTAGCCGGTCAGGATGTTTAACCCCTGGACGGCGATAATGGCGATACCAATCCGGTTCACCAGGGATACGACGGATTCGCTGGCGTAGTAGGGCAGGCCGAACAGGGCCAGCAGGAACAGAACCAGCAAGCCATATTGCCACTTCTGGCGTAATATAGCCATATCCTGGCGATAGGAAACGTCGAAATCACCGGCCGGGCGCAGTACAGCCATAATTCACAAATTGTCAATGAACAATGAACAATGAGAGTCCTTCATTGTTCATTGTTCATTGTTCGTTTTCTTAAATTCTCTCAATCCGCTTCTGGCCGAATAAACCTTCCGGCCGGAAGACCAACACCACCAGCAGAATGAGATACGGCACGATTTCGGCCGAACTGCGAATGGCCTGGGCGGCCGCCTCGCCACCCAGGGGAAAATCGTTGTTGGGTAGAGCCACCAAGCTCTGGCACAGGCCGATTAGCAGCCCACCCAGCACCGCGCCAGGGATGGATTCGAGACCGCCCAGGAGGACGGCCGGAAAAGCGGCCAGCACCACAATAGACAAGCTCAAGTCCAGGCCACTGGCGGTGGCGATGAGGATGCCGCCAATGGTGGCGATGACGCCGGCAATACCCCAGGAGAGGCCAAAGACACGATTGATGCGGATGCCCACGCTTTGGGCCGTTTCGTGGTCTTCGGCCGTCGCCCGCATAGCCAGGCCGATGCGCGTGTATCGGAAAAAGAGCCACAACAAGATCACACACAGCATGGCCACGGCGAAGGACCAGACCAGGTTTTGCTTCAAGATGACAATAATGGGATTGTCGTTGTAGGTGAAAGGGAGAGTTATCTTATAGGGGTTGGTAACGGAGAAGAGAACAGGGAAGTTGCGCTGGGTGGTACCGAACAGGAGGATAATCGCCCCCTGTAAGACCTGGCTGAAGGCCAGGGTCATCAGAATAATGGAGAGGAGGGGCTGACCGGTCATCGGCCGCAAGGTCAGCCGCTCGATGAGCAGGCCCAGGGCAAGGGAGGTGAGGAGGGCGGCCGGGATCGCCAGGGCTAAAGGCAGACCTAAGCCCTCCGGGGAGTTAAACCACCAGGTGGTCATCGCCCCAAAGAGGAGCATCTGGCCCTGAGAAAAGTTGAAGATTTCCGAGGACTTAAAGATGAGAACCAGACCCAGGGCGATGAGGGCAATGGGCCCCCCGTTCAGGAGACCGGTGATAGCGAATTGGGGGAGCAGTTGCCAGTTCACAGGTTATTGCTTGGTAGTTGGAGAATACGCTTGTCCAAACTGTATACCACCCATGATAGTCGGAATCTGTGACAATGGCAAACTTTGTATCGTTTTGTCAAGGCCATTGCGTTTCCGGCCGCTTTCTGTTAAACTTGTATTACTTCGATTCATCTAATTCATTGGATGATTATACGGAACGTGAAACGAGAGTGGTTGGATTCGGAGTTTTTGACTTACCTGGTCGAGCAAGGGATAGGGCCGGGTGAGCGGCTGCCGGCCCTGGCCGATTTGGGCGCAGAGATGGGGGTCAGTGTAGGCGCGTTGCGCGAGCAGCTGGAAGTGGCCCGCAGCCTGGGCTTCGTTTCCGTCCGGCCGCGCCTGGGCATCCGCCGTGAACCGTTCGACTTCGCCCCGGCCGTCCGCGCCAGCGTCCTCTTTGCCCTGGCTACCGGCGAGGCCAGTTTTGCCCAGTTCAGCCAGTTGCGCCAAGCCATCGAACGCGGCTTCTGGCACGAGGCAGTGATTTTGCTGACGGCCGAAGACAAGGCAGAATTGCAGGCTATTGTGGGCCAGGCTTGGGGCAAACTCAAGGGCGACCCCATTCACATTCCCAACGGCGAACACCGGCGCTTGCACCTGGGGATTTTCCGCCGCCTGGAAAACCCCTTTGTCAAGGGACTGCTAGACGCCTACTGGGGCGCCTACGAGGCCAGCGAACTGACCCGCTTCGCTGAATACAGCTATTGGCTAAAGGTGTGGACGTACCATGAGCGCATTGTGGAAGCCCTCTGTCAGAATGATTTGGAGGGCGGCCGGCAATTGCTCATCGAACACTTTGCCCTGCTGCCGGCTGCGCCCACACTGGAGGAGAGATGACTGATGCCGGGAGGACAACGACGTGACCGAGGCAAGCCAGGCCCTTGTACCCTTGGACGAAAAACAGGTTGATTTTTACGGTGACGAATTGGCGGCCGTCTTCGTGGGTGACCTGGCCCGGCGGATTACCTCCATAGAATTAGCAGTTTGCCCAATTTAAGACTGTCACGGTATATTAGTTTCATACAGAGTAAGGAGAATTTTGATATGAGCGTTTCTGCACCTGAATCGCCTCTGGCTGTAGAAGAAGCGTCCGCAAGGAGCGCAGACCGGCCGCCGGTGATCAACGACTTTTCGATGGTCGTCGCCACCGCCAACGGCACGGGCAGCCAGACCGCTAACCTGACCCTTTTACGGGCCATCTTTAAGATGGGGATTCCCGTCAATGGTAAAAACATCTTCCCCTCCAACATCGAGGGGCTACCCACCTGGTACCACATCCGGGTCAGCAAAGACGGTTACACCGCCCGCCGCCACACCTCCGAGGTACTGGTGGCTTTTAATGAGGCCACCGTCGCCCAGGACATCAAAGACCTGCCGCCAGGTGGAGTCTGCATCTACCCCAGCGATTGGCGCACACCCCCCGGCCGCGCCGACGTTATCACCTACGCCATTCCGCTTAATCAATTTGTGCGGAAGACCGAGCTAAAGGGCAAATACCGCGACTACATTGCCAACATGGTCTACGTGGGCGCGGTGGCCCAGTTGTTGGGGATAGACATGGAGAAAATCAAGGAAGCCTTGTCTTTCCACTTCAAGGGTCGCCAAAAGCTGGTGGATCAAAACTACGGCGTCGTGGAAATGGCTTACGAATGGACGGCCGCCAATATCGTCAAGACCGACCCCTACCGGGTGGCGCCGATGAACGAGACGGCCGGGCTGATGCTCATTGACGGCAACGAAGCGGCCGCCCTGGGCAGCGTCTTTGGGGGGGTGACCGTCGCCGCCTGGTATCCCATTACCCCCTCCACCAGCCTCATTGACTACCTGGGCAAATACCTCCACGACTTGCGCCGCGACCCAGAAACAGGCCAGCAGAACTACGTGATCGTCCAGGCTGAGGATGAACTGGCGGCGATTGGCATGGTCGTGGGGGCCGGCTGGGCCGGGGCGCGAGCGATGACCTCCACCTCTGGTCCTGGCCTCTCCCTCATGGCTGAGTTCGCCGGCCTCGCCTACTACGCTGAAGTACCGGCCGTTATCTGGGATGTGCAGCGCGTGGGGCCAGCCACCGGCCTACCCACCCGCACCTCTCAGGGCGACATCTCCTTCGCTTACACATTAGGACACGGTGACACGAAACATATTCTTCTACTACCAGGCACAGTGGGAGAATGTTTTGATTTTGGCACGACTGCTTTCAATCTAGCCGAAGAGTTGCAGACGCCGGTCTTCGTGATGACTGACCTCGACCTGGGCATGAATAACTGGATGACCCCACCCTTCCATTACCCCACGGAGCCAATCAAGCGGGGTAAGGTGTTGACGGCCGAACAACTGAACCCACACGGCTTCGCCCGCTACCGCGACGTGGACGGCGACGGCATCCCCTACCGCACCTTGCCGGGTACAGAACACCCCCTGGCCGCTTACTTTACGCGGGGTAGCGGCCACAATGAATTGGCCCAATACAGTGAGAAAGCGGCCGACTGGTACAACAACATGGCCCGCCTGGCCCGCAAGTTCGAGACGGCCCGCCAACTCGTGCCGGCTCCGGCCATTGAGGAAGTGAAGAGCGCAGAGGTCGGTATCATTGCCTATGGCTCCACTCTACCGGCCATCGAAGAAGCGCGTGACCGTTTGCAGGCGGCCGGGTTGCCCACCAGTTTCCTACGCCTGCGCGCCTTGCCCATCAACGGCGAAGTGCGCGACTTCGTGGAGCGACATGACCGGATTTACGTGGTGGAGATGAACCGCGACGGCCAGATGCGCCAGATTCTCGTCAGCGAAATGCCCGACCTGGCTACCAAACTACATTCTATTAGTTACCTGGATGGCCTGCCGCTCACCGCTCGTTGGGTGGCCGAGGCGATACAGAAGGTTGAAGGTTGAAGGTTGAAGGTTGAAGGTTGAAGGTTGAAGGTACTCTAACTTTCAACTTTTAACTTTCAACTTTTAACTTTCAACCTTCAACTCCAACAGGAGTTGACTATGACGACTCGACCCATTGAACGCAAGAACGCTATTGGTCTGGCGGCGGCCGATTACAAGGGGCTGCCTACGACACTCTGCCAGGGCTGCGGCCATAACTCTATCGCCAGCCAAATCTCGACGGCCGCCTATGAACTCAATCTGCGCCCCCATGAGGTGATCAAGATGAGCGGGATTGGCTGCTCCAGCAAATCGCCCGCTTACTTCCTGGGTATGTCGCACGGGATCAACGCCCTGCACGGCCGGATGCCCTCTATTGCTACCGGGGCCCTCGTCGCCAACCACTCGCTCAAGGCTCTGGGGGTCAGCGGCGACGGCGACACGGGCAGCATCGGCTTCGGCCAGTTCAAGCATTTGATTCGCCGCAACGTGCGGATGGTCTACATCGTGGAAAACAACGGCGTCTACGGCTTGACCAAAGGGCAATTCTCGGTGACGGCCGATCAAGACCAACGGCTCAAGTACGCCGGCGTCAACCCGTTCCCCGCTTTAGACTTATGCGCTGAGGCGATTATTGCTGGCTGCGGCTTCGTCGCCCGCTCCTTCTCCGGCGACCCCAAGCAGGTGCGCGAATTGCTCAAAGCCGCCCTCAACCATCGGGGAACAGCCCTGTTAGACATTATCAGCCCATGCGTCACCTTTAATAACGAGGAAAGCTCAACCAAGAGCTATCCCTTCGGCAAGGATCACGAATTTCCCCTGCAAGACATCAGCTACGTGCCTAAGCAGGAGGAGATTATGATCGAGGATTACCAGCCGGGCAGCGTGCAGGAAGTAACTCTGCACGACGGTTCTATCATCCACCTGCGAAAACTGGAAGCTCATTACGACCCAACCAACCGCCTGCAAGCCCTGGCCCGCCTGGAGAAAGCCCAGCATGAACGGGAGTTCATCACCGGCCTCATCTACTTTGATGGGGAGCGGCCGTCGCTGGCCGAGGTCAGCCACCTGCCCGAAACACCCCTGGTACAGTTGCCGGAGGAGAAGCTGCGGCCGTCACCCGACGCCCTGGCCCGTGTTATGACCAGTTTCCGCTAAAATGGGGCGGGGATTGGGGGATTAAAGGATTCCTGTCCAATCAATCCCCCAATCCCCTAATCCCCGCTAAAGGAGGGTGCAGCGATGCAGTATAGTTTGTTCGAACGACCGGTACGTTACCACACGTTTGACTCCCTGGTGGAGACGATGATGAAGATGAGCGACGACCCCCTCCACGCGGCCGGGACGAACGTGGTCATCTATCGCGGCAATCCCCAGGCCCGGCTGATGATCGTGGGTGAAGCGCCAGGGCCGGAGGAAAATCGTCAGGGCAAGCCCTTCGTCGGCCGCTCCGGTCAGTTACTCGACCAGATTTTGCAGGCGGCCGGCTTCGATCCCGGCCGCGACGTGTTCATCACCAACGCCGTCTTCCGCCTGCCCCCTGGCGAGGACGATAAAGCCTTCCGCAAGCCCACGCCCGACGAAATTGCCTTCTATAAGCCCTATCTCATGGAGATCATTCGCTTCGTGGACCCGGCCATTATGCTCCTTTCCGGCGCAGTGGCCACTCAATCGGTCTTAAATGAGACCCAGGGGATCACCAAGATTCGCGGCGAGTGGTATTCGTGGAACGGCCGGTGGGTCATGCCCATCTTTCACCCCTCCTATCTTCTCCGTAACCCCTCCCGCGACCCCGGCTCGCCCAAAGCCCTCACCTGGCGCGATTTCAAGGAAGTGCGCCGCAAGTACGATGAGTTGGTTGGCAAATGAGAACTATGAGGTGAATATGGACTACCAAGTACCTGTCATCGTCGAACCACTTGAAGAAGGCGGCTATTACGCCGAGTGCCCGATTTTACCAGGGTGCCACGTCGAGGGAGATACCTATTTGGATGCCTTAGAAAACCTGGAAGACGTTATCCGCTTACACATTGAAGGGCGGCTCGAGTTTGGTGATCCACTGCCGCCCGAAGTGATCCCCGTTCGTCGCCCTGACCATTTCTCTTTGCAATTACCTGTTACCGTCAAAGCATGAGTTCATCTATTCCTGCTCTGACGTATCGCGACATAGTTAAACGCCTGCGTAAGTTAGGCTTCGTCTTTTATCGCCAGGGCAAGGGTAGTCACGAAATATGGCGTCATCCTGACGGCCGCTGGACGACCATCCCCCGCCATGGCAGCAAAGTTATCTCCCGACGCACGATGAAGTCCATTTTAGATGACATTGGCATAGATGGTGACCAATTTCAATTACTCTAGCTGAATTTCTCGTCCTGTGAGTTACTCAGAAAAGGCGGCCGAACGGGGTGAACCCGGCTACGTCTGGCGGTCGGGCCAGGCGCGACGGCTGGCAATGATCCGGCAATGGGTGAAGCTAGACGGCCGCCTCCTGGACGACGGCTGCGGACTAGGCACCTACCTGGCCGCCTTTGCCCCCTTCAGCCAGCAGCGTTACGGTCTGGAGGTGGAACTAGACCGGGCCATCCAGGCCAACTCCCGCGCCGATGGCGTGGTGGTAGCGGCCGGGGAATACCTGCCTTTCCCCGATGACTGTTTCGATTTCCTTTTCAGCAACGAGGTGATTGAACACGCGCAGGACGACGCCCGCTACGCGGCCGAGATGGTGCGCGTCACCCGGCCGGGCGGCCGTATCCTCCTCTTTTGCCCCAATCGTTGGTACCCGGTCGAGCAGCATGGGGTGTTCTGGCGCGGCCGTTACCACTTCGGCAATATCCCCCTGGTCAACTACCTGCCCAACCCCCTGCGTAACCGGCTGGCCCCGCACGTCCGGGTTTATACCGGCCGGGGGCTGCGCCGCCTCTTTCAGGATTTGCCGGTAAGGGTGATTCACCATAGCCGCATCTTTGGGGGGTATGACAATATAGAAGTGCGCTGGCCGCGGTTCGGCCGGTGGCTCAAACAACTTCTATACTTCACCGAGAAGACTCCCCTGGCCTTGTTCGGGCTTTCCCATTTGCTGGTATTGGAGAAACATCCCTATCCCTAAAAGTCCATTCTATCCCGCACCCTACATTATCTTAGCCTCACTTGTACAGAGTCTTCACGTTGGATTATAACCTGAACGCACATCGGCCGCACCCACGCCTTACATTCCCTACCTCCGTGATGGACAGGTAAGTCAAACTACTCCGAAAGCTCGAAAAGGTAGATAGCCCTGACCGGGCCGAGAGACATAGGGAAGCGGTCTATCAGTCTCAAATCATCTACAGCCAATAGTTGGGGTAAGGCTTCGGCCTCAAAATCGTAGCCGGTAAAAGCGTGAACGAGAACGTAGCGCACTCCTAGCTCGCGTAACAAATCACGAGTCTCGGCCGCCGGCCATTGGCTGAGAACCGGCAAGGTAGCCGCAAAACCGGCCGGGAGAAGACTGCTGCCATGAACGATTTTTTGCCGGTGAGCGATGGTGTAATACAAGGACTGGCCCTTGAGGGTATAGGAAAAAGGGTACTCAATGATCACGCTCTGTTCCGGCCGCGCCGCCAGCCACTTATCTACCGGCCGCTCCATTTGTTGGGTAGAGGTAACGCTTGGTAGAGGCTGGGTGTTTAACTCTAAGGCCAGGAGAAGCAGGCAGCCTGTTGCCAGCATCAGTTGCCTGGGTAGGCGATGGCGGCCGGCCAACCACGTAAAACCCAGCGCGGCCAGCGAAGCCGTAGCCAGAGAGCTCACCAATCCCCAGCGGCCGAAATGGTGGAAGGAACGGAAAGGTGGCAATAACCGATAAAGAAGCAAGGCTGGTAGAGGCACTGTCACCTGTCCTTCAGGAGCTAATATCTCAGGTAGGTTTTGCTGGAGGAAGGGTGTGGCCGGAATGGGTAACAAAACCGGTCGTCCCTGAATGTGTAGGGCCGGCCCCAACATGAGGACCAGCCCCAACAGAGCCAAAATTACCAACGCCCACACTGAACGATTCCAGGGGCGTAGCCGGCTGATTGCCAGAATTGCCAGCAGCGGCGATACCAAACCTAGCGTGACGACCCCATCCTCGCCATTGGTGAGGGGAAAAGTCTCCCGCGCCAGTCGCCAAAAGAGGGGATTCAGGGCGCTAGGCACGAAAAGTCGCTCCAAACTGACACTGGTCGCACGCAGGTTTTCAATGGAAAAGACGGCCGACACCCCCAATTCCTGCCTGACCCGCAGGCCGTTGATTAGTAGTGGGCCACTTACCAACAGGCATAAGAGGGCGGCCATGGTCAAGGGGCGTAGCCAACCCCATCCTTCACGGCGTATGGCTGGCCCCAGGTAGATGAACCCAAAGATGACTCCGGCCGTCGTAGACAAGATAACGGACTGCCACGCTCCCCCAATGCTCAGAGCTAGAGCCAGGCCGGATAAAGCTAACCAACGACCACGAGCGTATGGCGAGCGGCCGGCCTGAACCAAACCTAACAAGAGCCAGGGCAGCCACATTGAGCCGAGCAGAAGGTTCAGAAACCCGTACAAATAGACCTGGCGATTGGGATAGAAAGCATAGGCGACACCAGCCAGGACGGCCCCCTGACGGTTGGCTCCCAAAGCCCTGGCGAGGCAGAATGTGCCGGTAGCCGCCAGCAGGCAGGAGCCGATGATCGTCACATTGTAAGCGGCAACTGGCCCTACGACGGCCGTGAGGGGCGACAGCAGAGTTGGAAAGAGAGGGGGCAGTACGGCAAAGCCAAGGTCCCATCCGTAAGGGTAGAAGATGTCCGGTTGGAAAAGAGGGGTGACTTTCAGATCAAAAAGGGCGTGCTGATACCAATACAGATACCAAATACTCTCGAAGGCGTCGTCAAAGGGGCGGCCGATGACCAGGGAGGCAGGCTGAACGACGATGGGATAAAGAAAGTAAAAGGTGATAACCACAAAAACCAAAAGGGCAAGCCCTTCTTGTTGGTATCGCACGGTTAACTGTTTCAGATATGCCATTCGACCCTCATCTGTCGGAGTCCATCAGGGGGTGAATTGTAACCTACCTTCGGCACAGACAACACGAGTGATCACATATTACCAACTATGCAAGTCCGCGTCATCCGCGTTCCATTTTCTGGCAGGGATGTTTCCGCTTGGCGGTCATTGCCAGTCCACTTTTGCGCCAGTGTGGGTTTAATTGATAGAGCCAATCCTCTTGAAACCGGCCGCCCATCTGCGTACAATCTGTTTGGACAAATAAGATACTCACCGCTGGGACGCGGAGAACGCAGAGTTTCCCTATTCTTACTCTCCGCGCCCTCCGCGTCTCAGCGGTAAGCGAAAGAGGTAAACAATGAGCATCAATGGACATGGTAAACACAATGGGCAGGTGGGGAGCGTGACGGTTAAGCGGGGGTTGGCCCAAATGCTAAAAGGTGGGGTGATTATGGACGTGGTGACACCAGACCAGGCGGTCATCGCCGAGGAAGCGGGGGCGGTGGCCGTGATGGCCCTGGAACGGGTGCCGGCCGACATCCGCCAGTTCGGCGGCGTGGCCCGCATGTCTGACCCCGGCCTGGTCAAAGAGATCATCGCTTCGGTCAGCATCCCAGTCATGGCGAAGTGCCGCATCGGGCATTTTGTCGAGGCCCAGGTGTTAGAGGCCATCGGCGTAGATTACGTGGACGAAAGCGAGGTCTTGACCCCGGCCGACGAAGAACACCACGTCAACAAGCACGTCTTTAAGGTACCCTTCGTCTGCGGCTGCCGCAACCTGGGCGAAGCCCTACGGCGCATTGGCGAAGGGGCGGCGATGATTCGTACTAAAGGTGAGGCGGGCACCGGCGACGTGGTAGAAGCGGTGCGCCACGCCCGCACTGTTCTGGGCGAGATTCGCCGGCTCCAGCTCATGCCCGACGAGGAATTGATGGCCTACGCCAAAGACATTGGCGCGCCTTATGAACTGGTTAGGGAAACGAAGGAACTCGGCCGCCTGCCGGTGGTCAACTTCGCCGCCGGTGGGATCGCTACCCCGGCCGACGCCGCCCTGATGATGCAGCTTGGCGTGGACGGCGTTTTCGTCGGCTCCGGCATCTTCAAGAGCGGCGACCCGGCCCGCCGGGCGCGGGCCATTGTCGAGGCCACCACTCACTACAACAACCCGGAGATTATCGCCAAAGTCAGCGAGCGGCTGGGCGAGCCAATGGTCGGCATCACCGCCAGCACGCTGCCGGAGACGGAGCAATTAGCTGTGCGGGGCTGGTAAGCGCGAAGCGTGAGTAACTATTCAGCAAGAAACCAGGTTTTTCCCTGGCAGAGCGTGATTATTGGCAACAAAAAACCTGGTTTCTTCAGAGGTGAATAGTTACAAGCGTGAAACGTGAAGCCCTTTTCACGTTTCACGAGCTCCCATTCAAACAGAGGTCTTGTATGAAAGTAGGCGTTCTCGCCCTCCAGGGGGCGTTTATTGAACACGTCCAGATGCTCCGGCGGTTGGGGGTGGAGGCGGTGGAGGTGCGGCTGCCAGAGGATTTGGAAGGGCTGGATGGCTTGATTATCCCCGGCGGCGAGAGTACGACTATCGGCCGCCTGGCTACCCTCTATCACCTGATGGGGCCATTGAAGGAATTTGCCGGCCGCCGGCCGACCTGGGGTACTTGCGCGGGCATGATCTTCATGGCGAAAGAGATCGGCCGCGACCAACCCCTGCTGGGCCTGATGGATATTGTCGTCGAGCGCAACGCTTTCGGCCGCCAGGTAGACAGCTTCGAGACCGATCTGCCGATACCGGCTTTAGATGGGGCTGGGGACGGCCCCTTCCGGGCCATTTTCATTCGCGCCCCCCGGTTGGTCGAAGCGAAGGATGGCGTCGAGGTATTGGCGCGGCTGGCTGATGGCACGGCCGTCGCTGCTCGCCAGGGCCACTGGCTCGTCACCTCCTTCCATCCTGAACTCTCCGACGACCCCCGTTTCCACCAATACTTCCTCAGCCTGATCCAGAAATAAAACGAGGTGGGAGCAAGAGGCCATAACCTCTTACTCCTACCTCTCACTTTGTCGGGGTGAAGGGATTCGAACCCATGACCTCTTCGACCCGAACGAAGCGCGCTACCAAGCTGCGCTACACCCCGCAACAGAGTAGATTATAACCCAACGTAGAACGATTTAGCAAGTTCAAGTTGCTATGGGAGCAATTCACCTTTGGGGAAGACCTGACAGGTTTTGGAAATCTGTCAGGTCTTGTTTGCCCTATAACCTATCCGGTTTACCTGCTACAATGGGGAGCATGATTCTGGACATCCACCCTCTCACCCTGACCGGCCGCGTTGTGCGGCTCGAACCCCTTTCGTTGTCCCACGCGCCAGATTTGTTGCAGGTGGCCCGGGATGAAAGCATCTGGCGTTATATGCTCTATGGCGCCGTCACGTCGGAAGAGGCGATGCGGGCTTACGTGCAAGACCTGTTGACCCGCCAGGCTCAAGGCACGGACTTACCTTTTGCTGTCATTCACCTGGCCTCCGGCCGGGCGGTTGGCTCCACCCGCTTTATGGACATCCGGCCGTCTCACCGGGGGCTAGAAATTGGCGGCACGTGGTATGGGCTGGCCTACCAGCGCACGGCCGTCAACACCGAATGTAAATACCTACTCCTCCGCCACGCCTTCGAGGTCTATGGCTGCATCCGCGTCCAACTAAAGACCGACCTGCGGAATGAACGTTCCCAACGGGCGATTGAACGTTTGGGAGCCATTCGAGAAGGCGTCCTCCGCAACCATGTCATTACTCCCGACGGCACGATTCGCCATTCCGTCATGTATAGCATCGTAGACAGCGAGTGGCCGGCCGTCAAAGACCGCCTCGAAGTTTTGTTGCGGGGATTAGGGGATTGGGAGGTGGGGTGCAAAAGTCCCCTAATCCCCTAATCCCCGCAAAACCGAGTTACGAACGCTTGGTGGAGAACTTGAAGGGCAGGTAGAGCGGGCAGAAGCCGACGAAGCTGGTCAGGACGAAGATGACCGCCAGGATGCCCAGGATGAGGGCCACCGTGCCGGATATGACGCCGGTGAAGTAGAGAATCGCCACGGCCAGGGCGACTACCAGGCGAATGATGCGATCGGCCGTTCCCATATTCTTAATCATGGTCCACACTCCTTTATTTATGAGAGCCATTGAATGAGGAGGGCCAGCAAGACGACCACCGCCAGACAGGTCAAGCATACCAGTAAAAATTTGACGCGGTTATCGAGCGGATTCTTCACAATCTGCTGTTACCTCCACTAAGCTACCCACTATCATAAAGGAACTTGGCCATCCATTCAGTGACCTTAGTCACCATTTTCGGTACCGTTAGTCACCATTTGGGCAAGCGATTTGGGTCAGGGCCGCCCGATTCAAGATGTGGATTTGTCCCCGCTCCAGGCGCACCACGCCTCGCGCCGCCATGTCCTTGAGAACCCGGCTGACCACTTCGCGCACGCTGCCCAACTCGTCGGCCAAAGCCTGGTGGGTGGTTTCGATCACGTCCTGGCGGCCGAGCAGCAGGGCGGCCACCCGCTGGTCGAGCTTATGGAAGGCCACTTCCTCGACCAGCGTCATCAGGTGGGCCAGCCGTTCGCCAAAGTAGCGGAAGATGAAGGCGCGGAAGGCGGCCGATTGTTCAACCAGGCGGGCAAAGAGCGGTTGGCTAATGGCGACGGCCGTCAAGTCGTTCTCCACCACACCCCGCGCCGGGTAGTTGGCCTGGCCCATCAGGCAGCTAACCGTCAGCACGCAGCTTTCGCCGGTCTGGACGCGGTAGAGGAGGATTTCGCGGCCATTGCTGGCGGGCATGGTGACGCGGATGGAACCGGCCGTCACCATGACAAAGGAGTGGCACGGGCCATCCAGGTCGAACAGCAACTGACCCACCGGGGCCTTGAGCAGAACTCCCTCTTGGCGTAGCGTTTGTTGGAGGGCGGCCGGCAGTGCGGCCATCGCCGGATAAACTTTGTGTAATTCGGTAAACTGGCGTTGATCGATCATCGGAAACCTGCCTCTGAACGTGACTGCTCACCGCGGAGGCGCGGAGAACGCAGAGCCTCCACGTCTCAGCGACGAAGCTGCGTGGATACCTCTGAACAAAGATGAGAATAGTATAGTGCGAGGGAGCAAAAAGTGGGATAATATCTACGGATGATGAAGATATTAGTTGTTGGTGGTGGCCCGGCCGGGCTGTATGCCGCCCTCCTGCTCAAAAAAGCCAATCCAGCCCGCGACGTAACAGTTGTGGAGCGCAACCCGGCCGGGGCCACCTACGGCTGGGGAGTCGTCTTCTCCGACCGCACCCTGGCTGCCTTCCGCGAAGCAGATTACCCAACCTACCAGGCGATCACCAATCATTTCGCCACCTGGGAATCTATCGAGATTCGCTATGGCGGCGAGGTCTTGCGCTGCGCTGGCAACGCTTTCGCTGGTCTTTCCCGCCGCGCCTTATTACACATCTTGCAAGAGCGCTGCCGCGAACTGGGGGTGGCCCTCTGTTTTGAGAGGGAGGTGAAGGAACTGGGGGAACTGGCCGGCCACGACCTGGTGATTGCCGCCGATGGGGTAAATAGCCTCGTCCGGCCGGCTTACGCTCAGAGCTTCCGCCCCAGCCTGACGCCCGGCAGGGCCAAGTACGTCTGGTACGGGACGCCTAAGACCTTCGATTCTTTTACCTTCATCTTCCGCCAAAATGAGCATGGCTTATTCCAGGTTCACGCCTACCCCTTCGACGGCCGCACCAGCACCTTCATCGTCGAATGTGAAGAGGCCGTCTGGCGGCGGGCTGGGCTAGACCAAGCCAGTGAAGCGGAGAGCCTGGCCTATTGCCAGCAGCTTTTCGCCGATGACCTGGGCGGCGAACCGCTCCTTTCTAACCAGTCGCGCTGGATTAACTTCGTCATTGTCCAGAACAAGCGTTGGCGGCACGAGAATATCGTCCTGCTAGGCGACGCGGCTCATACCGCCCATTTCTCCATTGGGTCGGGGACGAAGCTGGCCATGGATGGCGCGATTGCTTTGGCCCAGGCTTTTGAGCGACGCAGGGAGGTGGCCGCCGCCCTCAACGATTACGAATTGGAACGACGGCCGCGCGTGGAGGCCCTGCAAGCGGCGGCTCTGGAAAGCCAGACCTACTTCGAGAACATTAAACGCTATCTCCACCTCCCGCCACGCCAGTTCACCTTCCACCTGCTCACCCGCAGCGGCCGGGTGACTTACGATAACCTGCGCCTGCGCGACGCCCACTTTGTGGAGGGGGTGGACAGGTGGTTTAGTTCAGCCTTACTCGTTGCGCCGCCGCCGGCCTTTACCCCTTTCCATCTGCGCCAGGTAAGCCTGGTAAATCGGGTGGTCTTGAAGTGCGCGGCGGCCGGGCTGGCCCAGGATGGCCTCCCTAACGACGCCCAGGCTGGTCAGCTCGGCCGGCGGGCAACCGGTGGGGCTGGTTTGGTGATGACCGAGCCAGTGGCTGTCTCGGCCGGCGGCCGCCTCACGCCGGGTTGTCCGGGGCTATACACGCCGGAACAAGCGGCGGCCTGGGCGGAGATGGTGGCTTTCGTTCACGCCAACACGGCCGCCCGGGTGGCGATTCAACTCAATCACGCCGGCCGGCGGGGGGCGACCCGGCCGCGCTGGGAAGGGTTGGATCGGCCGCTAAAGGAAGGTGGCTGGCCGCTCCTCGCTCCCTCGCCCATTCCTTATGCGCCCTATAGCCAAATACCCAGGGAAATGGAGCGGGCGGAGATAGAGCAGGTGCGCGACGACTTTGCGCGGGCGGCAGCGCTGGCCGACCAGGCCGGCTTTGACTGGATGCACTTGCACGTGGGGCATGGTTATCTGCTGGCGAGCTTTCTCTCGCCGTTGACCAACCAGCGCGACGATGAATACGGCGGGGCGTTGGAAAACCGCCTGCGCTTTCCGTTGGCGGTGGTGGCGGCCGTGCGCCAGGTGTGGCCGGCGGCCAAGCCACTGTCGCTGGCCCTGACGGTGACGGATTGGGCGAAGGGTGGGCTGGAAATGGAGGCGGCGGTGGAAATCGCTCGCGCCTTCCAGGAGCAGGGCGGCGACTTGATTGAGCCGTTGGCCGGGCAGACGACGGCTGATAGCAAACCTGTCTATGGCCCTGGCTTTCTGGTCGGCTTCAGCGACCGCCTGCGGAATGAGACTGGCATCCTCACCCTGGCCGGCGGCGGCCTGATTACGCTGGGCGACGTGAACGGGGTGCTGGCGAGCGGCCGGGCCGATTTGTGCGCGCTGGATTCGCCTCAACCAGATGGCGTAAGGAAGTAGCTTCTCGATTCAACCAGAATGACCCAATAAGGAGACGTATGAAACCGACCGATACCCTCACGACCCTGTTTAGCCACAACCTGTGGGCAAATCTGCGTCTACTCGAACGGTGCGCGGAGTTGACGGATGAACAACTGAATGCCAGCGTGGTTGGTACCTTTGGCTCCATCCATGACACCTTGCAACACATTGTCACGGCCGAGCAATCATACTTTTCGCGCATCAGCACCGGCCAGCCGCGCCGCCGCCCGGCCGGTGCGCCGCCTCTGGCGATAGCGGAAATGGTGGAATCGGCGCGGGCGACCGGCCTGGGCTTAATAGAGTGGGCGACAAAGGTGCAAGCCGGCGACGCAGTACAAATAGACTGGGATGGCACACCGCGCGAAGTGCCAAAGGCCATTATTCTGACTCAGGTGATCAACCACGCCACCGAACACCGCGCCCAAATTATGGCGATACTGACCCAATTGGGGATCGAACCACCGGAATTAGATAGCTGGTCATATTTTGACGAACAGGAAGAATAGAACCAGATCCTTTTGCCCGCGGGCCGGCACTTACCCTTCGTGGCGAAGGGCAAGGTGTTCTACCTCAAGGAAGGATGATCAGGCTGGCTCGTAGCGGCCGGCCCGCAGCGTGGCCTGGTAAGACGCTTCCAGGTCAACCATGACCCACAACTGATCGGCGCGTAGAAAAAGGGGCACGGCCGGTAGGGGTTGGCTGTAAGCCAGGGGGTAGGCCCATTCTTCCACCCGCAAGTGCGGCCGTGGCTCACTACCCGGCAGCGAACAATAACTACAGGCCCACAAGGGCTGCCCGGCCGTCGCCGCTTCTAGCGCCAGGCGGCGTAGAAGTGGCTGGCGTAAGGACAAGTGGGGCAGATTGATGACATCTACGACCACCACGTGAACGCCATCGTGAAGCAGAAACAGCACCTTTTCCACGAAGGCTTGCACGGCTTCGGGGCGGTCTTTGTTGCCAGGTGAGACCAGTTCAATGGCGGCGACCAGGCGTGTGTTGTCGTAAGCGCTGTAAATGCCCACGATAGGGAGTTCGGCCGGGGGCGGCAGGACGGCCGTTAGGGTGGCCTCCGCCAGCTTTGTTTGAGGAGGCTGCCAGCCATTGCCAGGTGGATCGGCCGCCTGCAAAAGCAATACGTCCGGTTCGATACCCACCAGGAGTTCAGTCGGCCGGGCGCGGAAACCAGGGGGTAAGGTCTCCTGGTTTAGATGCTCAACCAGCTTAACCACCCAATGCTTGTGAAAGCTGCGCCAGGGAACGCGCGGATTAGGCCAGTGATGTAAAGGCATCTTTCTCACGTCCAGGAATGATTTAAGATATACTATACCATACGTGTTGCGTATTGCGTATGACGCCTGGCGTGTTCTACTGTTCTTGACAGGCAACGGTTTAGGCTAACTATAGAAACCAGGTTTTTTGCGCGTAATCGCGCTTGCTTACCAGGGAAAACCCTGGTTTCTGTGCATAACAATCCCGGCATACAAGATGAATCTTAACTCAATTGACGAACTGCAAGCGGCGTTGCGCGAACAACTCTACGTGGCTGACCGGGGATTGGCGACGGCCGTCTTTCTGGCTTTACGGCTCGGCCGGCCGCTCTTTCTGGAAGGGGAGGCCGGAGTGGGCAAGACGGAGGTGGCTAAGGTCATTGCCAGCCTCCTGCAAACCAGCTTGATTCGCCTGCAATGCTACGAAGGGTTAGACGTACACCACGCGGTCTACGAATGGAACTATACCCGGCAGATGCTCCACATCCGGCTGCTGGAAGCGCGGGGGGAGCGGCCGACGGAAGCGGAATTGTTCGGCCGGGAATTTCTCTTACCCCGGCCGCTCCTGCAAGCCATCGAAAGCAGCCAGAATAGGCCGCCGGTGCTATTGGTGGATGAGATAGACCGCAGCGACGAGGAGTTTGAGGCGTTTCTGTTAGAGATTCTGTCCGACTTCCAGATTACGATTCCTGAAATCGGCACGATTCAAGCGACCCGGCCGCCAGTGGTGGTTCTCACCTCCAACCGCACCCGCGAAGTCCACGACGCCCTGAAACGCCGTTGCCTTTATTATTGGATTGACTACCCCCCTTTCGAGAAGGAACTGGAAATCGTGCGGGCTAAAATTCCCCAGGCCGGCGAGCAACTGACTCGCCAGGTGACAGGGTTCATTCAGGAGTTACGCCAGGTAGACCTTTACAAAGTGCCGGGGGTGGCTGAAACGCTGGATTGGACGGCCGCGCTGGTAGCCCTCGACCAGCAGGCCCTGGACGTGAGCGTAGTGGATGAGACTCTGGGCGTTATTCTCAAGTACCAGGACGACGTGGCGAGGGTGAAGGGTGAAACCACCCGGCATATATTGGACAGAGTACGAGTGAGAGGGTAGAGTAAGAGTAATCTCTTACTCCAATTGGAGGTTCTTATGCCATCCCCATTTCCCGGAATGGATCCTTATTTAGAAGCTGGTACTATTTGGGAAGACTTTCATTCCAAGCTGGCTAATGAAATTCAGGATCAACTAACACCAAATCTACGGCCGCGCTATTACGCCGCCTTGACCCCACGTTTGATATACGACGAAGTGGTTATCGAAAAAACACGTTGGCTCGAGCCGGACGTGGGTATCTACAAGCTAGATGATCGAGCGATTGGCGGCGCGGCCGTCGCCATCGCCCCGGCCCCACTCATTGGTCAGGAGACCCTGGAAATACCCGTGCGGGAGCAGCGTATTGAAATCCGCGAAGTCAGTACCGACGACCTGATCACCGTGATTGAGATATTGTCGCCGGTCAACAAACGCCCCGGCCGGGAGGCCTTTGAGGAGTACCGGCGGAAGCGGCGGACGCTATTACGCACCAGTGTTCATCTCCTGGAAATTGATTTTATTCGCAGCGGCCGGCGTGTGCCGTTGGCTACTCCCCTGCCCGACGCGCCCTACTTTATCTTCTTGAGCCGGGCCGAAGACCGGCCGGACGTAGAAATATGGCCTATCCGGTTGCAGGAGGCCATTCCTGTTGTGCCACTGCCATTACTTGAGCCAGACCCCGACGCGCCACTGGCCCTCGGCCGGGCCATTCACGCCCTGTACGACCGGGCGGCCTATGACCTGCGGATTGACTACCGCCAGCCACCGCCCAAGCCAGACCTGTCGCCAGAGGAGGCGGCCTGGGTCGAACAGCTTTTGCAGCCATTACGTGAGGTTTGACGATGAACAATGAACAATGAACAATGAACAATTGTTTATTGTTTGTTGAGAGTTGCTGGCGTGAAGCGTAGTCGTTTGTTTGTGGGGGGGCTGATTTTGTTGAGTCTGGCCGGCTATGGGCTGCTGGCCCTGGCTTTTCCCCTCCTGGCCCATTATGACGATGCGCCTCCGCCGGACGTGCGGACGTTTACGCCTTCGCTGGCGGCCGGGTTGGCCTATGCGGCCCTCTTTGGGGGGCTGTACGGTTTGTATTGGCTGGCCTATCGGCAGGTGGCAAGTGGCAAGTGGCAGGTAGCGCAAGCCGCTGGCTTGCGAGTGGCAGGCGACAACCAAAATCCAAAATCCAAAATCCAAAATCAGGCAAGTGGCAGGTGGCAGGTGGCAAGTATTCTGATAGTCACGGCCGTCTTCGGCCTACCGCTCCTGTTCACGTTTCCATTCAATTCAACCGACTTGTACCGTTATTTTATTCGCGGCCGGATCACCAGCGTCTATCACGAGAGTCCCTACCAGGTAGCGGCCGTCACGCTGGCCGATGATCCTTATGCCCCGTTGGCCGGCGAGTGGGCCGACGAAACTTCTCCCTATGGCCCTCTGTGGGAGATGACGGCCGCCAGTGTCACCGTGCTGGCTGGTCAAAACCTGCTGCTGGCCCTGCTCACCTTCAAGGGGTTAGGGCTAATGGGTCATCTGACCCTGAGCGCGTTCATCTGGCTGCATCTCAAGGGGCAAGAACCGGCCGTGCGGGTCGGCCGTACCCTATTATGGGCCTGGAATCCAGCCCTCCTGCTGACCTTCGTCGCCAATGGACACAACGACTGGCTAATGCTGGTCTGGCTGCTAGGGGGAGCCTGGCTGATGGGGCAAGACGGCTGGCGGCGGCCGGCGGCTGGTTTTGCCTTGATGTGCCTGGGGGCTTTGAGCAAGCTGATTGGCCTACTGGCCCTGCCTCTCTTTTTCCTGGCGACCTGGCGGCGACTGACACCTGGGCCTGACCGCCTGCGCTTTAGCCTGGTCGCTCCGGCCGCCAGCCTGCTCCTGAGCGGCCTGGTCTTTCTGCCTTTTGGTTCGCCTCTGGACTTGCTGGTGCGCCTGGTGCGGGAGGCTTCGGCCGGCGGGGGCTATTCA
>JBFMFT010000160.1:0-10406 GCA_040751925.1 Chloroflexota bacterium
CACCTCGCTGGAATACGCCCAACGGCAGAACAGCGGCGGCCTCATTGCCGACATGGGCGCCCACGATTTCGACCTGGCCCGCTGGCTGATGGGCAGCGAAGTCACCCGCGTCTACAGCGAAGGCGAGTGCCTGGTCTTCCCCGAACTTCGAGACGTGGGCGACATTGACAACGCGGTGGTCAACTTGCGCTTTGCCAGCGGCGCAGTCGGCAACGTAGACCTGAGCCGCAACGCCCGCTATGGCTACGACATCCGCACCGAGGTCATCGGCTCTGAAGGCAGTTTAATGATTGGCGGCCTTCAGCGCACGGCTACTTTGCTGCTCAAGCCAAATAATGTCAGCTACGATACCATTCCGGGTTTTGTGGAGCGTTTTGCCGACGCTTACGCGGCCGAATTGCGGGCCTTCGTCACGGCCGTCGCCGACGAACTGCCAGTCGCCGTCACCGGCCAGGATGCGCGGGCCGCCGCCGCCATCGGCATCGCCGCTACTCGTTCCCTGGACGAAGGGCGGCCGGTGTGGGTGAACGATGTTCATTGACATATACTGCGCCCGGTCTGGACTGACAAATCCAGACCAACCAACGGGGATTTGTCAATCCCCTTTGAGCTTCTATGCTCGGTCTGGATTGACAAATCCAGACCAACCTGCGAGCTTGTATTCTCGGCCTGTGGTTGTTGTATACTAACGGATTAACACAGGTATGGCAGTTCTGGCAACGGATGAACAGCAGATAAGCGGATGGACAGAATGGCTATCCGCTTATCCGTTGTTCATCCGCTGCCGGGATAGCCTCCCAATATCTGGTTTAATTTGTAAATGTACAACATTGGGCGGCGTCCAGCGGGCAGCGAGGAGGTGATCTTAGCCAAGAACAAAAGATACGTTATCGTCTCAAACACACACATTCTAGCAGAAAATCCAATTTAGAGTGAGAAGGAGGAAAGACCATGTTGAGTTCCCGCAAATTATTCTTATTGTTGCTCGCCCTGGTGTTGGTTCTGGCCGCCTGTGGTGGCGGCGAGACCACCACCCAGGAGACCCCGGCCGCCGAAGCCACCGAACCACCGGCCGCTGAAACGACGGAGCCGTCTGGTGGCGAACCGGCCGCCGGTGGCGGTGGTGTCAAGGCCAGGGGCGACATCCGCATCGTCGTCGTCAGTCACGGCCAGGCGTCCGATCCCTTCTGGTCGGTGGTGAAGAATGGCGTAGACCAGGCCGCTTCTGACCTGGGTATCACGGTCGAATACCAGGCCCCACAGACCTTCGACATGGTCGCCATGTCGCAATTGATTGACGCGGCCGTCGCTTCCAAGCCTGATGGATTGGTCGTCTCTATCCCCGACGCCGATGCTTTGGGTGATTCCATCCGGGCGGCCGTCGCCGCCGGTATTCCGGTTATCTCCATGAACTCCGGCAGTGACGTGGCCGAAGAACTAGGCGTGATGGTTCACGTGGGCCAGACCGAGTACGAGGCTGGTCTGGGCGGTGGTGAGCGCATGGCGGCGGCCGGGGTTACAAACGCTCTGTGCGTCAATCAAGAAGTGGGCAACGTGGCCCTTGACCTGCGCTGCCAGGGCTTTACCGACGCGATGACGGCGGCCGGGGCGACGGTGGAAGTGCTGGCCGTTGACCTGGCCGACCCCACCGACGCCCAACAGCGTATCGCTGGCGCGTTGACCGCCAACCCGGACATTGATGGTATTCTCACGCTTGGCCCGACTGGCTCCGCGCCGGCGATGGCCGCTCTGGAAGAAGCCGGGCTGCTCGGCACAATCCAATTGGCGACCTTTGACCTGTCGCCGGAAGTGCTGGCGGCCATTCGGGACGGCAATATGCTCTTCGCCATTGACCAGCAGCAGTACATCCAGGGCTACTTACCCATTGTGCTGCTTACCCTCTTTGGTGAGAACCTGAACACCATTGCCAACGACGTGTTGATGACTGGCCCTGGTTTTGTGACCCAGGAGACGGCCGCCGCGGTCATTGACCTGAGCGCGGCCGGCACGCGGTAAAGCACAATGAACAATTAGCAATGAACAATGGACAATGGTGATACCGTTGTTCATTGTCTCATTATTCATTGTTCATTTAGAAAGGAGGAACAATGTCTCGCTATAAGAAACCTGTTGCCATTTATCTGGTTCTGCTGCTCCTGGTCATTGCCACCGGCGTGACCTTCGCCCAGAAAGACCGGGCCGATATTCGCATCGTCGTCGTCAGTCACGGCCAGGCTTCTGATCCCTTCTGGTCCGTTGTGAAGAACGGCGTGGATCGCGCCGCCCAGGATATGAAAGTGACCGTCGAGTACCAGGCTCCCCAGACCTTCGACATGGTAGCCATGTCGCAGTTGATTGATGCGGCCGTCGCCTCTAACCCGGACGGGCTGGTGGTCTCCATTCCCGACGCGGACGCTTTGGGCGATTCGATCAAGGCGGCCGTCGCCGCCGGTATTCCGGTTATCTCCATGAACTCCGGCAGTGACGTGGCTGAGGAATTGGGGGTGATGGTTCACGTCGGCCAAACCGAGTACGAGGCTGGCTTGGGCGGTGGTGAGCGCATGGCGGCGGCCGGGGTTAAGAATGCCCTGTGTGTCAACCAGGAAGTGGGCAACGTGGCCCTTGACTTGCGCTGCCAGGGCTTCACCGATGCCATGACGGCCGCCGGGGCGACGGTGGAAGTGCTGGCCGTTGACCTGGCCGACCCCACCGACGCCCAGCAGCGCATCGCCGGGGCCTTAACGGCTAATCCGGACATTGACGGCATTCTCACCCTCGGCCCGACCGGCTCCGCTCCGGCTATGGCCGCTTTGGAGGAAGGTGGTATGCTCGGCGCCATCAAGCTGGCTACCTTCGACCTGTCACCAGAGGTATTAGCGGCCATCCGCGACGGCAATATGCTCTTTGCGATTGACCAGCAGCAGTACATCCAGGGCTACCTGCCCATCGTCCTGCTGACCCTGTTCAATACCAACTTGAACACGATTGCCAATGACGTGTTGATGACCGGCCCTGGCTTTGTCACCCAGGCGACGGCCGCCGCCGTGATCGAACTCAGCGCGGCCGGCACCCGCTAGAATGTTGCGGGGATTAGGGGATTAGGGGACTGAACTTAAGAAAAATCCCCCAATCCCCAAATCCCCGCTTTCGGAAAAGGAGGAACGATGGCCGCCACAGCGTCCGCCACGAAGGCCAGAGACGAACGTCTCACCGAATCCAGTCTATTGAAGCGTCTACTCAGCCGGCCGGAGCTAGGGGCGGCCGGCGGCGCCATTCTCGTTTGGATTTTCTTTGCCATTATTGCCCCCGAGGGCTTCCTGAGTTTGCGCGGCACAGCCAGCTACCTGGAGGTCTCCTCCCACTTAGGCATTCTGGCCGTGGCCGTTTCTCTATTGATGATTGGGGGAGAATTTGACCTGTCCATTGGCTCCATGCTCGGCTTCGCCGGGGTGGTGATGGCGATCTTGAGTACGGTACTCGGCGTGCCACTCTACCTGAGTTCACTTATCGCCCTGGCGCTGGCTTTGGGCGTGGGTTTTGTCAACGGCTATATGGTCAACAAGACCAAACTACCGTCTTTCATCATTACCCTGGCCGGGTTGTTCATCATTCGCGGTTTGACCATCGCCTTCATGCGCCTGATGACCGGCCGCACCCAACTCGGCAGCCTGGACAGCGCGCCGGGTTACGCCGTCCTGCGAGCTATCTTCGGCGCGGACATTACCCTGGCCGGCGTCGGCTTCCCCATCTCGATCCTCTGGTGGCTGGCTTTCGCCGGTCTGGCGACCTGGCTGCTGCTCCGCACGTCCGTCGGCAATTGGATCTTCGGCGCGGGGGGCGCGGCCGCCGCCGCCCGCAACGTGGGCGTGCCGGTTGACCGGGTGAAGATTGGCCTGTTCATGCTGACCGCCTTTGCCGCCTGGCTGGTGGCGACGATTCAGATCGCGGTGGTGAAGTCGGCCGACACCAAACGCGGTGAAGGCCAAGAGTTCATTTCCATCATTGCCGTCGTCATTGGTGGTACGTTGCTGACCGGCGGCTACGGCTCGGCCGTGGGGGCCATCCTGGGCGCGCTCATCTTTGGCATGGTGCGCCAGGGTATTGTCTTTGCCGGGGTGGACGCCGACTGGTTCCAGGTGTTTATGGGCGCGATGCTCATTATTGCCGTCCTGGTGAATAACTTCATTCGCCGGCGGGCGGAGGAGGCGCGGAGATGACTGCCAACGGCACACCGATGATTGACGTGCGGGACATCCATAAGTTCTTTGGCAACGTGACAGCCCTGAGCGGTGTTTCGATGAACGTCCACGCGGGCGAAGTGATGTGCCTGCTGGGGGACAATGGCGCGGGCAAGTCCACGCTGATCAAAACCCTGTCTGGGGTGCATAAGCCGGATAAGGGGGAGTATTACGTCGAAGGCAAGCACGTGGATTTCGACTCGCCCCGCGATGCCTTGAATCATGGCATTGCCACCGTCTATCAAGACCTGGCGATGATTCCCCTGATGAGCATTTCGCGCAACTTCTTTCTCGGCTCTGAGCCAACGAGGGGTCGCTGGCTGTTCAAGCGGTTCGACGTGAAATTTGCCGACAAGGTGGCCCGCGAGGAATTGAAGCGGATGGGCATTGACATTCGTGACCCCTCACAGCCGGTCGGCACGCTCTCTGGCGGTGAACGGCAGTCGGTGGCGATTGCCCGCGCTGTCCACTTCGGGGCGAAGGTGTTGATCCTGGACGAGCCGACGGCCGCCCTGGGTGTCAAACAAGCCGGCGTTGTCTTGCGTTACATCGCCCAGGCCAGGGCCAGGGGCATCGCCGTCGTCTTCATCACCCACAACCCTCACCACGCCTACGCTGTGGGCGACCGCTTCACCATTCTCAAGCGCGGCCAGAGCTTTGGCACATTCACCAAAGAGGAACTTAGCCGCGAGGAAATGGTACGCATGATGTCCGGGGCCGACGAATTGGATGCCCTGACGCACGAATTGTCAATGAACAATGAACAATGAACAATGAACAATGAACAATGGGCAATTGTTCATTGTTCATTGTTCATTTAGGAAAGAACAGATGGCCGACTTGAATCCCTGGCAAATCTATGATCTACTGAACCGGCCGAAACCCCTCTGGCTGGCCGGTTGCAACCTCTATGGCGCGTACCTGAAAGGGGCGGACTTGAGCGGCGCGGACTTACGGGAGGCCAATCTCGGCCAGGCCAATTTGAGCAACGCTAACCTGGAAGGAGCGAATCTGGCCGGGGCCAACCTGGAAGGGGCGAATCTGGAAGGGGTCGAGGCAGAAAAGGTCAATCTGCAAGGGGCTTCCCTGGTCAACGCGACCCTCACGCGGGCCACGCTGCGCTCGGCCGTGTTGAACGCGGCCAACCTGACTGGGGCTACCCTTTATGAAGCCAATTTGCGCGACGCCCACCTGACAGCGGCCGATCTGACCAACGCCAATCTGGGTGAAGCCTCATTGCTGCGTACTGTCCTCAAGGAAGCCATTCTCAACGGCGCAGACTTCACCGGGGCGAACCTGCACGGGGCGAACCTGTTTGCGGCCGACCTGGAAGGGGCTATCTTCACCAATGCCCACCTGCGTGGGGCCATGAAGCCGAATGGGGATATTTATGAGTGACATGGGGCGGGGATTAGGGGATTGGGGGATTTAGGCTTAGAAAGAATCCCCTAATCCCCCAATCCCCGCGAAAGGTGTCCTATGAAGATACTTAACTACATCAATGGCGAGTGGCGGCCGTCGGCCGCTCAGGAATATCTGGACGTGATCAACCCGGCCACGACCGAGGTCTTGGGGCGCGTGCCTCTGTCGCCGGCGGCCGAGGTCGCCGAAGCGGCCGAGGCGGCCGCCCGCGCTCTCCCCGCCTGGCGGCGCACCCCGGCCCCTGAACGAATCCAATACCTTTTCAAGCTCAAGAACCTGCTCGAAGAACAGTTCGAGGACCTCTCTCGCACGATTACGGTGGAGTGCGGCAAGACCCTGGCCGAAGCCAAAGGCGAAATGCGACGGGCTATCGAGAACGTGGAAGTGGCCTGCGGCATCCCGACCATGATGATGGGTGACGTGGCGGAGGATATCGCCAGTGGCATAGACGAATACATGATTCGCCAGCCAGTGGGCGTGTGCGCGGCCGTCTGCCCGTTCAACTTCCCCGGCATGATTCCCTTCTGGTTCTTGCCCTACGCCCTGGCCTGCGGCAACACCTACCTCGTCAAGCCCTCCGAAAAAGTGCCTCTGACCATGCAAAAGGTCTTCCCCCTGTTGGAGCAGGTTGGTTTGCCAAAGGGCGTGGTCAACCTGGTCAACGGGGCCAAAGAAGCGGTGGATGGGATTCTCGACCATCCGGCAATCAAGGCCATCAGTTTCGTCGGCTCCACGCCCGTCGCCCAGTACATCTACAGTCGCGGTTCGGCCAACGGCAAGCGGGTGCAGGCCCAGGGCGGGGCCAAAAACCCCCTGATCGTCCTGCCGGATGCGGATATGGAGATGACGACACGAATTACGGCCGATTCCGCCTTTGGCTGCGCCGGGCAACGCTGCCTGGCCGCCTCGGTGGCCGTGACGGTGGGCGAGGCTCGCTACACCTTTACCGAGGCGATGGCCGACGCGGCCGTGAGCCGGGTGGTCGGCTATGGCCTGGACTCCGGCGTGCAGATGGGGCCGGTCATCAGCCGGCAGAGCCAGCTTCGCGTCGAGAGTTTGATCCAGAAGGGGGCGGACGAGGGGGCGGAACTGTTGATTGACGGCCGTCACCCCACCATTCGCGGTTACGAGAACGGCCACTTTGTCCGGCCGACCATCCTCCGCAATGTCAACCCGGCCGGCGAGATTGCCCGCACGGAAATCTTCGGCCCGGTCTTGAGTCTGATTCACGTAGACACCATTGACGAGGCCATCCGCTTCGTCAACAGCGGCCAGTACGGCAACATGGCCTGCCTGTTTACGAATAGTGGTTCTGCCGCCCGCCAGTTCCGTTACGAGGCGGCGGCCGGCAATATCGGTATCAATATCGGCGTGGCCGCGCCGATGGCCTTCTTCCCCTTTAGTGGCTGGAAAGATAGCTTCTTCGGCGCCTTGCACGGCCAGGGTAAACACGCGGTCGAGTTTTTCACCCAAACCAAAGTGGTCGTCGAACGCTGGCCGCGCGAGTGGTCACGCCAATTCTGAATCGCGAATGAGGCGAATGGGCGAATGACACGAATAGTAGATGGTCAGCAAGCATTTTTGGTCACGCAAAGACGCCAAGGCGCAAAGGATTTTTCTCTTAGCGTCTTTGCGCCTTTGCCTGAGACTCCCATCATTCGCGCCATTCGCTGATTCGCCTCATTCGCGATTCAAAGGCAGTCACATGAAGTATGATTAAAGTAGCCAACGCACCTTGCTCCTGGGGGGTATTGGAGTTTGATCTGGAGGGGGAGGCGGCCGGTTACGCCCAGGTCTTGGACGAAATGCGCGAGACGGGCTACGCCGGTACCGAGTTAGGCGACTGGGGCTTCATGCCTACCGACCCCGACGTACTCAAACAGGAATTGAGCCAGCGCGGACTGGCCCTGTTAGGCGCGTTTGTGCCGGTGGCCCTGGCGAACCCGGCCGCTCACGAGCAGGGCGCGGCCGTCGCCGTCCGCACCGCCCGCTTGCTGGCGGCCGTTACGGAAGAGGTCTCACGCACAGGCGCAAAGGGCGCAAGGGAGGAGGGGAGCAGAGGGGCAGGGGAGAACTCACCTCCGCCCCCCCGCTCCTCAGCTCCCGTGCGCCAACCTGGCCTGAACCCACCCTTCATCGTCCTGGCCGACGACAACGGCAAGCATCCGACGCGCACCCAACACGCCGGCCGGATACGGCCGGAACACGGCCTGGACGAAGCGCAATGGGCCGTCTTTGCCCAGGGCGCGGAAAAAGTGGCCCGCGCCGTGCTGGACGAAACCGGCCTCCGCACCGTTTTTCACCACCACTGCGCCGGTTTCGTGGAGACTCCGGCCGAAGTCGAACGGTTGCTCGACCTGACCCATCCCGATCTCCTGGGCCTCTGCTTCGACACCGGCCATTACCGCTTTGGCGGCGGTGATCCGGTAGAGGGTTTACAGCGCTACGCCGGCCGCCTCTGGCACGTTCACTTCAAGGATTGCCACCCCGAGGTCGCCGCCCAAGCCCGCGCTGAGGGTTGGGACTACTTTACCTCCGTCCGGCACGGTATCTTCTGCGAGTTGGGCCAGGGGGAAGTGGACTTTGCCGTCGTGCGAGACACTTTGCAGGCCATGAACTACGACGGCTGGATCGTCGTCGAACAAGACGTTCTTCCCGGTCTAGGCACACCCAAAGAAAGCGCGCAGCGCAACCGGGCCTACTTACGGAGCATCGGCTTGTAGATCGGTGAAGCGTGAGACGTGAAACGTGAAACGTGAGAGGAATTTTTCACGCATCACGTTTCACGGCCAATAGGACAATCCTTATGAAAAGAATACGCATCGGCGTCATCGGGGCCGGCCGCATCGGCAAGATTCACGCCGAAACCATTGCCACGCGGGTCGCCGGGGCAGAACTGGCGGCCGTCGCCGACGTCGACCGGCCGGCCGCCCAAGAACTGGCCGGCCGCTTCCACACGCCAGTAGTGACGGCCGACTACCGTGACCTCCTGGACGACTCCACTATTGACGCCGTCGCTATCTGTTCGGCCACCGACACCCATGCCCCCATCATCCAGGCGGCGGCGGCGGCCGGCAAGCATATCTTCTGCGAGAAACCGATTGACCACGACCTCGGCCGCATTGACGCCTCCTTACAAGCGGTAGAGGCGGCCGGCGTCAAACTCCTGGTTGGCTTCAACCGCCGCTTCGACCCCAACTTTCGCAAAGTGCGCGAATTGGTGGCGGCCGGCAAAGTCGGCCGCCCTCACCTCTTGCGGATCACCAGCCGCGACCCGGCTCCCCCGCCCATCGAATACGTCAAAGTCTCCGGCGGCCTGTTCCTGGACATGACCATCCACGACTTCGACATGGCCCGCTTTCTGATCGGCAGTGAGGTGGAGGAAGTCTATACGGCCGCCGCCGTCCTGGTAGACCCGGCCATTGGCGCGGCCGGTGACGTGGATACGGCGGTCATTATCCTCAAATTTCGCAACGGTGTCATCGGCACTATTGACAACAGCCGTCAGGCGGTGTATGGTTACGACCAGCGGGTAGAGGTGTTTGGTTCGGCCGGGATGGTCGCCGTCGCCAACAACACTCCCGACACACACGTTTTCTACAACGCTGATGGCGCCCATGCTTCCCTCCCTCTTTACTTCTTCCTGGAACGGTACATGGACGCTTACGTGGCCGAAATGCAGGCGTTCGTCGAGTGCGTAGTCAACGACACCCCCTCTCCGGTAACGGGGTTGGACGGCCGGATTCCTGTCGCAATCGGTCTGGCCGCCCGCCAATCTTATTTAGAGAACCGACCGGTACGCCTGATCTAATTCCGATATGACCGTTGATTTTGGGCGGGATATTGCCAGCGATTTAGGGAACGCCGAACGGCGTGAGTGGTTGGTGACAAATGGGATAGGCGGCTTCGCTTCAGGCACCATTGCCGGCGTCCTGACCCGCCGCTATCATGGCCTGCTCCTGGCCGCCCTGCAACCGCCGGTCGGCCGCACCCTCCTGGTCAGCAAGCTCGACGAAACGGTCACTTGCGCCGGTAAGGAGTACCCCCTCTACAACAACAGTTGGGTCGGCGTGGTCACAGAGCCGGGCGGCCACAAGTACATTGAACGCTTTCATCTCGAAGGCACAACCCCTGTCTGGACGTTTGCCTTCAGTGACGCCCTCCTGGAAAAGCGTATTTGGATGCGGCCGGGCGCGAATACCACTTACGTCCATTACACCCTGCATCGCGCCTGCCTGCCGGTGACGTTGAGCGCGAAAGCCCTGGTCAATTACCGCAGCTATCACAGCGAAACGCGGGCCAACAACTGGCAAATGCGGGTCGAGCCGGTAGATCATGGTTTGCGGGTGGTGGCCTACGATGGGGCCACCCCTTTTTACCTGTTGAGTGACCGGGCGACGGCCGAGCCGAAACACGACTGGTATTACCGCTTCTTCCTCATCCGCGAAGCCAATCGCGGATTAGCGGCCATCGAGGACCACCTATGCGCCGGGGCCTTTCAGATCACTTTAGCCCCCGGCGAATCCTTCACCTTCGTCGCCAGCATCGAAGCGACGCCCAACCTGGACGGATCGGCCGCCTACGTTGAACGCCAGACATACGAGGCTGATTTGCTGAAGCAAGCTGGCCTGGCGACAGCGGAGCAGGGGAGCAGCGGAGCAGGGGAGACCTCACTCCCTCGCCCCCTCACCTCCTCCCCCCTGCCCCCCCGCACCTCCGCGCCCCTGCGCCAGCTAGTCCTGGCCG
>JBFMFT010000161.1:0-10391 GCA_040751925.1 Chloroflexota bacterium
TAAAGCGACTCAATGATATTTTCGTCCGGCCGGCGGAACGGCTCGATCAGGTTCGCCCCGATTTTCGCCACCGTTACCAGAATCACCAGCACTCCCAGAACAATGGGAGCCAGAATCCTCAGCCAGATGGGTAGGAATTGAAAAGTCAGCAGGTCATAGAGCGGCCGGGGAATAATCTCCTGGTCGTAGACGAAGCGAATCAGGTGGAAGATGCCCAGGCCGGAGAGGCTGGCCCCCGCCGCCAATACCAACAGCCAATGCTTAATGCCCATGCCCACCACCAGCCACCGGCTGCGGAGGGTCAACTTGCTCAGAAGGGAAAACTGCTTACGCATAAGGCCCTAACCACCCCAATCATACCACAACGTGGCAGTCTAGGCAGCGAATGAACAGCGAATAGACGGATGACGGCCCGGCTATCCGCTGTCTATCTGTTGCCGAAAATGGATCAGTTTCGGCCGCTCACGATGGATCAGCCCGGCCCAAAGCGGAGGTGATCGCCTACCGCCACCTTTCCTAACAGGTCTGGCTGGCCCTCGATGACGTAGCGGGCGGGAGCGTGGGGGAGGTAGAGCGGCCGCCAGGGGCGAGCCAGGCGCGTATCTACGACCTGCCCGGCCGCATTGACCCAAATCACCCCCAAATCACAGAAGACGAAGAGCATGTGGATGGCTGTCGCCAGGCGGCCGTCTGTTTGCTCCACTAGCACCAGTCCTTCACCCGGTCGTAGCCTTCGTCGGAAGGTGAAGCCGCGTAGCTTGCTGCCAAACGTCTCACACCAACGGGCCTGTTCGAGCAGGACGCGGCCGGTCTCCGTATGAACGACCCGGCGATAATCTGCCATCTGTTCCCCGTCTCAAGCTAGGTCCCGCCAAGTCCGCCCTCGGACGTTTTCTAGCTCCTCGCTAGTCCAGCCCATGACCTCGCGCAAGAAGGTACCTGACAAAAGGATAGTCAAATGCTTGTGCAGTTCGGCCGTTGTTGCATCCCTTGTAGTAAGGTCTTTGTCTTCACTGATTAGGTAATCAACGCTGGCATTCAAGGCGGCCAATACAATAGGCACATCCGTTTCATCTCGAACTAGACGTTTATATTGGACAAGTTGCTCAACGGTCGGCTCACCCACTGGTTCAAATCCGCTATCCCGCAGGAACTCCTCAAGTCGTTGAACATGAGTTGGAAAGCGATTCTCGATCCGTCGCCGAGCCTGATTGATGACGTATTGGCTGAGAGTTAGTTGGAAATCTCCCAGCAACGCATGGCGGAGAACTTCATAGGGCCAACGGGGCCAGACAATGCCAGCAATAAGCACATTGGCGTCCAACATTACCCGTAGATTAGTCGTGTTGGTTGCCATACATCTCCTGATACACCACTTGTTTGTCCCCCTCGAGTTCAGCCAGTAATTGCTCCTCGGTCAGGCCCTGTCGCTCGGCCTCTCGCCCTAGAGCGATTACCAGATCACGATGAGCGACCAGGGCCCGCTCACGCATTATTTGTTCATACTCTGGAAAAGCGATGATAACGGCCACCGGATAGCCGTCCCGTTCGATGATCAGGTGTTCTTTGCCTATAGCTACCCTTTTCAGCACTTTGCCAGACGCCCGTTGCAACTCCGAGGCTGTTACTGTAGCTGGTGAAGTCGTAGGCATTTTGCGATTGCTCCTCAATTGAAATCACTCGTCTGTAATAATACAGACCTATACATAATGACAAGAGTTTAGCATACGATGGTAACGGCCGTCAAGGGTAGAATTTCAGAGGGCCTGCACGTCGTGGGCGATTTGCAGGTAGACCGCTTTGACCCTGGCCTCAAAGTCCTGCTTTTGGCGGCGGGCCTCCCGTAGCCAGAAACGCAGGCCAGCTAATTCTTCCAGGTCCCACCAGCCAGTCTGGTTGAGGTGGTCGGCCGGAAAGGGAAAGTGACGCTGGCGGATGGGCTTGACCCGGCCGCCATTACTCACCAGTTCGTTTTGCCAAAGCTGCGAAGTGACCGGCACCAGGCCATCGTTCTCGCCTTCCAGATTGTGGAGGATCTGCCAGGCCAGGTGAAGCGGCCGGAACAGGTGGGGTGGGGCCTGCGCGCTGGCGTAGACCTGATAAATGACTTCGTTGGTGGCTTCGGCGTGGCGGGCGCGTTCGTTGAAGGCCCGGCGCACGTCGCGGGGCAGATTGCGAAAACCACCCAGGTCGAGGTACGGCCGCAACGCCTCGATGGCCTGCACTCCCCCCAGACCCAGCCCAACCTCAGCCAGACTGGTACCCAGGTGGGGTGTGCCGATGGTGGTCAGGCTGGCGACGTGGGCAGCCAGACCCTTGTCTACGATGGCCTGGCGGCCGTCCAACCCGCCCATGCTATGACCAATGATATGTACTTTCGCATGACCTGTCTGGGCCAGGATGGTTTTGATTTGCTCCGCTAATTGACCGGCTCGTGTGTCCACGACGTCGGCGAAGCCGACGGTAGTGGCGTAGGTCTCGAACCCCTGTCCCCGCAGGAAGCTCTGCAACCCCTTGAAGTAGTGCAGGCGGTCAAAGACCCGGCTCATGTCCCACAGGGTCATCTTCCACCGCCGGGCCATAGACTCGGTGATCACGTCAAAACGGGCAATCCCATGAGCCAGGATAAGAGGGTAATGGTTTGGCATCTTCTATAACTCTTACGAGCGGCCGGCGGCTGAAACCGCGCCTACCCTGTGTAAAGCCGGCCTACGCCGACTAACGGCCAGTCCGCGCAGGTGGACTTTGTAGCGGTTGGTGCGAATTTCATTCGCCAGACATTCGTCTACTGCATAATACCTCGTAGATGGCCCGGGCCTGGGGGAAGTAGAATACAGGCGCATCCTGCCAAAACTCGGCCAGGTGGCGATTGCCGGTTTGCTCCTCGTAGATGAGGGCTTGCAAATAGAGGTCTATTTTGTCGGCGTCGTGGACGAGACGAGCTTCGGGAGTGACGGCCGCCGTTAATTCCTCCCATAGAGCCATTAGCCCGGCCGCCAGCGATCCCTGACCCACTATCTCCTGCATGGCTGACCGCTCGACCTGGGCTTTGAGACCGGCCGGCAGGTAGCCCCAAGCCGGGGTAGGGATGTCGCTGGTCAGCCCTTCGGGAAGGTCGTGCAGCAGGGCCATCGTCAGGGCCTTGCCTACGTCAACTGGCTCCTCCATCACCTGGGCTAAGAGGCCGGTAGCGAAGGCCACACCAAAGCTATGGGCGGCTACGTTTTCAGCGTTGGGAACACCGCGCTGCGCCCAACCTGTTCGCGCTGTGCGCTTGAGCTGGTTGCCGTGAAACAGCAAATCGAGAAGCGGAGCAATTGCCATGCCTGTATTATGCAGCGCTTCGGGAATATGTGAAAAGATGACTCGAAGGGCAGGCTGAAGTATAATCGAGGGTAAGTGCAGGCCAGTTTGGAGGTCAACCTCCATCTTGCTAAGGATCCACCACGAAATAAGTTGGACAAAACCTGACGGGTTTTCGGAAACCTGTCCGGTTTGCAACGTAACGGCCGGGAGGCTGACGATGAAGGTAACGCTAGTCACGTATGGCACGCGGGGTGACGTGCAGCCGTTCGTCGCCCTGGGCCTGGCTTTGCAACAGGCCGGCGTGGAGGTGGCGGTGGCGGTGAATAGCGACCACCAGGGGTTCGTGGTCGGTCACGGCCTGCCGGTGACAGTTATTGGCTCAAACCTTCAGGACGTGTTTGGCGCGGCCGAGGTGCGGCATTGGCTGAACAGCGGCCGGTCTACCCGCGTGGTACAAGCCGTGCGCCAACTGCGGGCCAGGGAGGCTACCACACGCCGCCAGGCTATCCATCAGGCTTGCCAGGGAAGCGACCTCGTCGTGACCAATCAATCCATCCAACGGGCGGCCATCCCCATTGCCCGGCAGCTGCAAATTCCAGTCATCCTGACCAACCTCTTTCCGGTGTGGGAGACGGCCGACTTTCCCTTTCTGCTCATCACCACCCGCAACCTGCCGCGCCTCCTCAATCGCCTCACCTATCGCCTGCGGGCCGGCCGGCGTCTCTTACGGGCTAGGGGTGGTCAATCACTGGTCGGGGCTGACCAGCTATTTGCGGCCACGCCGAAATTACAAGCCTATAGTCCATGGGTCGTTCCCCGCCCGGCCGACTGGGGAGAGGATATTCAGATGACTGGCTATTGGACTCTTCCGCCAGGGGCCGCGGCCGCCTCACCGCCGGCCGCCCTGGTCGAATGGATGGGAGAAGGGCCGCCGGTGATCTTCCTGGGCTTCGGTAGCATGGGCGTCAACAACCTGGTGGAGTTGGGGTGGGCGGTGGAGGCCATAGCCCGCCCGATGGGGCTGCGAGCGGTAGTGGCTATTGGCGATAGTAGGGCGGCCGTGACCGAAGGGCCGGCCTCCGAAACGCTCTATTTTGTTCCCTCGGTAGCCCATGAGTGGCTCTTTCCGCGCTGCGCCTACGTCGTCCATCATGGCGGGGCCGGCACGACGGCCGCCAGCCTGCGCGCCGGTGTGCCAACCCTTGTTTGCTCGTTTATCTGCGACCAGCCCTTCTGGGGCGGCCGGGTCGAAAAAATGGGCGTGGGGTTGCATCTCCCGTTTAAGAAAGTGACATCACAAACCTTACTCAGAGCGATTCAACAGATAGCCCGGCCGGAAATCAGGCAGCGAGCCGCTCTGTTCGGTGAGAAGCTCCGGGCTGAGAAGGGGGTGGAAAAGGCGGTCGAGATCATTGTCAGGGCGGCCGGGAGTGGCAAGTGGCAAGCGGCAGGTGGTAAGTAAGACTCGTCACTTGCCGCTGCCACTTGCCCATTTTACCAGCCCGGCTATACTAGGTCATCATTCCCGTCCAGTCACACCCTATCTTTCCCGCATTACCCACGTCGTGAAAGAGTCTGCCATCTATACCCCTTACCCGCGAAGGACGAAGGAGGTGAAACTTCCGAGAAGGTTTACGTGTTATTACCCATATTAGAAACTAATCAGCTAGAAGCCAGGTTTTTCCCTGGACAACCTTCGTGATTGCTCGTCAAAAACCTGGTTTCTACAGAGAGCCTGAGTAGTCACGTGTATTGTTACTATCGTGTTATAAGGAGAAGAAGTGTCATGAACAAGAAGCTATGGATCCTACTCATGGGAATTGCCCTTCTATCGTTTGTTCTGGTGGCCTGCGGCGGTGGGGAGACCGTCGAAGTGACCCGCGTGGTGGAAGTAACCCGCGTCGTGGAAGTGGCCGGCGAAGCAGCCCCGCCCGCGCCGGTCACGTTCGCCGAGGCTGGTGATACCCTCAAGGCGGTGCGCGACCGCGGCACGCTGAAGTGCGGCGGCAACGCCAGCGTACCCGGCTTTGGCTACCTGGACCCCGACAGCGGCCAGTTTAGCGGTTTCGACATTGATTTCTGCAAGGCGGTGGCGGCGGCCGCTCTGGGCGACGCCAACGCCATTGAGATTATCCCCACCACCGGCACGTCGCGCTTCCCCACCCTGCAATCGGGCGAGATAGACGTTCTCATCCGCAATACGACCTGGACGATCAGCCGCGACACCTCGCTGGGCTTCGACTTCGCCCCCACTACCTTCTTCGATGGTCAGGGGATGATGGTGCGAAAGGACAGTGGCATCACCACCCTGGAAGACCTGGAAGGCGGTACGGTCTGCGTGCAGTCCGGCACGACCACCGAAAAGAACCTGGCCGACGTGTTCCGCGCGCGGGGCATCAATTTCGAGGCGAAGGTCTATCCTGACGCGCCGGAGACGACGGCCGCTTACGACTCTGGAGCTTGCGACGGCTTCACCACCGACCGTTCGGGCCTGGTCTCCCAGCAAATCCTCTTGAGCGTGCCGGAAGACCACGTGATCCTGGAAGAGACGATGTCGAAGGAACCGCTTGGCCCGCTTACCCGTCACGGCGACAATAACTGGGGCGACGTAGTACTCTGGACGGTGTACTGCACGTTTGCCGCCGAAGAGTATGGCATGGATTCGACCAACGTGGATAGTTTCCTGGGCGGTGACGACCCGGTGATCCAGAACATCCTGGGTGAAACAGGCGACCTGGGCACAGCCCTGGGTCTGAGCAACGACTTCTGCTACCAGGTCATCAAACAGGTAGGCAACTACGAGGAAATCTACAACCGTAACCTCGGCCCGGATACCCCGTTTAACCTGCCGCGTGGCCTGAACTCGCTCTATACCGAAGGCGGCTTGCTCTACGCGCCGCCGTTCCGTTAGGATTTGATTGGTAATGGGTAATTGGTAATTACCAATTACCCATTACCAACCGAGGTGGGCATGGCCGAGTTAGCGCCTGGCGCACCGGGACGACGGCCGCCGAGGATCCCCTTTTACCGCGACGTGCGGGTGCTGGGCGTGCTGGCCCAGATAGGTTTCGTCGTCTTGTTTGTAGCGGCGGCCGGCTGGTTCCTCAGCAACATCGCCGACAACCTGGACAAATTGGGGGGATCGCAATTCATCTGCCGTGACGGGACATCCAGCTTTCGCTGCTTCTTTGACTTTCTGAGCCTGGAATCCCAATTCCCCATCGCCGAAACGCCCATCGAGTACGACCCGTCCGACTCCTATGCGCGGGCGATTGGCGTTGGCCTGCTCAACACGGTCAAGGTGTCGGTATTGGGGATTTTCCTGGCCACGGTGCTTGGCACATTAGCCGGAATTGCCCGGCTATCACAAAACTGGCTGCTCCGCAACCTGGCCGGCTGGTACATTGACATCATGCGGAACACGCCGCTGGTGTTGCAGCTTTTCTTCATCTACTTCAGTGTGCTGCTGGTGCTGCCGCCCATCCGTGAGGCGATTCAACTGCTTGGTGGGCCGATCTATCTAAGCCAACGGGGGATTAACCTGCCCTCGCTGGTCTTTACTTCTTCCTTTACCACCTGGGCCGCTTTCGTTGTCCTGGGGATTATTCAGGCGCAGGTGTTGTGGCTGCTGCTCGGCCGGCGCGAGGAAAAGACCGGCAAACCGACGAACCGTGCGACTTGGGCTTTTCTCTCCTTTCTCTTGATTGCCGGGATTGGCTGGCGGGTGGCGACGACCTACGCCAACGACCAGGGAATCCTGGTAGCTAAGGCGGCGCGGGTGCGCGAATTGGAGGACGTGGCTACGCTCATGGAGAACCGGCTCCAGGTGGATGACCTGAGTGACGTGGAAGAGATGGTAGCTGGCGGCGCGCTGACGGCCGCAGCCGTAGACGAAGCGGCTTTGAGCCTGTGTGTGCTGGAAAACGCCCCCTCCGAAGCCAACTTAACGGCCCAATTGCGCCGGGCCAACGTCCCCTACCGGGTAGAGCGGTTTGAGCGACCTGATCAGGCGACGGCCGCTTATGCGGCCGGGGAGTGTGAGGTCTACGCGGCCGACCGGGCGACCCTGGCGGCCGAACGCGAATTATTGGAGGATGGCGCCGGCCACTTCATTGTGCCAATCGCGGCCACGCCGGCGCGCCTGTCTGTGCCGCGCCTGGAAGGGCTGAATTTCGTGGGTGGAGCGAAATTGACGCCCGAATTTTCGGCGATCTTGATCGGACTGGTTTTGTACACCGGCGCGTTCATTGCCGAAATCGTGCGGGCGGGCATCCTGGCGGTACCCAGGGGACAGACGGAGGCGGCCCGCGCTTTGGGCCTCTCTGAAACCCAACGGCTGCGGCTGGTTGTCTTGCCCCAGGCCCTGCGGGTGATTATCCCGCCGATGACCAGCCAATACCTGAACCTGACCAAAAACTCCAGTCTGGCCCAGGTAGTGGCCTTTCCTGACCTGTGGACGGTCAGTTACACCACCCTCAACCAGTCCGGCCGGGCCATTCAGGTCATGCTCATTGTCATGGGCTCCTATTTAGCCGTTAGCCTGGCTATTTCGGCTTTGCTGAACTGGTACAACCAGCGCATCGCCCTGGTCGAAAGATGAGGTAGCTGTGGCAACACTCTATCAAAACCTTCAATCTCTGGTCGGCCGCCGGACAGGGGTGCATTTCGATTTCGGCCAGTTCGTGCGCGATCACGTGACCCGCGCCTGGTATTTGACCGCCTGGCTGCTCTTCCTGACCTACGTGACCGTGCGCTACACGGCCGGGCAGTTGGCCGCCGCCCCCCTCACCAGTGGCGTTATCCTGGCGGTGTGGGTGGTGACGGTGACTTTGGTGGTAGTGGGCAATCTCACCCGCCGCCATTCGCCCGGCGTCCGCTGGCTGAAGAACAACCTGTATAACTCCATCACCAACGTCCAGATTACCTTGCTGCTGGTGTTGGCGATAGTAGCCGCCATGCGCGGCTTCTACAGTTACGCCGTCGTCAACGCCAGCTTCGAGACCGACCCCGACGTGGCGGCGACGCTCGCCTTTACCGGGGCCAACTGGGGGGCGGTCATTGCCAACCTGCGTATCTTCGCCGTCTTTCGCTTCCCGGCCGAACATGCCTGGCGGATATGGGCGATTCTCATTATGCTGGTCGTCCTGGCCGTGCCGAGTTTTTACGTCTACCGGCCGGGCTTCCGGGGGCGCAAAATCATTCGCCGCATCTTGACTTACGTCTGGCTGCTGACGCCCATCGTTAGCTACGTTCTGCTGCGCGGCGTGGGGGGTGAAGAAGGAACGTTAGCCACTATCAATCCCGACCGCTTCTGGGGTGGCTTGCTGCTGACGGTCATCATCTCTGTCTTTGCCATTGTGGTCTCCTTTCCGCTAGGGCTGCTGCTGGCCCTCGGCCGGCGCAGCCGCATCACCGGCATTCCGGCCTGGCTGATATGGGGGGTAGCTATTGTCGTGGCCGCCTGGGGCTTGCTGACCAGCACGCCGGAGAACGTGCGGGCGGCCCGCAATACGCCGGAGTTGTTGCTGGCTTACTGGCCCTTGCTCGTCCTGGGCTTGGCTTACGTTTTCCAGCGCACCTTCCGGGGTAACGTAGTGGCCGCTTTCAGCACGCTATACATTGAGTTTGTGCGCGGTGTCCCCCTTATTACCGTCCTGTTTATGGCGATTATCCTGTTCCCTATTTTCCTGCCGCCGGACGTAACCATTGCCAGTACGACGCGGGTGCTGTGGGGCTTTGCCCTGTTCAGCGCGGCCTACCTGGCCGAAAACGTGCGCGGCGGCTTGCAGGCCATCACGAAGGGGCAGTATGAGGCGGCCGATTCCCTGGGCCTCCATACCTTTGACAAATACCGCCTGATTATCTTGCCCCAAGCGTTGCGAGCGGTCATTCCGGCTATCGTCGGCCAGTTCATCGGCTTGTTCAAGGATACGTCGCTGGTGGCTATCGTGGGCCTCTTTGACATCCTGGGCGTGGCTAATAGCATTGCCTCCCAACCGCAGTGGTTGGGGGTACGGAGCGAAGCCTATATCTTCGTGGCCGCCCTCTACTACGTGGGCAGCGCGGCCATGAGCAGTTACAGCCGGCGGTTGGAGAAGCGGTTGGGGGTGGGGGAAAGATAACAGGAGACACAGATGGCGATTCAGTCCACCACCGAAGACATTATCATTTGCCACAACGTACACAAGTGGTTTGGCGATTTTGAGGCCCTCAAGGGTATTAGCCTGACTGTTAAGACTGGCGAGGTCATTGTCATCATTGGGCCGTCGGGGTCGGGTAAATCCACTTTTATCCGCACGATCAACCGCCTGGAAGAACATCAGGAAGGGGAAATCATCGTGGATGGCGTTCTCCTCAGTCACGACATCCGCAACATTGCCGTCGTCCGCCGCGAGGTGGGGATGGTCTTCCAGCAGTTCAACTTGTTCCCACACCTGACGGTGCTGGAGAATATCACCCTGGCCCCTATCCATGTGCGGAAGTGGAGCCGCGACCACGCCGAAGAAGTGGCGATGAAGTGGCTGACGCGGGTGGGCATCCCGGAACAGGCTAATAAGTTCCCAGGGCAGTTGTCGGGCGGGCAGCAGCAGCGGGTGGCGATTGCCCGCGCCCTGAGTATGGAGCCGAAGGTGATGCTGTTTGACGAGCCGACCAGCGCCCTGGACCCGGAGATGATCAAAGAGGTGCTGGACGTGATGCGCGACCTGGCGAAAGAGGGCTACACCATCCTGGCTGTCACGCACGAGATGGGCTTCGCCCGTGAGGTGGCCCACCGGGTGATTTTCTTTGACCAGGGGAAAATTGTAGAGCAGGGGACGCCGGCCGAGTTTTTTGCCAGCCCGAAGAATGAGCGGACGAAGTTGTTCCTGTCGCAGATTTTGCACCATTAGGGCACGGATGGGCAGGATTTTCGGATTTGCCTCGCCAGGGGCTAATGTAGAGCGATTCTGGAGAATCGCTCTACAGTTAGGGGTAGCTTTACCCCCCAGCCTGGTGATTCGTAGTAACCGGCCGACACTTCATACGGCCGCTTCCTCCGGCCGTTAATTATCCGGCTCTACCGGATTGAACGGGAAACGCTCACG
>JBFMFT010000162.1:0-10369 GCA_040751925.1 Chloroflexota bacterium
AAGGTTTATGGCGCTGGCAGGCTGGGCGCGGCTGGGAGGGTGTTTCTTTACCAGCCGTAGCCGGTTTATCGGCCGTCGTGGTCAACCCAGACCGGCCGGCTACCCTGTATGCCGGCGGCCCAGGCCTCGGTGTCCTGCACTCAGACGATGATGGCATGAACTGGCAGGCGGTCAATACCGGCTTACCAACTCTGGACGTGACCGCGTTGGCTCTCCACTCGTTTCGGCGGGAAGCCCTTTACGTCTGGCTGAAGGGGGATGGGGTCTACCGGACCGAGGATGGCGGTGCACACTGGATACGGGTGCCCGATCGAGGCCCGGCCGACACCGATGTGCGGGGCCTGGTTCACTCGACCCTGCCGGGCAGCATGAACACGGGCTGGCTCTACGCCTCCACGCCGACCGGCGCGTACCTGAGTATGGATTGCTTCTGAGGCTGGCGGGCGATGGGCAGTTTGCCCACCAACCCGATGATTCGCTCGGTGGCTGTTGACCCCGTCACCCCTGAACGTGTTTATACCGCCGGCCCGGCCGGCTTGTTTCGCTCCGACGACGGCGGCCTGACCTGGGAAGCGGCCGGCGATGGGCTGGCCAGTGAGCCATTAGCTGTGGCCCTGGATCCGGTCAACCCACAGACCATCTTCACCGTCCTGACCGATGGTTCGGTCTGGCAGTCGGCCGATGGGGCTACCACCTGGCAATTGGCAGGAAGCGGTGGATGAACCGGAGAGTTTGGCTCTGGCTGGTGGCGCTCACTCTGGGTCTGGCGGCCTGCGCTGGCGGAACGGTTACACTCCCGGCGGCAGAGGCGCCCTATCCCACGCTCGACGCCGTGCAAGTGGCGCGGGGGCGTGAGATTTACCAACAGCGCTGCGCCACCTGCCACGGGGCCAACGCCGAAGGCGCGGCCAATTGGGCCACGCCGGGGCCGGATGGCCTACATCCGCCACCGGCCCACGACGACAGTGGCCACACCTGGCATCACTCTGACCGTGTGCTGTACGAGGTCATTCGGGATGGGATGGGTGACCCCCTGCGGCCGGGCTCGCCGCTGCGGATGCCAGCCTGGGGCGATCAACTGAGCGACGCGGAGATGCGCGCCGTCATCGAGTACTTCAAAAGCCTGTGGTCGGCCGAACACCGGCAGTGGCAGTGGGATGAGACGCTGAAGGACTTTGCGCCAACGCCGACCCCACCCTGAGTGAACACTATGTCTAACCAGACTGATAACCTATCTTTGTTATCGGTTGGCCCGGTGAAAGCCTGGCTCTACCGTGCGGCCGGTCTATCAGCCGTGGCCGGGCTGCTCCACCTGGTGGTTACACCGGAGCATTTTACTGAGTGGTTCGGCTACGGCCTGTTTTTCCTGATGGTGGCTGTACTCCAACTGCTTTACGCTGCTCTGCTACTGGCTCGAAAGGCCAACCGTGGTTTACTCCTGGCCGGTGTCGTCGGCCACGTCGTCATCATTAGCCTTACCTGGCCACTCGCACCATTGGCATTCCCCTCTTCGGGCCGGAGGCAGGCGAGGTGGAGCCAGTTGGTGTGCTGGACGCCATTTCGAAAATTACAGAATTGGTCTTGATCGCCTGTCTGGTTGGGGCACAGCGCGCCCAATCGTTTACTGACCGCAAATTAACATAGCCATTTCGTTAAGGAGACAAGGGCATTATGAGCAAAAAGAGGATAACAAGACCCAAACCCAAGCCCCAACCTAAAACCGGCCGCCTGATTGTCATGGGGCTTTTTGTGTTGGCGGTCGTCATCATCGCCGGGCTGGCTCTTAGGCAGGGCCAGCGACCGGCCGGTGCTGATCAACTTCTGGGCCAGTTGGTGTCCACCCTGCCGGCTGGAAATGCCCGACCTGGTGCGGGCTTATGAAGCCCATAAAGCAGAGGGCTTTGTCATCCTGGCTATAGACCTGACTTTCCAAGACTCGCTCTCGGACGTAGAGGCATTTGTCAAGGAATTCAATATGACCTTCCCGGTGCTGCTAGATGGAACGGGCGAGGTTACCAGTAGCGTCTACCGTCTGCCTGGCTTGCCTATGAGTATCTTTGTGGATCGAGAGGGCTTCATCCGACGTATGCACATTGGGGCTATGACCGGCGAACAGATTGACCAGTTTGTCGGCGAAATCCTGAAATGAAGCGCCAAACGGAGGATTAACAATGGAACTTACAACCTTATTACTACTGGTCGCTGCCCTGGCCTGTCCCATTGGGATGGGCCTGATGATGTGGCTGATGAATAAGAACATGGGCGGCCAGTCAAGTCAAGCTATGCCTGGGCATACTTCAGAGGCGGATCGGCTCAAAGCACTACAGGAGCAGCGGCGGTCGTTAGAGCAGGAAATCGCCGAGGTTGAAAAGATTGCGGCCTTACAGGCCCAGAAAGAAGCCCTGGCCCATACTCAAAACGGGCCGGCCGACGACTGGCTGCGGCCGGTTGCGACTAAATGATGGGGCGCGGACCAGTTTAGCGGCCCTACTCAAGTAAGGGAGAGGCAAGGAATGCACCGTGGCTGAAATCATTATCCGGTACTATAGCTGGTTGAGTGGCCTGGCAAACTGGCTCGTCTTGCCTATCAGTAACCTGGCCAGCTCTATCAACGTCCCCCTCGTTTCGGCCTTGCTCTTTGGCCTGATTGGGGCGACCGCCCCCTGCCAGTTGAGTACCAACGTGGCCGCCCTGGCCTTTCTGTCACGTGGGGTCAATGACCCGCGCCGGCTGTGGGGCCAGACGGCCGCTTTCGTGGCTGGCAAGGTGACGGTCTACCTCCTGGTGGGGGGACTGGTGGTGACGCTTGGCCTGCAACTGGGGCAGTTAACGCGGACGGCCGTGCCGGTAGCTGTGATCGCCCGGCGGGCGTTGGGACCGCTATTGATCGTGGTTGGCCTGTTGATGCTAGGGGTGTTGAAGTCTCGCCTGTCCTTGGGCGGCCGTTTCTCGGCCTGGCTGGAAGGGAAGGTCGGCCGGCGGCGCGGCCTCATCCCGGCTTATCTCCTGGGCGTGGCCTTTTCCTTCACCTTTTGCCCGACGCTGTTCTGGCTGTTCTTTGGCCTGACTATCCCCCTGGCGATTGCCTCGCCGGGCGGACTGCTCTTTCCCGGTGTCTTTGCCTTGGGCACGACTTTGCCGGTACTCGGATTGGCAGCTATGCTGGCTTCCGGGGCGGTCAATGCCAGGCAGTTCGTCAAACGCTTCCAGGCGGCCGACGTCTGGCTGCAGCGCGTGGTTGGCGTCGTCTTTGTGCTCATTGGCCTCAACGAAATCGTACTCTATTGGTTCATCTAACCCTACACAAGAGGTTTCACGATGATGAAACAGCGCATCCCAGTCCTGATTATCCTGATTGCTCTGGTCGTACTCGGAGCTTTGGTTACTGTTATCTTGCTGCGGCCCGGTCCGACCCCGCCTATGGGCGAGACACCCGTCAGCGCGGCCGGCGGAACGTATACTAATGTCACTCCCCAACGGCTGGTGGAAATGCTCCAGGATAAGGATTTTCCGCTTATTAACACCCATATTCCCTACGAAGGCGAAATTGAGGACACTGACGGCTTTATTCCCTACGACCAGATTGCTCAATCGCTTGAGCGACTACCGGCCGACAAGTCAACCAGGATCGTCCTCTACTGTCGCAGCGGCCGGATGAGCGCCATCGCCTCGGAGACCCTGGTCCAGATGGGATATACCCAGGTGTATAACCTGGACGGCGGGATGAACGCCTGGCGTGAAGCTGGCTACCCGCTGATTGAAAAGGAACAATAGCCCATGATAACCCCTGAGACGACAAGGCCGACCCCCGCGACGGGCATAACCGGCCCGGCCGGGCGCGTAGCAACGTTCTCCCGCGCCCTTTTGTTTGTATTGGGCTTTTCGTTGGTCTTCGTCGTCGGTTGGGGTGGCGCGGCGACTGCCCTGGGGAGCCTCTTTGCCGAGTACAAACTCTGGCTCGGCCAGGCGGGTGGGGTCGTCGTCATCCTCTTTGGCCTGCATACACTGGGCCTCTGGCGTCTACGTTGGTTGAATTACGACACTCGTCCAGTGTGGCGGAGTTCTGGACAGACCGGCTACCTGCCATCAGCCCTTATGGGAGTGGTCTTTGCCGCCGGTTGGACGCCGTGCGTGGGTACTATTCTGGGCGCTATTTTAACGCTGGCTATCAGCCAACACAGTTCTGGGCAGGCCATGATCCTGGCCAGCGGTTACGCGCTCGGCCTGGGCTTGCCTTTCCTGGCTATTAGCCTGCTGCTGGACCGGGCTTTGGCTGTAACCCGCCAGCTGCGCCGCTACACGCGTTTAGTGCAGATTTTTAGCGGTTCATTGGTCCTGGTGATGGGAACGTTATTGCTGACGAACCAGTTATTCTACATCGCTATCTGGGCCCAGCGGAACGGGTTGTACCTGGACCTGCCACTGGGCCAAACAGCCGCCCCGACTTACTTCATCGCTGTTCTGGCTGGATTGCTGTCATTTTTATCACCCTGCGTGCTACCGCTCGTGCCAGCTTACGTTGGCTACCTGAGCGGACACACTTTCGGGAGGTAGGGATGACGTCTGCTACAACTTCTGACACACCTTCTCTCAGTCGCCGCGAGTTTCTCTACTACATCTGGGGAGCTTCACTCGCCCTGTTCACGGCTCAGTTTACTGGCTTACTGATCTGGTTTTTGTTGCCCCGCTTCCGGGAAGGACAGTTTGGTGGTACTTTTACTATCTCGGCCGCCCAGGTGTCGCCTGTAAACGCGCCGCCAGTGAATTTCCCCGACGGCCGCTTTTGGCTGGTGAATCTGGACACCACCAACCCCCAGGGGCAGGAACGCATGGTCCAGGCCCCTGACGAAGCAGAGCCGATCATCGGTGTGGCCGCCGTTTATAAGGTTTGTACGCATCTGGGCTGCATCTACGCCTGGGTGCCGGCCAACGATCGTTTTGAGTGCCCCTGCCACGGTTCCAAGTATCGCTTAGACGGCCGCCGCATTGTCGCCCCGGCCCCCCGCACACTCGATCGCTTCCCTGTAATCGCCCTGGACGGCCAGGGGAATGAACTGGCCCGGTCTGGTCTAAAAGATAATTTCTGGGAGCCCCTGCTGTTGCCCCAGGGCACAACTGCGCTGCGTATTGACACCGGCGCGATCAAGCAGGGCCCAGGCCAGACGCTGCTCTGTTCCTTTGTCGGTAACTGCCCATAACTGGGAACCCGAGCGGATGAAAGAGACGGCCAGCTTGTAACTTAATTGCGATGACAGATGAGTTATTAACGACTTCGCCCGCGCCGGCCGACCACAAGAGAGGTCGTTGGGGGTCATGGCTGGCCTGGAGTCTCTTGTTGGCCTTTCTGAGTCTGCTGGGCTGGGGATTGTATCGGGCTCAAGCCGGCCAGCTTGCTCACGGCCCGGCCCCCGACTTCAGCCTGAACCTGTACGAGGGGGGAACCTTTCACCTGTCTGACCAACGGGGGAAGGTGGTCATGGTAGACTTCTGGGCCTCGTGGTGTATTCCTTGCCGCCAGGAGGCGCGGACATTGGAAGCGCTGTGGCAAGAATATCGCGGCCGGGGCGTGGTCTTTGTCGGCGTTGGTTACATTGATACGGAGACAGAAGCGCGGGCTTTTCTACAAGAGTTTGGTATCACCTATCCCAATGGGCCAAACCTGGGCACGCGCATTTCACAAGCCTATCGCATTCGCGGCGTGCCAGAGAAATTTTTCATTGACAGGCGCGACCAGATTCGGGCGGTGATTATCGGCCCGGTACCCGCGACCGAATTGCGCCAGCAACTGGAAACCTTGCTGGCTGAACCTTAATCCAGGAGTAGCTTCAATGATGAGTGAGACAGAATTGGAAAACCAGGAGATAGAACCAGCCGGTCAGCCTGAACTACCAGATCAGGCGCAGATGACAAGCAACTCCAGAACGCCAACCGCAGGACGGCCGAATTTGCTATGGACGCTGTTTATATTTGTCATAGGGGGCCTGGTTGGTTGGGCAATTGGGCGCGAGTCGGCCGCTGGTTCCACGACCAGTGCTATCACCAACCCCATCGTCGTGGCTACGCCAGCGGCCGTGGTGACGGAGCCAACGGCTGTGGCCGGTCTCCCGACCGCGCCAGCAGCCGCCAGCAATTCATCACAACTGGCAGCCAGCATCGCGCCAGCCGGCCCCACGCCGGCCACTATCCGACCGGAGACACTCAGGACGATGGGCGACCCTGACGCTCCCGTCACGATTGTTGAGTTCTCCGACTACCAATGCCCCTTCTGCCTGCGCCACTTCCAGCAGACTTTTCCCCAACTCAAGACGGAATACATTGACACCGGCCGGGTCTACTACGTCTTCAAGGATTTCCCCATCACCAGCCTCCACCCCGTCGCCCCCCGCGTCCACGAAGCCGCCCGCTGCGCTGGCGAACTAGGCAGCACGGAAGTCTACTGGCAGGTACACGACAGCTTTTTCAACAACCAGCAGCAGTGGGCCGACAAACCACAGCCAGACCTGGACAACACTCTGGTGGGCCTGATGGCCGACCTCGACTTGCCGGAAGCGGATATGCGCGTGTGCCTGGAGAGCGGCCGTTACACCGACGCGGTCAATACCGATCTGGCTGAGGGACAGGCATTAGGCGTCAACGGTACGCCCACTTTCTTTGTCAACGGCTACCCCATCTCGGGCGCGCAGCCTTACGAACTGTTCCAGCGAGCTATCGCCCTGGCCGAAGAAGGCCGGTTAGGTGCAGCTTATACGCAAGCACCTGGCCCCAACGATGGCATCGCGCAGGCTACCGCCACCGCCCTGGCCGCCCGGCCGGTTGACGTGCCTGTAGACGATGAGCCAACACTAGGTAGCCCGGATGCGCCGGTCACGATTGTCGAGTATTCCGACTTTCAGTGTCCCTTCTGCCGGCGACACTTCGACAACACCCTGCCCCAGTTGCAGGCGTACATTGACACCGGCCAGGTGTACTACGTTTTCAAGGACTTCCCCCTGCACAGCATCCACCCCCAGGCGCAAAAGGCGCACGAGAGCGCCCGCTGCGCCCGTGAACTGGGCGGGGACGAGTCTTTTTGGACCATGCACGACCTGCTCTTTATCAACCAGGATGACTGGGGGGGTAAGGCCGACCACGTGGAGGTGTTCAAGTCGCTGGCGGCCGAGGCCGGCCTACCCCAAGCGGAATTCAATGAGTGTTTGGACAGCGGCCGTTATGCGGCGGCCGTCAACGTGGACGTAGCCGAAGGGCAGGGCTTTGGCATCAATGGTACACCAACCTTCTTCATCAACGGCCAACGCCTGGTGGGCGCGCAACCCTTCGCCGTGTTCCAACAGGCCATCGAGGCTATAATACGGGGCGAGTAGGAGGCAAGAATGATCACTCGCCGGCAGTTTTTGTACGGTAGCAGCGCAGCCGCTTTGACGACAGCGGCCGGGTTTATCCTCAAGCAGCGGCGTTCAACCGCTCTCGCTCAAGTCAGCGGCCAGGTAATAGGGACCACTGGTGGGCCTGTCGTGAATGCCCGCGTGACACTTTTCACCCCTGACTTGCTCACCTTTCGGGAGGCGCGCACTGACAGCGCGGGCCAGTATACCTTGACTGGGATATCGCCTGGAACTTACCAGGTTGGCGCCTGCGCCCTGGGGCAGGAGTACCAGGAAGTGACAGTGAGTGTGAGTGAGCCAGGTGCGACGGTCAATTTCAGCCTGGGGCCAGACGTGCATCCAGGGGCGTGGGCCGTCATTGGCAGCACCGACCCCGAAACCTTCGGCGGCACCAATTCAGGCACGCTCTTGCCGGACGGCCGTATCTTCTATTGCCACGACGCCACCGACCCTATCCTCTTCGACCCGGCTACCGGCCTGACCAGCCTGGCTCCCAGCTCCAGTTCCGAACAGGGCTGCCATATACCGACCCTATTGCTTGACGGCCGCCTGTTACTGGTTGGAGGTGGCACGGTAGACGACAACGGCAATTTTGGCCCCAACGAGCAGGCCGTGCGAACCGTGCGCGCCTACGATCCGGCCAACGACACCTGGGAAAACTGGCCGGAGTTGCGCGAGCCACGCTGGTATCCCGGACTGGCCCGCTTGAGTGACGGCCGGCTTCTCCTCTTTGGCGGTGGTCAGCAGCCCAACGCTATCCGCACGGCCTCTTGTGAGATTCTGGATCCCCGCCGGCGGCGGACGAGAAGAACCGGCTCGCTGGTCAAAGCGGGCGGCTTTGGCCCGGCTATGTTGCTCTACACCGGCGAGGTGCTCTGCACCTGGGACCCGCCGCAGCTTTACAACCCGGCCACTGGGCAGTGGCGGGCCACCGGCCAATTCGTCCAGCCCAGCCGGGCCACACTGGAGGGATGCCCCCTTTCACCCGTACCGCCGCCCGGTGAACTACCTCCTATTGGCGACCATCCCGATCACACAGCCATCTTCCTGCCTGACGGCCGGGTAGTGGCTATCGGTATCCGCCGCACGGCTCTGGGCAATCCCGGCTCGATGGTTGAGTTCTATGACCCGGCCACCGAGAGTTGGAGCCTGGGCAGCAGTCCAGACACAATTCGCTCGATGCCGGAAGTGCTCCAATTGCCGACGGGCAAAATTCTGGTGGCCGGCGGCAAGCAGGAAGACTCCCACGGCCCCGACCCGATCAACGAATGGTGCCAGGTCAAGCGCACAGACCTGTACGACCCGGTGACAGGCGCCTGGCAGCGCATGGCCGACATGGGCGACCACCGCGAGTACCACGCTATTACCCTGTTGCTGCCGGATGGACGTGTTTTGACGACGGCCGGTACCCGCGAGCCGGGCTTGAACCCCCCGCCTGATTCCAACAAGGACATCGAAGCCTTCAGCCCGCCCTATCTGTTTCGGGGAGTGCGGCCGCGTATAGACTCACTCTCCGCCACCCGCTTCCGGCCGGGCCAGACACTGAGCATGAACGTATCGCTGACCAACGCCGTCACCAGCGTCGTGTTAATCGGGGCCAACGCCATTTCGCACTGGATGGACGGCGGCGTGCCGCGCCTGCTACGCCTGAACTTCAGCCAGACAGGTGACCAGGTCACAGCCCAGATTCCGGGCAGTCTATTGCAGGCTCCGGCCGGTTATTACATCCTGTTCGCCCTGGTGGACGACATCCCCTCCGAAGGTCGTATGGTATCGATCGGCCCCTAGCGTGAGTCAACCGCTACAACAAGGGAAGCAACGTGCGGCCGACAAGTACCAGACCTAGTATGATAACCAGGACGGCCGCCAGGAGCGGTGACAGGTTCGATACTTTCTCGAAGCGGGGGCTTTCTAGCAAAAGGCCCTGGGCGCGGATGAATAGTGCGCCAATAGCGATCAGCACGGCGGCAATCCCCAGGCTGTAGGATACGATCAGGCCAATACCCAGGGCGGCCTGGCTGACATTCAGGGCCACCAGGAGAATGGCTATGGCATCGAAGGTAGGTACGATGCCGTGCATCAAGCCCATGACGACCAACCCGCCCAAAGTGACACGGTCAGGCGCGGGGGGGTGGTGGGAATGTCCGTGACCGTGCGTGTGTTCGTGATCGTGTTCAGAGTCATGTTCATGGTCATGCCCGTGCTCGTGGGCCTGGTCGTTTTCGTGGGTGTGGGAATGGCTGGCCGGCCGGTGTCGTCTGAGCAGCCACACGCCCAACCCTATGGTTAAGAGACCCGACGGCAGCCCCACCCAGCGGAGGAATTGGGTGCTAGCTACCTGGAAGGTCGCGGAGAGAGCCAGCGCACCCAGGACGATGGCGCTGGCCGTGTGGGAAAAAGCCGTTGCAGCACCAATCAGGACGGCGTGGCGCAGCCGGCCGTGCGCCCCTACCAGGTAAGCGCCGACTAACGTCTTGTTGTGGCCGGGGGTCAAGGCGTGCAGCCCGCCCAGCAGAAAGGCAGCCAGCAAGGCCAGCGGTGGAAAGAGGGGGCTGGCGGCCGAGGCTTGCAGGTTGCCCTGAACAAAGTTGAGCATGGCCTCACTGAGAGGCGTCCGTCCTGGCGCGGCCGGATTGCCCGTATTAGGGGCTGTCAGCAAGACGTATAGGAGGCTAATCGCTACCAGTAACGTCAAAAATATGTAAATCCATTGGCTGGGCTTTTTCCGACGTTGTATTTGCCTATCCATCTATTTCCCTCGTCATATTCTTCTTGGTAACTGGTAATTACCAATTGCCAATTACCAGTTCACCATTATACCCGTTATTTGCCGTGAAGTCTTACGTTTGGTAGGATATGGCACGGTAATTCCAAAGTCAGGTGCAGGCGGCTAAAGCGAGAGTTAGCCGGGCATTGAAAGTGCGTTGAGCAAAGGCAAGGTTGCGAAAGCCCAATTTGCTCGTCAAACCAACGATGAAATTATTTAA
>JBFMFT010000163.1:0-10330 GCA_040751925.1 Chloroflexota bacterium
CATTTCGGCCCGCGACGTGAGCCACAAGGAGCGAGAAATGTATGCTAAAAGCAATGCCTGAATTTCGCAACGAGAACGAAGAACGAGAATTTTGGGCCGCCCAGGATTCTACGGAATACCTGGATTGGAGCAAGGCTGAACGGGTGGTCTTTCCCAAACTCAAGCCGTCAACGCGAGCGATTTCTCTGCGTATCCCAGAATCCATGTTAAATGAACTGAGATTGTTGGCAAATAAACAGGACGTGCCATACCAGTCTCTCATCAAGATTTTTCTCCGCGAGCGCATTGACGCCGAACTATACAGGGTTGCGGCTGCAGATCGCTAATGGAAGGAGCTAACCATGTTTGACACGATTTTGATCGGCGTTGGCGTACTATTCGCTTTAGCCATTTTCTTTCAGTGGGTACGGTTTATCCCCAATAACCGCGTGGGTATTGTCGAGAAGCGGTGGAGCGGCAAGGGATCGATCAAGTCGGGCTTCATCGCTCTACGTGGCGAGGCCGGCTTTCAGCCCGGCCTTTTGCGCGGCGGCATCCACCTCCTGACTCCCTTCCAGTACAATGTTCACATGGCCCCGCTCGTCACAATCCCCCAAGGGAAAATTGGCTATGTGTTCGCTCGTGATGGCCTGTCTTTGCATCCAACCCAAACCCTGGCCGCCAACGTGACCGCCAACGACTTTCAGGACGTGGCCGCCTTCTTGCAGAATGGCGGCCAGCGCGGCCCCCAACGCATGGTTTTGCGCGAAGGCACCTACGCCATCAACATCGCCCAGTTCGTGGTGATGACCGACGAGAAAGTCTACTCCCTGGCCCTCAGTCGGGAGGACGAGAAGATCATTGAGAAGATGTCGGGGCTGATCGCCGAACGCAACGGCTTCCGGCCGGTGGTCATCAAGGACTCCGACGACCTGGCCGGCATCGTGACGATTCACGATGGGCCATCCTTGCCCCAGGGGGAGATCATTGCTCCGCCGGTGGGCGACGACCCGGCCGACGCCGCCACCTACCACAACAAATTCCAGGACCCCGACAAATTCCTGGCGGCCGGGGGGATGCGCGGCCGGCAACTTCAGGTGTTGGTGGAAGGGACGTACTACATCAACCGGCTCTTTGGCACCGTAGAGATGATTCCCAAGACGACGGTCGAAGTGGGCAACGTGGGCGTGGTGATCTCTTATACGGGCCACATCGGGGCCGACCTCTCCGGCGCCGAATACAAGCACGGCGAGCTAGTGACCAAGGGCCAACGCGGCGTGTGGAGCGAGCCGCTGCTGCCTGGCAAATACGCCTTCAACACCTACGCCGGCAAAGTCGTGACCGTACCGACGACCAACTTCATCCTCAAGTGGAACCGCCGCGAAGTTGGCTCCCACCGCTTTGACGAGAATCTGGCCGAAGTGTCCCTCATTACCAAAGACGCCTTCGAGCCGCAATTACCCCTCTCCGTCGTCGTCCACATTGACTACCGCAAAGCCCCCCTGGTTATCCAACGCTTTGGCGACATCAAGCGGCTGGTCGAACAAACCCTGGATCCGCTGGTGGCCGCTTACTTCAAGAATGTGGGCCAGACGCGCACCCTGATTCAACTTGTGCAGGAACGCAGCAACATTCAGCAGGTCTCCAGCCAGGAGATGAAAGACAAGTTCGAGCATTATAACCTGGAGTTAGAGGAAGTGCTGATTGGCACGCCAGCCTCCTCTACTGGCGACACGCAAATCGAGAGCATCCTCACCCAACTGCGGTCACGGCAGATTGCCCAGGAGCAAATTGAAACCTACGCCCGGCAGGAAGCGGCGGCCGTGAAGGAGCGTGAACTCCGTGAAGCCCAGGCCCGCGCCCAGCAGCAAACGGCCATCACCGAGTCGGAGATCAGTATTACGGTGCAGAGCAACCAGGGCAAGGCTGAATACCAGCGCGCCCTCCAGCAGGCGGCCCAGATTCGCGCTCTGGCCGAGGCCGAGGGCGAGAAAGCGGCCCGTATTGGCATCGGCCAGGCCATTGCCATTGACGAGCAGGTGCGGGCTTATGGTGGGCCACAATATCAGGTGACGCAGCAGGTGATGAATCGCTTTGCTGAGGCCATCCAACAGGCGCGGGTGGACGTGGTACCGCGCGTAGTCATTGGCGGTGGTGGCGACGGCCGCCAGGGTGGTGGCACAGGCAGTTTGATGGAAGGGTTGCTGGCAATCCTCCTCTCCGAGCGGATGGGAGTCACATTGGGCAGCCAGCCCGGCCCGGCCGCCCCCAGACCCGAAGTGGAGGCTATGCGTAACCAACTCCTGCAAGGCCTGGCGACGGCGACGCAGAACGTGGCGGCCGGTGGGTCTGTTCCACAGGCCAAAACTAATTAGAATCGTATGGGTGAAGAGGGTAAGCCCCTGGTCTGGCTACATGGAGAAGTCAAGACTCCGCCATTTACTCAGAAAGCACGTTTAGAGGCTGGCTTTCTATGGATAAAGATAAGCGTGAGCGTTTGCAGGCCCAAGGGTGGAAAGTTGGAACGGTGGCGGAGTTCCTCGAACTTACACCTGAAGAATCTGCCCTTATCGAGATTCGGTTGGCCCTCAGTCAAAGTCTAAGGGAACGTCGCGAAAAGCAAATGACGCAAGCAGAATTGGCCCAAAGAATTCACTCAAGCCAGCCTCGAGTAGCCAGGGCTGAACGTGGAGACCGCTCAATCTCTATCGAGCTATTGCTGCACGCCATGCTGGCGACAGGCGCGACCCCCAAAGAGATAGGCAAGGTAATTGCCAGTGTAGAAACCTCAAGGATGTTGTAAACGGCTTCTTGGCCCATGAGTCTTCCTGGATTACCAACCAGCAAGCGGAGTAGCCGGCGGCCGGTCATCGGCGTGATGGGCGCAGGTGAGGGGGCCAGCCCGGCTGATGTGGCCCACGCCCGCCAATTGGGGGAGTTGATTGCCCGTGAAGGGTGGATATTACTGACTGGCGGCCGGAACGTAGGGGTAATGCAAGCGGCCAACGAAGGCGCCAAACAGGTTGCCGGCAGCCTGACCATTGGCATCTTGCCCAATCGCCAGGCGGCCGTCTCCCCTGACGTGGACGTAGCCATCTTCACCGACCTGGGCGCCGGCCGCAACAACGTCAACGTTCTATCTAGCGACGTGGTGATCGCCTGCGGCACAGGCGGCCCTGGCACGGTGTCGGAGATTGCTCTGGCCATCAAGGCGGGCAAGCCGGTGATTTTGTTGGGCGGCTCACCGGCCGCCCGCGCCTTCTGGCAAGAGTTGGGGGAAGAGATGGTGTGTATGACGGAGACGGCCGAAGAAGCCGTAGCCTCAGTCAGATATTGGCTCCGTTGATAGGCTACTCAACCCCGTTGGTTTCGGAGACTGACGGAGCTTTAGCCCAGCAATTTGTGCCTGATGGAGCAGTCTGTTCTATAATAGCCTCCAGTTGCCAGGAGAATTGGTTAGTATGCCCGTGAGGTGACAATTGAACCAGCCAACTTACTTTGCCAATGTACAGAAGGTCGTTGCCGCGTTACTGCATGGGCAAGCCCAGACGACGCCAGCTTTGCGCCAGGCTGTCGAAGCTCAGGCGGCCCGGTTAGGTGGCGCGACTAGGTCGGCCAGCGACATACCGGCCGACCTCGCCGCTTACGTGGACAAAGTTGCCCAGCACGCCTACAAGATAACGGATCAAGACGTAGAGCAATTGAAAGCGGCCGGCTACTCTGAGGATACCATCTTTGAGGTTACTCTCAGTGCGGCCCTGGGGGCCGGCCTGGCCCGCCTGGAGCGCGGCCTGGCCGCCCTACGAGGAGGGGAATAATGCGCCTGAAAGTCCTGGAAAACGGCCACCGGCCGCTGCAAAAACTGATCCTCACGTTGATTAAGCTGGGTATGGGCTTCCGGCCGGGGCCCATTCTAACCATGTCCTATCGCCGCGACCTGTTTGGCAAGCATTTGGCCGCTTGCGTGCAAGAGGGGATGCGCCAGATGAAGCACTGGCAAAAAACTGACGTCGAAGTGATGGCCGCCTTTGTGGCCCAAACGAACACTTGCCACTATTGCCTGGGCGACCACCGGGCCATCGCCAGTGTAGGTCTGCCAGAAGACGTGGTGAAGGCGACCCTGGCTAACTGGCAGACAGCCCCCGTTGGTGAACCGTTGCGGCAGACGCTTGGCTTTCTGGAAAAAGTGACCTTGCGGCCGACTGAGGTTGGCCCGGCCGACGTGGAACCCTTGCGGGCGGCCGGGCTGAGGGACGCCGCCATTGAAGAAGCCCTCTACGTTTGTTTCCTCTTCAACGTGATCGGCCGCCTGGCGGATGCCTTCGACTTTGAGGAGCCGGCGGAGAAGAGCCGGCGGCGGCTGGCCCGCGTGCTGTACGCTCAGGGTTATGGCATTGGCAGTCTGCCGGGATAATTCTCGCGGGGATTAGGAGACGGCATTGACTCAGCCACTCCCACCCTCACCCTAACCCTCAGAGGGAGAGGGAACGAACGCTCCCCCCGCCCTGTTAGGGAGAGGGAGCAGGAGGTGAGGGTGAGCAGTCACAGGCGACGTTGCTGTGGGTGGCGTCGTAGGAGGAACGGAGATGGGAACTGTGGGCAAGTGGTTGCTGAGAGGATTGGGGGTACTGCTTGGTCTGTTGCTACTTTTGTTCATCGTAGCGGCCGTCTGGCCCACCCCCCAGGACCCGGTCGTGCCCCTCGACCAAACCGGCGCGGGGGCCAGCAGCGTCGAACCCTCTTACTCTGGCCTGCAACGCGCCTTTCCGCCCCTTAATGAGCCGGCCGAAAATCCCACTACCCCAACTAAAGCCGAACTCGGCCGCCTCCTCTTTTTCGATCCCGTTCTCTCGGCCAATAACGACATAGCTTGCGCGACCTGTCACCACCCCGACCTGGGCCTGGCCGACGGCCGTGCGCGCGCCATGGGGGCTGGCGGCAACGGCATTGGGCCAGAACGGAGCGGAGGCGTCGAAGTGGCCCGCAGCGCGCCCAGCCTGTGGAACGTGGGTTTTGCGCCCACACTCTTTTGGGACGGCCGCCTCACCTCCCTCGAAGAGCAGGCCCTTGTGCCGCTAACCCACGTGGACGAAATGGGCGTCACCGACACCAGCGCATTGGTCGGTGAATTACAGGCCATTGCCGAATACACCAGCCTATTCCAGCAAGCCTTCGGCGGTGAGGGAGCGGCGGCCGTCACCCTGACCAACGTCCAACGCGCCCTGGCCGCCTTCGAGCGCACGCTGGTCAGCCAGAACAGCCCGTTTGACCGCTACGCGGCCGGGCAATTCGACGCCCTCACCCCTTCCCAACGGCGGGGACTGGCCCTGTTCCGTTCGGCCGCCACCCGCTGTTTCGAGTGCCACGCCGCCCCCACCTTTGCCAGCGACACCTTCCGCGTGATTGGCGTGCCAGACGCGGCCGGCCAGCCCCACGACCCCGGCCGGGCCGGCGTGACCGCCGACGGCCTAGATGGAGCTTTCCGTGTGCCATCTCTACGCAACGCAGCCCTCACCGCTCCTTACATGCACAATGGCCTGTTCGAGTCGTTGGAAGAAGTTGTGGAGTTCTACGCTGGTGGCGGCGGCCGGGCCATCAGCAGCCAACCCATTGCCAACGTAGACCCGTTCATTCTGGGCTTTGAGTTGACGGCCCAGGAGCAGGCTGATCTAGTGGCTTTCCTCTACGCCCTGACTGACGAGAGCCAACTGCCTATTGTTCCAGCCAGCGTGCCATCGGGCCTGCCGGTTGTGCCGCGCTTAGAGAATCCAGCCAGGGCTATTGTAACAGCTAACACCTCGCCAGTAACAGGCCAGCCGGAGCCAGCGCATGACCCGATGACCATTACCGTCCAGCCAGGCGAAACGATCCAGGCGGCCGTAGACCGGGCGCGGCCGGGCGACACAATTGAAGTGCCTTATGGAGTCTACCACGAGCGGGTGGTGGTGGATATGAGCGGCATTACGTTGAGAGGTGTGCCAAACGCGGCCGGAGAGTTCCCCATCCTGGACGGCGAAGGCCAACTGGCCGACGGCGTGATTGGCTCCGGCAATGACTTCGAGGTGGCTAACCTCCACCTGCGGAACTACAGCGACAATGGAGTGTTGGTGGAAGGAGCAACCGGCGTCCATTTGCACGACATCGTAGCCGAAAAGACCGGCACTTATGGCGTTTACCCCGTGCAAAGCACCAATGTTGTCATCGAACGAGTGACAGTCAGTGGGGTGGACGATGCCGGCATTTACGCCGGCCAATGCGAAAACGTCATCGTCCGTGACAGCGTGGCCTTTGATAATGTCATTGGCATCGAGTTAGAAAATACGGTGGGCGGCGAGGTCTATAACAACCATACCTACCACAATACCCTGGGCATCTTTGTCGTCCTGCTGCCCCAATTGACCTCAAAAGCCTCGCTCAACACGAAGGTCTATAACAATCTAAGCGAAGATAACAACCACGAAAATTTCGCGCCCCCGGAAGCCACCGCCCGCCTGCTGCCGCCGGGGGTGGGCATTCTGCTCCTGGCCTCGGATCACAATGAGGTTTACGATAATGAGGTGAAGGGGAATAAGTCGGCCGGCATCGCCGTCTTCAATTTGTCCATTGGCTTCGACGAAAATGAGATTGACGTAGGGCCGACGCCGGAGGACAATTGGATTTACGACAACCGGTTGTCCAATAATGGTTACGACCCCGACCCATCAGTACGCGATCTAGGCATCCCTGGGGCGGACGTGCTGTGGGATGGGTCTGGCTGGAGCAACCGTTTCGACCAGCCGGGCGCGACCAGCTTCCCGCCCCTCTTGCCCGGCAGTGGATGGCCGACATTTCTGCAAAAGGCTTATTGGAACGCCTTTAACTTCGTGATCCGGCTAGTCTCTTGACGCAATCTCAGTCAGGCGGCCTGAGCCATAATCGGTGGCTGCCAGGGAAAATACTATGAGTACATCTGATCAAGAAACTGTCCCGAAGAAAATGCAACCCCGGTACGATGAAATCGTCGCCCTGACAGACGCCTTTTGCCGGGAACGTCTCAATGAGGAATATGCCGCGATGTGCCGCCGGTTGGCGGCCAAGTTGAGCCGGAAACGGCCGTCGCCCCTGGAAGGCGGCCGGGCCAACACGTGGGCGGCCGGTATCGCCCAGACCATCGGCAGTGTCAATTTTCTCTATGGCCTGGTACATTACGGTCAACGGCTTTATCATGGACGCCCGCTCCGCCCCTCGCCACATTCAAGAGGTGGCATTCGCTAAGGGCTTGATACCCTATTTACCAGAAGAGAAACCGTAGCCGATGGCTGTCGCCGAATTATCGGGAGCGAATTGAACGGAGAGTGAGTACGTTATGGATACGCTGCGTAAACCCCTCTTCATTGTGGCAGTTGTGTTGGCTGCTCTGGTAGTGTTATTAGAACTGGGCGCGTTGGGAGTATTGGAGGGTGCGCCGGTGTCGCTGCTGGAAGTGCAGGGTCTCCTACCTGACGGCGAAGTGAAGGACGCTTTCGAGGATTTGGATGATGACCAGCGCAATGAGTTGAGCAGCCTGGCTGGAAAGGATAAGCCACCGGGCCTGGGTATTCCCTACCTGGCCTTATTGGACGGCCTCGTTCTCTTTGCCGTCGCCCTGGTCGGAGCCAGCCTGATCATTCCGGAGAGCGTTCACGGCAAAACCCAGGGGGTGGCGACGCTCATTTTCTCGATTGTCATCATTCTGGCGGCCGTCGCCATGATCCTGGCCGCGCTGGCGGCCGTGATCGCCATGCTCTCTCTCTTGCTGGCCGTACCCTTCGGCACGATTACTTACCTGGCCCTGTTCGGCTTCTTCAATCGCGGTGGGGCCAGCGTTGCCCTGAGCTTGCTGATGCTCCTGAAGCTAGGCTTTGCCGCCAGCCTGGTGTTGGCCCAACCGCGCTTTCTGCAGAACAAGGGCCTGGTGTTGTTGGTTCTAACGGCCGTCCTGGGCAACGTCATCATCAGCTTCCTGCACGGCTTTGTGCCTGGCTTCCTGGTCAGCATCACCGATGCGGTGGCGGCCATCATCGTCGGCATCCTGGCCGCTCTGTGGGCCATCTTCTTCCTGATTGGCTCCCTCGGCTCCGTCGTCAAAGCTGTTAGTTGACAGGATTTACAGGATTAACAGGCTGAAACCAAATCCTGTAAATCCTGTAAATCTTGTCTAAAATGCTTACTGGGCCTCGATGACGCAGGCGGGGGTGGCCCCGCTGTTGAGGCAGGCCACCAGCAACGTTCCCCCTTCCTGGAAAACCTGGATTTCGGCCTGCCTGTCACCGCCTTGCAGGGTGTGACGGATGGTGAAGCTGCTGTCGCTACCGGCCGCCGGCTGCAAGACGGCGACGGCCGTCACTCCCTGCCGCAAGTCCAGGGAGAGGGCGCGCCGGGCGGCCGAGGAGTCACCAATGACCAGCGTACACACCACGCCAGTTGGTATCTGAAAGACCCCTTGCTGCAACTGCTGCCGGCAAGCCGAGGGCGAGGCGGCGTCTACGTCATCGGTTGTCAACCGCTGTTCCCGCACCAACAAGCTCCCCAATGTCTCGGCAAAATCGGGGTTGAGATCGGCCGCCTGACCATCGTCCTGACCAGCCCCGGCCCCAATCCCTACCACGAATAAGACGGCCAGGATGACTAGCAAGGCCACCAAAACTTTAGTGTTCACCCTTACTACTTCGGGGCAAACATCCGACGTTTCGGAAACGTCGGATGTTTATCGCTACTTGACGAAAATGGTGATGAGGGCCGCCACGACAAAGAGGACGGCAATAATCGCCCAGGTCCCCGACGGCACCTCCTTGAACTTCGCGCCGATTTGCTTCTTGAACGGATTGCCGGTGGGTGAGCCTTTTGCTCCACTAAACCAGGCCAGGACAACGCTGATCAGCCCCCACACGCCAAAGGCAATCGCTCCCGCGCTAGAGTTGATGATACCCAGAACAATCGCCAGCACGCTGGCCGCTAGTCCAAACAGAAAACCCAACAAATTTACGAGCATGTCCATCTTAAACTCCTTGAACTATGGTGAAGGTGTTGCAAAGATAAACGGCATAAACGGGGCGATTTCTTGCGGGTTGACGAAGATGGCTGTGGCAAAGAAGCGGAATTGTCGCTCCAAAATATAAGAGCTGCTAAATTGCACCTGCCCATTGAGCTTGATCCGATCCAACACGCTCAAGTTAGCCCCATCGGGTGTGACGCTGATCGTCATGTCGTGAACCAGGCCTGGCTCTGTTTCCATGAGGACATTGAGGGGATCGCCAGCGTAGGTCAACTGGCCCTCGCCCCACTGGCACTCGCCGTCGGGGTTAAAAATGGTCACGCAGGATTGGCTGGCTAAACCGCCGCTGGCGCGGATGGTGCGGAAACGGCCGCTCGCCGTCAGGGAGATAGTCGTGCCAGAACTGCTGATGACCAGGCGGGTCAAGCCAGCGTTGGTGTTATCGTCGTTAAGCCAGGTGCCAGTGTATTTACTAATGGCCTGCTGGATGAGGGCCTCGGCCGTCGCCACCGCCGCCGCCGTGCCGGTAGCCGATACTGAGGTCGCGGTCGCATCGGCCGCCACCTGTGTTTGGGTTGCCCGAGCTTCGGCCGTCAGGGCAAAGTTGGGCGTAGGCGTCGCGGTAACAGTAGGCACGGCCGTGCCAATGGAGAGAAAAAGGTCAACCCGCGCATCCTGCTCCACCTCACTGCCGGCCGCCGGATCGGTGCGGGCCACGCGGCCGACTTCTTCCAGGCTGTGTTCATCCCGAATGCGGCCGGCGTTCAACCCAGCCTCGGCCAGTTGCGTAATCGCCTCCTCCTCCGTAAACCCGGCCACGTCGGGAACGGTCGTCGTACCCGGCCCGCTAATCAGGATAATAATGACGGCAACGAGAGCCAGGACGCCCGCCGCCACAGCGATAATCCACCAGGGGAACTTCTTCTTTTCCGGCGGCGGGGGGACAGTGAAGGTCACGCTGGGGCCTTCGCTGAACTCTTCGTCCGGGTTGTCCACCCCCACCACGTCCAGGCGAAACAGGTAGCGGCCGGCGGCCGTCTCTTGGGGGACGGCAACCTGGACGACAAATTGCTGGGTACCGGCCAGAGTGAAGTCCCGTTCGGCTTCGCCGACCAGGGTCAACCAGCCGGCCGTCGTCCCTTCCAGGGGGACGATGCGCGCCCGGCCGCGCAGGGGACGGCCGCTGACGTTGGACACGGTAAAGGCGATTTCGCTGCGCCGGCCGGTGTCCAGGGCGACCGCGCTGGTGGCGGCGGTAATGGCAAATGGGTTAGGCATCTCGTCTTCCTTTCCAGGCCCCCCCCCAGCCCCCCCCCCGCCAGGGGGGGGGCGCCACCC
>JBFMFT010000164.1:0-10311 GCA_040751925.1 Chloroflexota bacterium
CCAGCGAGGACGTAAAACCCCCACTCTACTGCTGACCGCCCGCGACACCGTAGACGACCGGGTAGCCGGGCTGGACGCCGGAGCCGACGATTACCTGATCAAGCCTTTTGCCTTCTCGGAATTACTGGCCCGCGTGCGGGCCTTGCTGCGCCGGCCGCCCTTACAAGCCGGCACAGTGCTACAGGTGGGCGATTTGGAACTGGACACCGTTACCAGAGAAGTGCGGCGCGACGGCCGGCTCGTCGAACTCAGTCCCCGCGAACTCGCCGTCCTGGAATTTCTCATGCGCCACCCCAATCAGGTTCTCACCCGCACCCAAATTGCCGAACACGTCTGGAATTTCGACTTTTACAACGAGTCGAACGTAGTAGACGTATACGTGGGCTACCTCCGCCGCAAAATCGAGCGGCCGGGCGCACCGCCGCTCCTGCACACGATTCGCGGGGTGGGCTATCGCCTGAGCGAGCTTTAGAAACTCGGTTTCTTCCCCGAAACCGAGTTTCTTGCTGAGGGTTGACGTGCGAAAACTATCTGGCTGGCGGCCGTCCCAACTTCCCATCCGCCAACGGCTGACCCTCTGGTATCTAGCCAGCCTGACCGCCATCCTGCTTCTGCTGGCGGCCTTTCTTTACTGGCAGGTTCGGCGCAGTTTACTGGACGGGATAGACGTGGCCCTCGAACGGGTGGCGGCTCAGGCTTTGGCCAACGTGGCTGTCCAGGAGGGGCGACTGGCCTTTCGCACGGTGGCAAGTTCGCCAAGCCGCCTGGGGGACGAGTTCGCCGTTTACCTGCTGGCCGAGGATGGCGCCGCCCTGGCCAAACTGGGCCAGGGTCAAGAAATTCCGGCCGTTGCTCCGCAACCAGGACTGCACACCTATAGCGACGGCGACGACACCTGGCGGGTCTACAGTGAGCGGGTCACGCCGGCCGGCCAGCGTGTCACGGGTTGGTTGCAGGTCATACAGTCATTAGAGCCGGTCACAGCGACCCTGGCCATTCTGGGGTTACAACTGGCCTGGGGGTTGCCGTTGGCCTGGCTGCTGGCCGGGGCCGGTGGCTATTGGCTGGCCGGCCGCGCCTTACGGCCGGTGCAAGCCATGACTCAGACGGCCCAGGCCATCGGGGCCAGCGATCTCCACCAGCGAATGGGCTACAATGGCCCGACCGACGAGCTTGGGCAATTAGCCGTTACTTTCGACCTTATGTTGGAGCGTCTGCAAGCGGCCTTCGAGCGCGAACGCCGCTTCACCGGCGACGCCGCCCACGAACTCCGCACACCCTTGACCGCCCTCAAGGGACGCCTGGAGGTGACCCTCAGCCGGCCGCGCCAGACGGCCGAATACGTCGAAACTCTACAAGAAATGGAGCAGCAGGTGGATCGCTTGATCCGCCTGAGCAACGACCTGCTTTTCCTGGCCCGGCTGGATCAGAGACAGTTGCAGCTTCGGCGAGAACCTGTTGAGTTGGGGGAGCTTCTTGGGGTGGTCGTGGAGCAGATGCGGCCGTTATGGGAAGCGAAAGCCCTGGCTCTGCATCAGACCATTGCCAAGGGGCTGGCAATTCAGGGGGACTTTGACCTGCTCACCCGCCTGTTCCTCAATCTGCTGGACAACGCCATCAAGTACACCCCGGCCGGCGGCCAGATCGGTGTACAAGCTAGGCTGGTAGATAGACAGGTGTCCATTGCCATCCGTGATAGCGGGCCCGGGATCGCCGCCGAACACCTGCCACACCTCTTTGAGCGGTTCTACCGGGTGGAGGCGGATCGGGCGCGGCGGCCGGGTGAGCCAGAGCCGGGGGGCGCAGGCTTGGGTTTGGCGATTGCTTACGAAATCGCCCGCGCCCATGGAGGGGGGCTGATGGTAAAGAGTGAGATAGGACGGGGGACATCGTTGGCGGTAGTTTTTCCACCCTCACCCTGACCCCCTCCCCCAGAGGTAATAACCATGAAACTCAACAAACGATTGGCGACTATCTTGATTCCGATTGGCTTGCTCGCCGGCGGATTGACGGCCGGAACTGTACTGACCAGCTGCCGAAATGGCCCGACGGCCGTCGGGCCATACACCGTTGACATTGACCCGGCCGATTTTGTAGCGCGGGTGGACAACCCCTATTTCCCCCTGACACCGGGGACGAAATGGGTTTATGAAGGCCAGGTTGAGGATGGCGTGGAGCGGATCGAGGTCGAAGTCCTGGCCGATACGAAGGTGGTCATGGGCATCACGGTCACCGTCGTCCGCGATACCGTCTACCTGAATGGCGAGATGATAGAGGATACCTTCGACTGGTACGCCCAGGACAAGGAGGGCAACGTCTGGTATCTGGGTGAGGACACCCAAGAGTACGAAAACGGGCAGGTGGTCAGCACGGCCGGGGCCTGGGAGGCCGGCGTGGATGGCGCGTTGCCCGGAATCGTCATGTACGCCGATCCGGCCGCCCACCTGGGCGAGACCTACCGGCTGGAATACTACCAGGGCGAAGCCGAGGACATGGCCCAAATTCTGAGCGTCAAGGAGAGCGTCACCGTGCCAGTTGGCTCTTTTGAGAACGTGTTACAGACGCTAGATACTACCCCCCTGGAACCTGACGTTCAGGAACACAAATTCTACGCCCCTGGCGTCGGCGTCGTTAAAGAGGTGAACCTGGAAACAGGCGAGACGGTGGTGCTGATGGAAGTGAGTACACCGTAATACAAGACCCCGCAGGTCTTGGAGACCTGCGGGGTCTTAATTTGGGGCGACGTTAGCCGAGGTAGCCCAGGCCACGCAGCCGGGCCTGAACGGCCGCTTCCTCCTCGGCCGAGAGGGGCTGGTAGTCGGTGGCGGCCGTTTCGTACTCCATAGCCGGCGAAGCGACCAGTGGCGAACCGCCCACTACGTCGAGCGGCCGGCCGTCCATGTACTCCGGCACAGGCAGTCCCAGGAGATGCAAGATAGTCGGGGCCACGTCTTCAATCCGCGCCCCCTGGATAGTGGCCCCGGCCGGCACACCCGGCCCCCACACCAGCAGAATCCCCTCGCGGCGGTGCGAACCCGAATCGCCGCGGATCTGGCGGGTGACGATGCGGCCGTCGGCGGCAAAAAGGGGGAAGGCAATGCAGCGATAATTGTCCAGGACGACGTGCAAATCGGGGGCGCGCCCAGCATAAGGGCCATGAGCCGCTTCGCTCCCCCGCACCACGCGCTCTAACAGAGGCCGGCCGCTATCAGGATCACGTAGGCTTTCCAGGGCGGTGACCACCCGCTGCAAGACCTCCTCAACCTCGCCAGGCTCCACCATGCCCTGGGGTTCACGGCCGCGCACGTTCACGTAGATTTGGCCGACGTGGCCCATCGAATAAGCCTGGGTGCGCGACCAGTCCACGTCCTCAAACGACAAGAAGCTGTCCACGATTTTATTGCGGACCTGGCGGGAGACGCGCCAGACCACGTTTTGCAAGCCAAAGCGAGCCAACTGTCGGTAAACGGCGGCCGGAGTCAGCCCACGACGGAACAAGGCGGCTTTTAGCTGGACCCAGGGATTGCGCTTGAGATGGAGCAGGCCAGCTTCCAGCAGCAGAAGGTTCAGGTTCACCACCCAGTGCAGAGGGCCAAAGCCATGATCGGACATGACCACCACCGTCGTGTCGTCGGGCAACTGGTCTAAATACTGCCCCAGGGCGGCGTCAGCTCGCTGGTACAGGTGGCGAATGGCATTGCCATAACGGGTCGCGCTCTCCGCATCGTGGCGCGGGTGAGTGGCGTCCATCGCCCACCACAGGGCGTGCTGGGCCACGTCCAGGGCCAGGTAATGAACCATGAAGAAATCCCAGGCTTCCGCCTGCATCAGCCGCAGGGCATAGCGCGTTCGCTGCTCCATCAGATTCTCGAGGTCAGCGATGAAGACGTCTTCGTTGCCCAGCTTGTGCTGCACACCCGGTGTCACGCGGTAGGGGCCAAGTTCAGCCTCATAACGGGCCAGGAAACCGGGCGGGTAGGCGATCTCCCGGCCGGGCGGAGCCAGCAATCCAGCCACCAGAAAGCCATTCACCGGCGGGGGCGGGTAGGTGACGGGGACGTTGAGAACACCGACCCGCCGGCCGGCGGCCGACAGCAGTTCCCAGAGGCTAGGGCTGCGGATGGAAGTGGCGTTGACCACGTTGAAGCTGCCGGCTCTGGCCTCGATGAAATCAAAGACGCCGTGCTTGCCAGGGTTGACCCCGGTCATAAACGACGGCCAGGCCGGGGAGGTGACGGGCGGCAGGGTAGAGGCCAGCGGGCCATGCGCTCCCTGCTCCAACAAGCGGGCCAGGGCCGGCAGGTGGCCGGCCTGCGCCCAGGGCTTAATCAGGTCAAAAGTAGCCCCGTCCAACGCCAGGACAAAGATTCGTTGACTCACTGCTTTACTTACTCAGGCCACATAGCCCAGGTCGCGCAAATGCTCCATCATTTGCTCCCGTTCTTCGCCGGAGTAGACCTCGGCCGCCGGTAGACGGCCGTCGCCACTCTCTCCCACCGGGCCAGGCGGCGCTTCCATCTGGCGGATAGGATGGGCCGCCTGATAATCGGCCTTGAAAGCCTCTGTGAGCGGCCGTCCATCCATAGCGGCCGGAATGGGCAAGTCCAACGCATATAACACCGTCGGGGCCACGTCCATAATGTTAGCCCCGTTCAATTCCCCTGGCGCGACACCAGGCCCATGCAAGAGAACGATGCCATCCATCTGGTGATGCCCTGTCTGGCCGATACTGGGTTCGAGCAGGCGGTTCGAGCCAAAGTCAGCGTGGCCGAAAGAGACGTATTTAGCGCGGTCAGTGTGCAGAATGATGTCGGGGGCCAGGGCGAGCCGCGGCCCGTGATAAATCTCTTCGCGTCGGTAGGCGGCCCGAATGACGGCCTCGCCCGTTTCTGGATCGCGCAGAGCCAGGGCCGCTTCAATGATTTGTTGGCGCAGCCGCTCGTATTCCTGACCCGGCGTAACCGTGCCTTGCGGCCGTTGGCCCTTGACGTTCAGGTAAATCTGCCCAAAGTTGCCGACGGCGAAGGCCTTTGTCCGCGACCAGTCCACGTCGTCAAAGGAGAGGAACAGCCGCCTGAGCAGCCCCCGCCCACGCCCACGCTTGACACTTTTACGCACTCGCCCCAGGCGCAGCAGGTTGACCACTCGCAGGGTATTCACGGGTGTTACGCCCACCCGAAAGAGCAGTCGTTTCACCAGGCTCCACGGCGTGCGACGAAAGTGCAACCATCCCTGCGCGACCAGCCAGTTGTTGACGTGAAAGAACTTGTGGAACGGGCCGCCCCCATGATCAGACATCAGCAGGACGAACGTATCGGGGGGAGCTTCGGCCATCAGGCGGGCCACCAGGCCGTCCACTTCCTGGTAGTAGCGCAGAATGGCCGGCGTAAACTCAGCCGCCGCGTCTGGATCGTGGCGCGGGTGCTGGGGGTCCAACAGGTGCCAGATTTCATGCTGAACGGTGTCAGTTGTCTTCAGCACGTAAACAAACAAATCCCAGGGCTTATTTCGCAACAAGTGAACGACGGCCGCCAACCGTTCCCGCTCAAAGCGCAGCATATCCTCCAGGAAACGCCCCACGTGGCGCGAGCGGTTGCCCTCAAATTCATGTAACGGAAACGGCCCCACACTCTGGCGTATCTCTTCCTTTAGCTCCGCTGGATAGGTGTACGCACTGGCCTGATTGGGAGCCAGAAAGCCGCAAACCGTAAAGCCCTGGTGAGGCTGGGGCGGGTAGGTCAGCGGCACGTTCACCAGGCCAACTTGTCCACCGGCCGCCTCAACCGTCTCCCAAAAGGGCGGCGCACCCCGCGAGTTGACGTTGCTGACGCCAATCTCCGTCGTGCCGGGCTTGGGGAAGACGAAGTCAAAGACCCCATGCCGGCCGGGATTGGCCCCGGTAGCGAAGGAAACCCAGGCCGAGGCGGAGACCGGCGGGATAGTCGTGGCGAGGCGGCCGTAAGCCCCTGTCTTGAGCAAGCGGGCCAGGGTGGGCAAGTGGCCGGCCTCGGCCCAGGGCAACAGCAGGTCCCAGGTCGCCCCGTCCAGGCCAATGACAAACGCTTTGCGGCCTAACGTCACGCCTCCCCCCCTTCCGGGCCACCGACGGGCGGGGCTGGCAAAGTGACCGTGCGGACGGCCAACAAGTTGGTAACGAGATACAAAGCCCCGCCCAACAAGCCGGCCGCCAGGCGCAGGGCCTGGTACATCAAAGACATGGCAATCGCCAGAGCCGGACTCACACCCAGGGGGACAAACAGGACTTGATAAGCCCCCTCGCGCACGCCCATCACATTGATAGAAGGCAGCAGGGTGACGAGAGAGATTAAAGGGCTAACCAGCAGAAAGTAACTGACCGGGATAGATACCTCAAGGGCCTGGCTGATCAGCCAATAGGTAATCACATTGGACAGAGCAAAGGGTAGGGTAATGGCCGCCGCCGTCAACAAGCCCCGCCAACCTTGCCGCGCAAATTCCGCCTGCAAGCGAACGACACGGCGGTTTTGGGCCAGCGGCCGCAGCAAAGGAACCAGTCGGCCCAGACCGGTCAGCCAGGTGGGATAGAGCAGCAGCCAGGTGGCGACGAGTGTGCCGAGCGCGGTAAGCAAGACAATCCCACCCAGGCCGGCCGTCGTCTCCCCGGGTGTGAAGGGAAAAGCCAGCAGGGCCAGGAGCGTCGCCCCTAGCAGCCCCATCAACCGCTCACTGACGACGGTGGTGACGGCCGTCGCCACACCCGTTAGTCGCTGCAACTCGGCCGCCTTCACCACGTCCCCCCCCATGCCGGTGGGTAGAAATTGGTTAAAGAACAGCCCGACCAAGTACAGATAGGTCAGGCGAACCAGGGCCACCGGCCGGCCCAACACACCCAGCAAAGTACCCCAACGAAAGGCGCGGATCACCACTCCTAGTAGGAAAGCGGTGAAGGCCAGGCTGATGAGAGGCCCGTCGGCTCCTGCCAGGGCCTGCCAGACGGTCTGCGGCCCCGCCCGGCCGACCAGCCAGATGAGCAGGGCCGCGCTGGCCCCGATTTTAAGGAGGGTTATGAGCAGTTTTTTCACAAGTGTATCCAGGGCATCGCTGCCAGAAAGAGCTATAGGATGAAGCCAGAGAGTGCGGCCGCGATGGGTGGCATTGTAACATCGGTAGCAGACGAAGGCAAAATCGTCGTTTGACAGGCAATATCCCCATAGTAGAATACGCGGCGCAAGTTCCGAGACCCAGAGTTATGATGGCCCCAACGATTCCCACTGATCCGGTGGCGTCTGCACCGAGACCTGCACCCGCCCCCAGAGATGGGGCCGGAGCCAGATGGCCGGCCGGACTCGCCAGCGTAGGGCTGTTGCTTCTGCTTTTCGCCCTGGTGTTGACCAATAACCACGATGCGTCGCTGACGGCGGATGAGCCGGTGCATATCCTGCGGGGCTACACTCTATGGCGAACGGGTGACTATCGTCTACAGGGAGGTCACCCGCCGTTAGCCCACCTGATTATGGGCTGGGGGCTTCTATTAGACCCCACCCTGCCGGCCCCATCCACCTTGCCCGGTTGGGAGCAGGCGAATTGGGACCTCATGGTGGAGCCATTCTTCGCTGGCCCCAGGGAGTACGTGGATCGCCTGGTGTGGGTGGCGCGCTATTCGATTGCCTTGTTGGCTCCGTTGCTGGGCGCGGCCGTCTTCCGTTGGGTGTTGAAGGGGCCGGCTGCTCGTTCAACCAGGCGGCTGTGGGCAGCGCTGCTGGCTTTGGCCTTGCTTGCCCTCGATCCCAACGTCATCGCCCATGCCGGGCTGGGTACAACTGATTTTGCTATCACGACCTTTTTTCTGCTGTCAGCATTCAGCTTCGAGCGAGCCTTGCGCCGGCCGTCGCCCGGCCGCGTGGCTGTGGCTGGCCTGCTCTTTGGCCTGGCTCAATGCGCCAAGTTTTCGGCGGTGATTCTCGCGCCAGCCTTCGTGGTGATCGCCCTTCTGAAAATGATCTGGATCGGCAAGTGGCAAGTGGCAAGTGGCAAGTGGCAAGTAAAATCTAAAGTCCAAAATCCAAAATCCAAAATCCAAATTGGGCAAGTTCTGTTAGCGGTGTTCGTGGTGGGTGGGCTGACCGTGTGGGCGGTGTATCGCTTCACCTGGGGGGCCGTTGACGCGCTGAGCCTCGCCTTGCCCGCCCCGGCTTATTGGCGCGGCCTGATCCGCCTAAACCAGCATCAGGAGTTAGGCCACGCCGCATATCTGTTGGGCCACTTCTCCCAGAACGGCTGGTGGTACTATTTCCCGGTGGCCTTCCTCGTCAAAACCCCTCTACCGACGTTGATCGCCTGGCTGTTGGCGGCCGTCTGGTGGCTACGGTCGGCGGCCAGTGTGCGCTTGACGCTGGCCCGGCCGCCGACGGCCGAGGGGGCCTCCGGCCAGGCCATTCACCTGGTCGGCGTCTTCGACGTGAGCCTGAACCAGATGGCCGCCGAGACTACTCTGTGGATACCGGCTTTGGCTCTCATTGCCATCAGCCTCACCAGTAGTATAGACGTTGGCTATCGCCACATCTTGCCCGTGCTACCCCTGACGGTGGTCTTCATTGGACAAGCCGTAGCCACCTGGCAGGCGGAGAAAAGTAGGGTAATCGCCAGGGAGCAATCGCCAGAGCGAGGAGTTCCCCCACACCTGGTCAGGCTGCGGCCGGTCCTTCTTTCCGCTCTCGTCATCGTATGGCTGGCCGTTGAGTCGTTCGCCATTCAGCCCCACGCCCTGGCCTACTTCAACCAACTGGCTGGTGGGCCGGCCAATGGCTACCACATCTTGCTGGACTCCAATTTGGATTGGGGGCAAGAACTCAAGCGATTAGGGGAATTCGTGAAAGAAGAGGATTTGGGGCCGCTCGTCTTGAGTTACTTCACGGCCGTAGACCCGGCCGTCTATGGTATTCAGGTGGAATCACCGGTTTACTATCCCTTCACGCCAGGCCCCGGCCTTTATGCCTTGAGCGCCAACGACGTTGCCGGGTTTGATCCCCAGCTTGCCAGCCTCTTCCGCTACCGGACGCCGTTTGCCCAAATTGGCTATGCCCTGTGGCTGTATCGCGTTGGCGCAGGGGAGTGGGCTGGCGTCTGCGCCACCCCCGCCCCACCCGTTGACCACCGCGTAGTCCAAGTGGGCCTCGGCGACCCACCATTGGGGATGGCCGGCTTCGACTGCCGCACGAGCTGGCTTTTCCGTGACGGTGGCAAACCTGGCTGGTACGTTATCCCCCTGGAGACTGACAGGCCGACGCTTGTAGACCGCTTTCTGCCGGGAGCGGAGATGGTTTATCACGTGCCTCGTCTCGAACACGAGATTCCTTATACCATCTATTACTGGTCAGGCGGCAGCGCGCCAGCCGCAACCCCCTTAGAGTCACCAACTAACTTCGATAATCTGCTCACCCTACTAGGCTACCGCTTGGCCCAAGAGCAAGTGTCCGCCGGCGAGATGATTGAATTGGACACGTACTGGCAAATCACGGACACCCGGCCGGAACCGCTGTCCATCTTTGCTCACTTAGTTGCCCCCGATGGGCAACTGGCTGGTACAGGTGACGGCCTGGGTGTGCCACCCGAGAGTTGGCGTGTAGGGGATATTCTTATACAAACCCATACTATCGGGGTACCGGCCGATGCGCCCGCCGGCGACTATGGAGTGCAGATTGGGCTATACGCCCCGGCCGATGGACAACGCTTACCCATCCGTGATGGCGGCTCGCCTGCGGCCGATTATTGGCCGCTTGTCCAGGTAAACGTTATCCCCTGATAGACCGGCCATCAGAACGAATGACGAAGGACGAAAGACGAAGGGAAATAACCCGTTACTGGCTCCGCCCTTCGTCATTTGTCCTTCGTCGAAAAGAGGACACAGAGGCCACCGAGGAGAAGACCTGCTCCTAACCACCCGGCCGCGCCCAACCGCTCGCCCAACACCACGACGCCCAAAGTGGCGGCCGTCAGCGGTTCAGCCAGGGTTAAGGTGGTGGCCGTCGCCACCCGCACCTGGGCCAATCCCCGCGCAAAAAGCAGGTAGGCCACCGCTACCGTCAGAATACCCAGGTGAAGGGCGACGGCCAGCCCCCGGCCGCTCACCAGCCAGTCCAGGTCGGCCATGAATAGCACCGGCGACAGCAAGAGCGCGCCCAGGCCAAACACCACCGCCACCACTGCTTCCGGTGAGCGGCCGTCAAGCAGTTCCTTACTGGCCACGGTATAGACGGCGTAAGAAGCCCCCGCGCCCAGGGCCAACAAGACTCCCACCAAGACCGACGACAGCCGCCCCCCCTCGCCCTGCCA
>JBFMFT010000165.1:0-10273 GCA_040751925.1 Chloroflexota bacterium
ACCCTGCCAAAATGAGCTTCTATGGTCGTCGTGATGGATTCGGACACAGTATCCTCCTTCTGTTGCGGGATGCTGAAGGATACCAGTCCAGACCGCCCTTTACAATTGAGTATGCGATAGCCCTAGGCGATCTGTCCAAGATTTCGAGGCCACTACAGTTGGGCCAACGCTCCCTGTTTGCATAGGAAGAATGGGCCATTTCGACACTAACTGGCCTATGTTAGCATAGTTGAGAAACCAAGTTTCTGTTAGAAACCTGGTTTCTGAAAGGCTGTTGTTGAGGATTGTATCATGCGCGGCCGTCGCTTACTTTCTATTCTAATGCTGGTGGGGGGTCTGGCTCTCATCGTGGTCGTCGGCCTGCTCTTCCTGCGCCGCAGCCCGGCCCAAGCCACGCCGCCGGCCGCTACCCCGGCCGCTGAAGGCCAGCCAACGGCCGGGCCGGATAGCCCGGCCGCCCCCACCCCCCAGCCCACTCTCGACCCGAACGCTTTGTTAGAGGTGGTGGTCTCGGTGCAAACGGTACCGCGCGGTTGGAAGATGACGGCGGCCGAGCTGCGAACCGAAATGCGCCAGGCGGCCCAGGTTGGCCCCAACGTTATCACCCGCATCGAAAACGCCGTTGGCCTTTATGCCCGCAGCGACATCTACCAGGGGGAGACGCTCACCTGGGACGCTTTGGTGGCCGACCCGCGCCTGGTGGGGCTAGAAACCGTCGGCCCCTCCTCCCTGGTGCCGCCGGGCTGGTTGGCCATGTCTATTCCCACCGACCGGCTGGCCAGTGTGGCCTACGGTTTGTCGGAAGGGGATACGGTGGATATTCTGTTGACCTTCATCTTCTGGGAGGTGGATGAACAGTTCCAAACCTTGCTCCGTAACAGCGTCACTTTTTACCTGGAAAGCACGACGGAGGGAGAGGGTGAAGAAGGGGAGACGCAGACCCAGCGCACGGTGTTTGTCCTCGACCCCTACGGCCGCTTCACCACCCTGCCCACCGGCGACACGGCCCACATCTTTCCGGCCGAGGGGCAACGGCCGCTACCCGTTTCCATGATCCTGCAAAATGCCAGGGTTATCCAGGTGGGCTCGTGGACGCCGCCTACGCCTGTCCAATTGCCCACGCCGACAGCCACCCTGGCCCCCGACGCCGCCACCCCGATTCCTGATATACCTACTCTGACGCCGACGCCGGCCACACCAGACGTGATCTTGTTAGCCCTCCCCCCCCAGCAGCAACTCTTTCTGAAATATGCCCTGGAAAGCCGGGCCGACATTGACCTGGCCCTACGTGGCGTTCAGGATAACCCACTCTACCCGGTCGAGAACGTTGACCTGGCCTATCTCTTGCGGGAATTCAACATCGAGATTCCGCCCAACTTTAACTACGTTTTGGACGTACAGACGGCGGCAACGGCCACCCCTGCCCCACCAGAAATGGAGGCCACTCCGTCGCCATAGAACCCTAAGTGATGAGTGATGAGTAATGAGCAATTCGGCTCTCATCACTCATGACTCACCACTTATTACTGTCATGCGCCGAAGAACTCTCGTTTTGCTCATCTTGGTTGTGGTGATAGGTGGTGGAACCATTCTGTTGGCTCGCCAACGCCAGCAGACAAAGCAGCCGGCCATCACTCCGTCGCCCACCGAGCCAGCCCAGGCGGCCCCGACGCCAGAGGCAGCCATACCAGCCGCCCCGACTCCCATTCCCACCCAGCCCGTTCCCTTCGCGCCGGTGGTGGTGGCCCGCGTCCACCTGCCGGTAGGCGAACCCCTCACGAGGGAGTTGCTGGCGGTAGAGATGCGGCCGGAGGACAACCTGGCCATCCAGGCCGGCGTCACCTTCGACAACCCCGACGCCCTGGTGGGGTCTATTCTCAAGACAGAGGTCGCCAAAGGCCAGGAAATTCTCAAGCCGATGCTAGCCCTCAACCCCACCGACCTGGCCGCTTTTGGCTCTGACCTGGCTCTGTACGTGGATCAGGGCAGGGTGGCCGTGGCTTTTCCGATTGATCGCTTCGTGGGAGCGGCCTACGCCCTGCGGCCGGGTGACCGTGTGGACGTTTTGATGAGCCTGACCCTCTTGCAACTGGATGCTGAGTTCCAATCCACCTTGCCCAACCTCGGCCAACGGGTGGACGAGGAGGCTTTGCTGGACGGGCAGCCCTTCTTGCTGGAAGAGGGTCAAGAGGGACGTTTAGAACCCTTGAATCTCGGAGCGGTCAGTCACGTAGTCGAGGTGCGGCCGGGTGACAACCAGGAACAGATTCCCCGCCGCGTCACCCAACTGACCTTGCAGCAGGTGGAAGTGCTGTGGATGGGTACCTGGTTTGATTCCCTGCGCGACGCCCAGCGCTTGGCCGCAGATGGCGCAGTCGTAGACCCGGCCGCCGCGCCCGTCTCGCCCACGCCCACTCCTCAGCGGCCGGAGGAACGGCCGGACGTGGTGATCCTGAGCCTGCCGGCCCAGGAAGCCCTGGTCCTCAAGTGGGCTTTGGAAGCAGGGTTGAGTATTCACCTGGCCTTACGCGCCCAGGGCGATCAAACCGTGTTTGTGACCACCAGCGTTAGCTTGCCGCAGATGGTCGAGCAGGGCGGCCTGACCGTGCCGGCGGCCGGCGACTTTGGCTTGTCACCGCGCTTCGACGAAGTGCCGACCCCCGGTGTGCCAGCCCTGCCACCCGGATCGCCACAGTAAAATGGCTTACCGCAAAGACACAGAGGGCGCGGAGTTCTTTCTTTCTAATGGCCCTCCCTCGCTAGAGTCCATGGTGTTGGAGGGGGAACGGCCGCTCGTCACCGTTGAGGCGGTCGTTTTCTCGCTGGTGGCCGGCGATCTGTGCGTCTTATTGGCCCAGCGATCCGGCCAACCGTTTGCCGGTCGCTGGGCCTTGCCGGGTGGTTTCGTCGGGCGCGGCGAATCGTTAGAAGCAGCGGCCGGGCGGGTGCTGGCCGAAGAAGCCGGCGTCTACCAGGCTCACCTGGAGCAGTTGTATACCTTTGGCGATCCCGGCCGCGACCCCCAGGCCAGAATAATCAGCGTGGTTTACTTGGCTTTAGCTCAGGCGGCCGGTGGTGAATCCAAAATCCAAAATCCAAAATCCAAAATCGCCTGGTTTTCCGCCTACGCCCTGCCTCCCCTGGTTCTGGACCACCAACAAATCGTAGAATATGCCCTGGCCCAACTGCGCCACCAACTGGAATATACCGTCGTCGCCTTCCGGCTGCTGCCCGACCTGTTCACCCTCAGCGAGTTGCAGCAAAGCTATGAGTTAATCCTGGGGGAGACGTTGGACAAGCGCAATTTTCGTCGCAAGGTCTTGTCGGCTGGCATCTTGCTGGATACGGGAAAAAAAAGGCAGGAAGGGGAAGGGCGGCCGGCTCGCCTCTACTGTATTCGCAATGGGGCGGCCGTGGAAGCCAAGACCCGCCGCCTCTTCCCGTGAATGGTAATTAGTAATTGGTAATTGTCATCACCAATTACCAATTACCCGCTTACCCAGAGGGCTTTCGTCAGCTCCACCCCCAGCACGACCTCATCGCGGCCGACGCGCAGGCGCATCGGGCCATTAAACGGGGCGCGACCCAGCAGTTCGACGGCCGCTCCCGGCGTCAGACCCAGGCTGGCAAAATAGCGCAATTTCTCTGGTTCGTGCGTTCGCACCCGGCTCACCTGGCCCTTGAAGCCGACGCCCAGATTCATAATGCACACGTCGTCCACCGGCGGCAAATTGCCCGCCCGATCCGGTATCGGCTCACCGTGCGGGCAGCGGGTGGGGTGGTTGGTCATTTCGGCCATACGCTCAGTCAGGGTGTCGTTTAGCCCCTTGCCCAAATCCTCGGCGTGGGTGTGGGTCTGGTCCCAGGTAAAACCCATGATTCGTACCAGAAAGACCTCCAGCAGTCGGTGGCGGCGAACTTCCAACAGGGCTTCCCGCCGGCCGCCCTCGGTCAATTCCACCCCCTGGTACGGCACGTGCTTGACGTAGCCCGCGCTTTTTAGCCGCTTGAGCATACGGGGGACGGCCGGAGCGGAGACGTTCAGCCGCTCGGCCAGACTAGTCGTGCTGACCGTTGGCTCATATTCTTGTAGTCGGTAAATCTCGGCCAGGTATTCGCGCATGGCCGGGCTGGGTTCCATCACTTCTTCTGCGCCCTCGGAGTTTTTATGATTTTTGTAATCATAACCCATCCCCATCCCCTTTGGCAAATAGAAACTAAACCCGTAACTATTCAGCAAGAAACCAGGTTTTTCCCTGGCAGAGCGTGATCATTGGCAACAAAAAAACCTGGTTTCTTCAGAGAGCCTGAATAGTTACCTAAACCCTGTCTACGGGGTTTTCCCCATCAAGGCAATTACCTCGTCCAGCCGGCCGAGAACGCGCTGGCGGCCGAGGGCCAGCATAGACTCGAACAAAGGTGGCGAGACCGGCTGGCCGGTGATCGCCAGGCGCAGCTTGCCCAGGAAGGGGCCGGCCTTGCCGTTGCTGGAAACCCGCTCGCCAAGCTGGCGTAGACCGGCTTCGATCTGTTCCAGGTTGTACGGCTCAACGGCCGCTACCAAGTCACGGGCCTGGCGATAAGCGGCCAGGCCGCCATCGGCCCCTAATTTCTTGTCCGTCAGATCGGCCGCCGTCAGAGCCAGCGGCCGGTCGTCGAAGAGGAAGCGTAGAAACTCCACCGCCTCGTTGAGCCGCTTCAGGCGCACACTCAGGGAAGGTATTACTGTGAGTAGGGCTTCAGGATTGACCTCGTATCCGGCCGCGTCCAGGAATGGTTTGACTGCCCGCGCCAGTTCCAGGGGCGTCATTGCCTGGATGTATTGGCCGTTCAGCCAATCTAGCTTGGCGTAGGGCAGCCGGGCCGGGGCCGGGTTGATACTTTTTAGCTCGAAGCGGGGAATCGCCTCTTCAATGGGGAACTTCTCACGGTCTTCGCCAAAAGCCCAACCGACGTTTGCCAGGAAGTTGACCACCGCCTGGGGCAAATAACCGGCCTGGCGAAACTCCTCCACCTGCACCAGCACTTCCTGGCCGTCCTCGCGGAAAGCCTGGGTGCGCTTGCTCAACTTGCCCTTGCCGCTGGGATTCAACACCAGCGATAGGTGAGCGTAAACGGGCATCGGCCAGCCAAAGGCTTGCCATATCTGCACGTGCAAGGGTGCGGTGTTAATCCACTCGTCGGCCCGCATGATGTGGGTAATCGCCATGAAATGGTCATCTACGACGTGGGCCAGATGGTAGGTGGGTAGACCATTGGACTTGAGCAGGACAAAATCGGTGATCTGGCTGTTATCGAAGGTAATGTCGCCGCGAATAGCGTCCGGCACGACGGTCACGCCCTCGATAGGCATCTTGAAGCGGATGACGTATTCCAGGCCGGCCGCTTCCTTCTCGGCTACCTGCTCTGGCGTCAAAGCGCGGCAGCGGCGGTCGTAACCAGGGAGGTCGCCGGCCGCCTGTTGGGTGGCGCGCCTGGCTTCTAATTCGGCCGGGGTGCAGAAGCATTGGTAGGCTTTATCGTGTTCCACCAGCCAGCGCGCCCACTGGCGGTAGAGAGGGGCGCGCTCCGTCTGGACGTAGGGGCCATACGGCCCGCCTACGTCTGGTCCCTCGTCCCAATCCAGCCCTAACCAGCGCAGGGCGGCCATGAGGTTTTCGATGGCCCCGGGGATGGTGCGCTTGAGGTCGGTGTCCTCGATGCGGAGGAGGAAACGGCCGCCGTGCCGCCGGGCGAACATCCAGTTAAAGAGGGCGGTGCGCGCCCCGCCAATGTGTAAATAGCCCGTTGGGCTAGGGGCAAAACGTACTCGTACAGTCATAGATTTTCTCGTCGAAGCTGGCTCAATCTGGAAAAGGAAAAAGGCTTAAACCAGGGATAGAATCGAAATCCGCTCGATTCAACGTAATCAGGGTAAGACCGTGAGCTACACCCGTCGCTGCGATAATGGCATCGGGAACGCCCAGATTCTGCCCTTTGGTCTCGCGTTCCCGGATAAGGTCGCCGGCTTGATCAGCTATCTGGCGATTCAAATCTAAAGTCAGAAAACGAGATAGGAGCTTTTGCGTTGCGTAACGCTCATCTGGTTTCATTCCAGCATGGATTTCCAGGCGGGTTACGGCCGAAATAGCAAACCGCTCCGTCTTTCCCAAGGCCCGAAGGAGTTGAACAATTGGCCTTTTCCCCCGAAGATGCTGGATGACAAGCCCGGTATCCAGCAAGTATCTAGCCACGCTGGCTTATCTCCGGTCTGTTCCAGGACTGTCGAAGTTTAATGAGCCAATCATCTATGTCTTTTTCGGTCAGCATCTCGGGGTGATTCGCGTCAGACCAGGCCCCGGCCGATTCTTCCAAAGCAGCCATTTGTTCTTCTAAAGCCAGGCGTTCCTCAATAGCCTGGGCGATAAACTGGCTGCGGCGGCGAGCCGGGATGTACTCATCGAGCCGAGTCAGCAAGCCCCTGGGCAGTGTTACCGTAATCTTGAGGGTATCTGCGGGAAATAAGTCTGTAGCCATCTGTCTAGCCATCCTAGTAAGATGGCTACATTGTACATCTTGTTCTGTTAATTCACAATGACCAATTATCCAAACTCCTGCTTGCGGTGGCGCATACGCACCGACTGTACCAGGCCAATGGCCATGAACAGCGTGACCAGGGAACTGCCGCCATAGCTGACGAAGGGGAGGGTGAGACCGGTGACGGGTAGGACGCGGACGTTCATACCCACGCTCACGACGGTTTGGAAGAAGAGGAGGCCGGCGATGCCGACGCAGATGAAGCGGCCGGCCGGGTCGGGAGTGAGGGCGGCCGTCTTGAGGATACGCCAGAGAATAAAGCCCAGCAGCCCTAACACAAGCAAAGAGCCAAAAATCAACCCCATCTCCTCCGTCAGCACGGCGAAAATGAAGTCGGTGTGCTGGACGCGCAGGAACCCTAACTGGCTCTGCGTTCCCTGCAAGTAACCCTTGCCAAACCAGCCGCCAGAGCCAATGCTGATCAGCGATTGGTCAATGTTGAAGGCTTGCTCCGGTAGGGCTTCGGGGTTGAGAAAGACCCGCAGGCGGTCTAATTGGTAATCGGCCAGGTTGGGCAGTATGAGGACGAAGCCCACCGCCCCTACCACACCCAGAATCAGAAAGTGGGCCAGGGGCAGGCCGGCCATCCAGATCATCACAAACCAGATGACCATGAACAGGATGGACATGCCCAGGTTGGGCTGGATGAAGACGAGGGCCACCGGCAGGCCGACGTAGGCCAGGGCCAGCAGGGTATTGGAAAAGCGGCCGAGTTGGTGGCGCCGCCGGGCCAGGAAGTGGGCGAAGGTGACGGTAATGAAGACGCGGCCGAACTCGGCCGGCTGAATTTCGATGAAGCCCAGGCTGATCCAACGGCGGGCGTCATTGTTGATGGCCCCGGCCACCACCACGAAAACCAGGCTCAGAACGATTGTACCGTAGACAACCCAGTGGGCGGCCGTCAGGATGCGGTAATCAATGCCAGCCAGGGCAACCATCGCCGCGACCCCGCCGATGGCAAAGGCCAGTTGTCGCTGGGGGTAATCCTCATAGGCTGGCGCGCCCGTGACCGCGCTCTCGATAATGAGGATGCCGTAAGTGGTGAGCAACAAAACGGCCGCTGCCAACCACAGGTCGAAGTACCGCCAAACGGATGTGCTTTTCATAAAGTTGCTTTGTCTACCGGTTCACCCGAATCAATCTACCCGCCAATGAAGCATGGGCTTGTATAGCGGCGTGTATCCGCCGCGCCTGGCCCTCAAAATCCAGATCGGCCGTACAAACGATGACTCCTGCGTGCTTATTAGATTTCTTGTGAAGCCGAATGAAGTGCTTGCGGTTAAGGGTCAAGATTGCCCTGTTGATTGCCCTGGCGTGTGCCAATACTTCTTCGTCTGGAATTTTCTGATTGGCCTTTCTGGTCTCCTGAATGGTTAGCACATCGTGTCCCAGGCGCCTGAGTTCCTCAACAACGGGTAAGGGGAAGTTCTCGTTGGAATACAATGCAGCCATTTTCAGGCAGCCTCATTTTCCTGGATTTGCTGCTCAATCTCATCCTGGTGTAGACGATAATATACCCAGGCATTGGCTAAATCTTCAGCTTGCAAAGTAGGATAGGCTCTGAGCAAATCGGCTTCACTCGCCCCCAGCTCGCGGTACTGAACGAGTGTCCACACCGGAATCCGCGTACCAGCAATGCGCGGCTCGCCGCCGACGACTCCGTCCGTCTTCTCAATTCCCGGTACAAGGCCACTTAAGTCATGGGCGAGCCAATGAAGCAACCGTACTTTCTCGGCCGGGGTCATTTCTGTCAATAGTTGTTCGGCTTTCTCCAATGTAGTCATCTTAGTGTCGCAGTTACTTACCCCGAGGAGGTCACTTTGATTTGCCTTACATCCTTATTGTGCCACACAAGGGACAGATAGGCAACGACGGGGAAGTTCTTGGCGTATATCAGGTATTAGGGAGTGGCGCGTTGCAATCCGGCCACAATCACTTTATCGTCTACCGGCCGCCCATCCTCGCCCAACACCGGCAGCCGCTCTAAGGTTGCCAGCAAGTACCAGCCGACGTACAGGTGGTAATTGCCGGCCGGCAGGTCGGCCGCCAATTGCACCTGGTAGGGGTCTTCCACGACCTGTCCCACTGGCCACTGGCTGGTGGGGAATGTGCCTTGTAGGGGCCAGGCGTCTACCTGGCCTACGATTTTGTCCTGGGCGTCTAGGACCTGGACAAAGACCGTATAGTTATCGGATAGAGGGGCCAGCCCTTGCCAGGTCAGGTTGACGGCCAGTTGGCCGCCCGGCCGTAGAATTGGGTCCGGCATTTCGACGTTCAGCAGGGCAATTTTGTCAGCAAAGTTAGTGGCCCCAGATGGCAGGACGATGGGGTTCGTTTCGGCTTCGGCCGGGAGGCAGCCGCCGGTGACGGGAGCCAGCCAGCCGCAGCGGGCCGCTTCCTCTATTTCCCTCATTTCCTTGAGTTCCCCCAGGTTCACCGTTGTCACGGTCTGCCAGGCCAGGGTCTCCAGCCGGGCGAAGGGTGGCCCCCAGGCTACCTGAAGATTGGCTAAACCTGTCAGGTCTCCTAGACCTGACAGGTTTGGCCGGGCCAGGGTGTGATAATCGGCCACGATTTCGCCCACGTCCCAGGCGGTGGTGGGGTAATAGTTGTTGGCGGGGTGCTGGCCGGCCGTCGCCCCCCCACCCTCTTGCCAGCGCAGGTACACGAGTTGGGTCTCTGACGGCCGCTCCACCGCCCGCCAATAGAAGGTGACGGCCGTCTTGGTTGGGTCTTCGGCCGCCTCCAGTTCTAAGTCGTAACCAAGCAAGTGAAGCGGGCCGAAGGCCAGGGAACTGGGCGTTACACCGGCCGGCAGGGTGTTCATTGCTTGCGTCGCGACTTCGGTTAGTGGGCCCAGCGAGCGCATAAAGTAAATTCCTTCCAGGCCGGGCAGGTAGCGGGCCAGGTAAACGGGCTGCCCGGCGGCCAAGCGGCCGTCTAGTTCGGCCCGGTAGGTGGCTTCGTCGGGTAGAACCAGGATGTCCAGGTCGGGGCGATGCCCCTCAGCCTGCTGCAAGTAATAGAGGGGGGCAATCTTCTCGCTATCGGCCAGGATGGCCGCCCCCTCTGGCAGGGGCAAGGATAGCACGGCTTCACCCCAACGGGTGCGGCCGTCGTCCTGGGAGCGGTCTACGGCCGGCCAGTGGGTGGCGGCGGCGGTGAGGGTGGGTAAGAAAAGGGCCAGCCAGAAGAGGGCCAATTTTGGATTTTGGATTTTGGATTTTGGATTTATCGCCTGCCACTTGCCACTTGCCACCTGCCACTTGCCCACCGCTCCCAGACCGGCCGCCCAGCACAAGGCCATGACCAGGTGGGCCGGTAATAGAAAAACGGCCAGGTCTGGCACGTAGTAGTTCAGGCAATAGAAGGTGTAACCGAGCCAGGTCAGGGCCAGAACGAGGGCGAAACGCCCCTGGCGGCGAAGCAGCACCAGAAAGCCCAGGGTTATTATCGCCAGGTTGAGCCAGCCCCACTCGGCCAGGAAGAGGCGGCCGATTACCTGGTAGCGGGTGGGGTCGCGTAGCCAGGCTGTCCATTGCAGCGCGCCCTGGAATCGGCCGCCCACCACCCAATCCACGAAGCGGGCCAGCCCCATCGGCTCGCCGTTGACGGCCTGCCAGCGTAGGGGCAGGTAGAGGTAGAGGGAGAGGGGCAACAGGAAAGCTAACAGATTTTGGATTTTGGATTTTGGATT
>JBFMFT010000166.1:0-10253 GCA_040751925.1 Chloroflexota bacterium
CTGGCCCCGGCCACGACCTCCATGACCATGTAGAAGAAGCGCTGGCTGAGGCCGAAGTTATAGATTTTGACGATAGAAGGGTGATCCAGGCGGGCGGCCGCCTGCGCTTCTTGCATAAAGCGGCGTTGAAACTCTGGCTGGTTAGCGAACTGGGGGTGCATGACCTTGAGGGCCACCGGCCGGGCCAAATTCAGGTCATAGGCGCGGAACACCGATCCCATGCCCCCTTCACCCAACAAGGCGTCTATCCGGTAATGATCAATCTGTTGTCCAACGAGGGTACTCATAGTTTAGTTTGCTGTGGCATGTGGCAAGTGAGCAAGTGGCAAGTGAGCAAGTGGCAAGTAGCAAGTGGCAAGTCTTACCTGCTACCTGCTACCTGCCACCTGCCACCTGCCACCCGCTACCTGCTACCTGCCACCTGCCACCTGCTACTTGTTAAACACCAACCGGTAACTCGTGTGGGCCGGCTTACTCACGTCCACCATCCGTTCCACCAGCCCCTTATCTACGTCCTTCTCGTTCACGCCCAATTTGATGGTGAAGGTGAAGGCCGGCTGGTCGCTTTCCAGGTCGAGAATCTCCGGTGGACGGCCGGTGTAGATTTCCAATAGGCGACCCAGAGCCTTCTTCGTCCCCCGCCGGGCGTAAATCCAGTGCGCTTCTTCCAGCAATTGGCGGCGCTGGGCCTCGTTCCAGGTGGAGTCGAAGACCAGGCTATACCAATTCGCCAGCCAGGGTAGGAATGAGCCAGGCGCGGTGCGCGGATTCAGGTAGAGGTCGAAGTTGTCTACGTTCCACTCAATCGGGAACAGGATGGCCTCGAAGAGCGCCAGGAAGCGGGCCATGAAGTCGGTGTGGTAGATGCCCGGCAGGTAGTTCAGCAGGCGATGGCTGAAGCGGGTCAGGCCGGGGGGGAGCGCGCCATAATCGGGCGGCGGCCGGAAGGCCGAGGGTGGCAGGGTGAAGATGGGCGGCACAGAGGGGGGTTCGGCCGTCGTCGGCGGTATCACCTCTTCCTCTTTTTCTTTCTCGACTTCGACCGGCCGCTCCACCACCACCGCCATTGGCGGCGGCTCAACGGGAATCGCTTCATAGAGCAAGCGAAAGGGGCCAATTTCGATGACAGCATTGTGGGTCAGGGGGACGGGTACCTGGGGAGTCAGGCGCGTCCCGTTGACCAGGGTGCCATTCGAGCTGCCCAGGTCGGTAATCGTACAATCGGTAGCCGTGCAATCCAGCCGGGCGTGCTGGCGGGAAACGAGATTCGTTCGATCTTTCAGCCAGATCGCATTACCTTCCTGGCGGCCGATAGTCGAGGCCCCAACCGGCACGTTAAAGACCTCGAAGGTCTCCGGGCCGGTAATACGAAGTTGGATGATGACTGCTTGTGCCACTGCACCCTCCTTGTTTCATCGTAGTCAGTTAGCTTCTGTCAGGTTGCCAACTCGTCCTTCTCTTACTCGCCCCAGGTAGCCAAGTCTGAGTAGGATAAGCCCGGCCAAACCATAACGGCGAATACGCAGTTCCAGGCGTGCCAGATTCTCTACGGCGTGAGGCGAAAGCTGGATAAAACCACACGTAGGGCAGGCGTAGCGGTCAACCTGGTGGAGAATTAGATTGCCAGATAGGTCAATATCCAGATCGACCAGGTTCATTTGCCCACCGCATTGTGGGCAAGTGTCTTCATCTGGCTTCCAGGTGAACTGCACTTCATCTAACTCACCTTCGTTGACGTAATCGGTCAACTCATGAGCATCCCAAAACTCGGCTAGTTCTTCCTCAGCGGCAAATTCTGGTATTCTCATTTGATTTTCCTCTGGAAAAGCTGTCTATCTGCCTGGGTCATATCACGCGCGGTAATCACTTTGAAGTACCCATTCTCCCGGTCGGCCAGGACCACGAACAGATAGCGGCCTTGCTCTGTTTGACCATACAAGTAGTAAACACCTTTCGAGCCACGGACAGCATAGTGGCGACCCAAAATGACCTGGTAAACTTCCTCTGGTGTGATGTGGTGCTTCCAGTCTAATTTATCGAGGATGCTTTCGCTCCAGATAAGCTTGCGAATAAGCATACATTCCCCTTCGCTTCAAAGACCACCAATCAACTTTGCGGTTGCTAGTGTCCAGGCTAGTATTGTAACCGGAAGAAGGTAAAAGACAATTTGACCCAAACTATATTCGATTCGTCTGATATTGTCCCAATTCTTCTGGAATGGTGGGACGCCGGCCACGCCGATTGGCCCTGGCGCAACACTCGTGACCCCTACGCCATTTGGGTGGCCGAGGTGATGCTGCAACAAACGCAAATTGCCACCGTTCTTCCCTATTATGAACGATGGCTGGCTCGCTTTTCGACGGTGGAGGAATTGGCGGCGGCCGATCTCGCCGAGGTACTCAAGCTGTGGGAGGGATTGGGCTATTACGGCCGCGCCCGTCACCTGCACGCCGCCGCCCAAACCATCGTGCGTGATTACGACGGCCGCCTGCCCAATACAGTTGAAGAACTGCTAAAACTGAAGGGAATCGGCCGCTACACGGCCGGGGCCATTGCCTCCATGGCTTTTGACCGGCCGGCGGCCGTCCTGGATGGGAACGTAATCCGCGTGCTGACTCGCCTGCTGGATTTAGCGGATGACGTTACCTTGCCTGGGGTCAAGCGGGAACTATGGGAACTGGCCGAACGGCTGCTGCCGGCCGCCCGGCCGGGTGACTACAATCAAGCCCTCATGGAACTAGGCCAGAGCGTGTGCCGGCCGGCTGCGCCCCAATGCCACCTATGCCCCCTGGCCGGGTTATGCCTGGCGCGGGAACGGGGGACGCAACTGGAACGCCCGGTGCGTCCCCCGCGTGCGCGGACACCCCATTACGACGTGGCGGCCGGGGTCATCCGGGGATCGGACGGCCGTCTGCTCATCGCCCGGCGGCCGTTGAATGGGCTGCTCGGCGGCCTGTGGGAGTTTCCCGGCGGCAAGCAGCGACCAGGTGAAAGCCTGCCGGAGACGTTGCGCCGCGAAATCCGCGAGGAGTTAGACGTAGAGATAGAGGTGGAACGGCCGCTCACGGTGATCCAGCACGCCTATACCCACTTTCGGATTAGCCTGCACGCCTTCCACGCCCGCTACTTGAGCGGCCAACCACGCTGCCTGGGGGTGGCGGATTATGCCTGGGTGTATCCGGCCGACCTCGATGGCTACGCCTTCGCCGCCACCGACCGCCAGATTATCAATAAACTGATGAATAACTTAGAGCAAACCTGACGGGTTTTCGGAAACCTGTCAGGTTTGGTTCTTATCCCCTATCCGCACACCCCTCTCCCGTAAATAGTGATCTAACCAGGCGGCCTCTTCGTCCGTCAGGGGCGGGGGGGGCGGGGGCTGGCGGTAATCAATCAGGCTGGCGTAGCCTCCCCGTTCGTAGACGGCCGCCACTATCACTCCCAGGTCTAGCGGCACGTCGGGGTCGGGCGTCAGAAGCGGCACGGGCAATACAGGCAATTTGTCGGCTAGTTGAATCGGCCACACCTCGACGCGGGGGCGACGCTCCACCCGGCTCAAGGTAACGTAATAGGGGGCGGCCGGCACCGGCCGTTCCAGGGGCGGCCGCACACCGCCCCGCAGCAGGTCTATTTCCAGCAAATGCACTCCAGAGCGCAGAATAGCCCGCCGCTTCTGTAAATAGCTAAGACAAGCCTGATGGAGCGGGCGTTTATTGACTGGTAAAAGAATCTCAATGGCCGTCACCAAAATCGAATTGTCAACAGTCCGAATTTCAACTCTGTGCAGGCGTAAGGGCATCTCCACTTCTACCAAGCTTTCGACCGGAGACGATGCAACCAGGGTCGCTGTCCCTCCTCCAGTCCAACTCTCTGTGGATGGAGACTGCCATACCCCTACGTCAGGCCAGATGCGGTAGGTCTGACCCACTTCAATAGCATCATAGGTGACGTAGGGTATGAGGCGGGCCACGTAACGAGGTTGGATCGTTTTGTTCAATTCGGCCCGCATCTCGGCCGCCAAATCGTTATGAAAATCTCCCCACATCGTGGAGGACTCTATGTACGGGTCCATGCCCGGGAAGGGTGAAAGCATCGTGCGCCTCCTCAGCCTGCTGAGGCTGTTTGAAGCATTATACCAGCGAACAGGTTGCTGCCAACGTCATAAGTAGTTGAGAGGGACAAGCTGACCGGCGCTATGTTTCTTGCCCCTGCCGCACCAGCCATATCCCCAACGATGGCACCCAGCCCCGTTCGCGGCCTTTCGGCCAGTAAGACATCCGGCCGTCCTCCAAGCGTTCAATCTCAAAATACGGCCGGAAAGCCGCTTCTAATACGGCCGCCTTCGCCGCCCGAAGTTCCTGCCACGTCTTTTGCTCGATAATCGGGTGGGAGGAGAGGCTGTAAACGATGAGAAAGTGCGCTCCGGCGGCCGCCTTCTCCGCCGCCCGCCGGGCGTAGGTGGGCACCAGATTGGGCGAAAGCCCATTCAGGCAACCCCGATCCAGCAGATTGTGGTAGAGCGTCGCTCCCGGCCAGGCTTCCAGGATGTCACCCACCTGGAACGTGACCTGGGGGCTGAGGTGGCCGAAGTTGCGCCGGGCTTTGGCGATGGCCTCCTCGGCAATGTCAAAACCATCTACCGGGTAGCCTTCGGCCGCCAGCCAGGAGGCCAGTTCGCCGCTGCCGCAGCCAACGTCCAGGATGGGGCGGCCGGGGGTAAACCAGCCACTATCTACCGCCTCCCGCACTTCTGTCGGCATTTCTGGCAAGCGCCAGGCCGGGCAATAATCTTTCCTCTGCCACTGGCTGCGCCAGCGCCTTTGGCGAATGTGGTGCAACAGCCTGGGCGAGATCAGGTCTAAGGTGCTTTGGAGGTAATAACGAAGGGTCTTGGATGGGGACATGGCGCAACTTCGTAGCTATCCAGCTAGAAACCAGGTTTTTTACGGCTCTACCGGATCGAACGGGAAACCCCGCAGGTCTATAGACGGGGGCAGGACTTCATTGAACGAGACCTGCGGGGTTTTTGCCCGGCAAAGTCGGTAGACCCTTTTTTACTAGCAGAGCGTGATTGTCGGCGACAAAAAACCTGGTTTCGCCAGAGAAAGCACTTTTATAGAATACGGTAGTTAGTCTTGGGGAAAACTTAAAGGATGCTTAGAAAATGGCCGGCAGGCTACGCCCTTTCCACGTACCCCGACGGACTGGTAAAGTGACGTATGAGATTGTAAAATTGCAGAGAAACCACGAATGAGGCAAATGGACGAATGGCGCGAATGATTTGCGCCATTCGGCCGATTCACTCTATTCGCGTTACCAGGAGGCGGCTGGATGGCTGGCGACCAAACGGCAATTCTCAGGCTAGGCTCGACCCTGGAGTCAATTCCGGCGTTTTTCCTGCGTCCCCTCCATTTCCTCAAGAGCTATCCTCGTCAGAACTGGCGGCCGGATGCTGTGGCTGGTCTGACCGTGGCCATCGTCCTGTTGCCGCAAGCCATCGCCTTTGCCCTGATTGCCGAGTTGCCGCCGGAGATGGGGATTTACGCGGCCATCGTCGGCTCCATCTATGGCGCGTTGTGGGGATCCTCCAACCAGGCCCTAACCAGTCCGAACAATGCTATTTCGCTATTGGTGCTGTCCACCCTTCTCAGCACGGCCGCCAATGAAGCGGAGTTTATCGTGGCCGCCGGATTGCTGGCGATCATGGCTGGCGTCTTCCAGTTGGTGCTGGGGGTGGCCCGGCTAGGGCAGTTGGTCAACTTCGTCTCCCACTCCGTCATTGTGGGTTTTGCCAGTGGGGCTGGCGTCCTGATCGCCATCGGCCAGCTTCGTCATCTGTTAGGAGAGTCGTTCACCGGCCGCAACGCCCTGGAATCGGCCATTGGCGCGTTTACTCATTGGCAGGAGATCAATCCGGCTACGGCCGGCCTGGGGGCTGGGGCCATCTTGCTGATATTCTTGTTGCGCCGCCTACGCCCGCGCTGGCCGGCCCCGCCCGTGGTGCTGGCTGTCGCTTCGCTGTTTGTCTTTGCCCTCCAGTTAGAAGATAGTGAAGTCCAGGTCATTGGCGAGTTGCCGGGTGGGTTGCCGCCCCTGGCCCACCTGCGCGTCTTTGACCTTGACCTGATCGCCCGCCTGTCCACTGGGGCTTTGGCGGTGGGGGCGATTGGCCTGGTGCAAACGACAGCCGTCACCCGCTCGTTGGCGACACAGACCGGCCAACGATTGGATAGCAATCAGGAATTTGTGGGGCAGGGGTTGGCTAACGTGGCCGCCGGCTTGTTTTCGGGCTACCCCTGCGCCGCGTCATTTTCGGCTTCGGCCGTCAATTACAAAGCCGGGGCCAGGTCGCCCGTGGCGGCGGTCATGGCTGGCCTCTTCGTCCTGGTCGCCTCTTCCACACTGGCCCCCCTGGCCGCCTACCTCCCCCGCGCCGCCCTGTCGGGTATCTTGATCGTGACAGCCGTGGGCATGATTGATCGCCGTGAAATGGCTCGCATCTGGCGCGGGGCGCGCGAAGATGCGGTGATTATGGTGGTCACGCTGTTGGGAACGCTGTTCCTACAAATTGAGTTTGCCGTTCTGGCCGGTATTTTGCTCTCCTTTGCCCTCTACATTCTCCGCACCAGCACGCCGCGTGTGTTGCCTGTCTGGCCTGACGATAACTTTCGCCACTTCGTCAGCCGGCCGCCCAAGCCCTTCTGCCCCCAACTGGCGATTCTGGACATCCTGGGCGACCTCTACTTTGGCGCAGTCAGCCACGTGGAGAAGGCCATTCTGCAACACGCGGCCCAACACCCCAGCCAACGTTTCTTACTGCTGCGGATGCAAAGCGTCAACCAGTGCGACTACAGTGGGATTCACATGCTGGAAAGTGTCGTCCGCGCCTACCGGGATAGGGGTGGCGACGTGTACATGGTGCGTCTGCACGAAGAAGTGCTGGCCTTGATGAAGTCGAGCAGCTTCTATGACTTTCTGGGGGCTGACCACTTCCTGGCCGAAGATAAGGCGGTGGAGTATCTCTTTTACAAGGTGCTGGACCCGGCCATCTGCATCTACGAAAGTGACGTGCGGGTTTTTCGGGAGTGCCAAAACCTGCCCCGGCCGGAGTACCCCATTCCCATTCCTTTGCCGAGCGAGGCCTTTACCAATCACGTCCCCACTGTTGAGGCCAAAGCCTTATGGCAGGAGCTACACGTTCCCTCACCCCAGACGCCGCCTCTCGTCTTAGACGTGCGCGAACCGCGTGAATTCAAGCAGGGTCATATCCCTGGCGCACGCTCCCTCCCCATGCCCACCCTTTTCGAAAAACCGGATCAAGTCCCCCATTATCGCCAGGTTGTTTTGGCCTGTCGCACCGGCCGCCGCAGCCGGCGCGTGGCGGCCTTCCTGTGTGCGCGCGGCCACACCAACGTCGCCATTCTGGAGGAGGGAATGCTGGCCTGGGAAAATGCCGGGCTGTTGGAGGCGGTGGATTGAAGTTGATTTTGGATTTTGGAGGGTTGCTTCCAATCCAAAATCCAAAATCCAAAATCCAAAATTAGACCATGACCGATACCCCCTTTCGTAACATTGGCCTCGACCTGGTGCGGGTGACGGAGGCGGCCGCTCTGGCCGCCGGCCGCTGGATTGGTTCGGGTAAGCGGCCAGAAACACACCAGGCGGCCGTCGAAGCCATGCACAAAGTCCTGCAAACGGTGGACGTGGACGGCCGCATCGTCATCGGCGAGGAAAGCCGGATAGGTGAACATTCACCCCTGGATAGCGGCCAGCCGGTGGGTACGGGACGCGGCCCGGCCGTAGACATCATCGTGGACCCCATTGACGGCACGAACCTGGTTGTGCGCGGACGGCCGGGAGCCATCTCTCTGATCGCGGTCAGTCCCCGCGGCACGATGTGGGCGCCCGACCCGGCCGCCGTCTACATGGACAAAATCGTGGTGGATCGCGAGGCGGCGGCGGCCCTGGTACCCGAATGTCTGGACGCCCCGGCCGCCTGGACACTGGCTCTGGTGGCGCGGGTCAAGAAGAAGGCGGTGCGCGACTTGTTGGTAATTATGCTCGACCGGCCGCGCCACGCTGACCTGATCGAAGAAGTCCGGCGGGCGGGGGCGCGCATCCAGCTTCGCACCGACGGCGACGCCGAGGGCGCGCTAGTAGCGGCTACCCCCCGCAGCAGCGGGGACATTCTGATGGGGGTGGGGGGCGTGTCCGAGGGGTTGATTGCCGCTTGTGCGGTCAAAGCATTAGGTGGAGCAATGCTCGGCCGCCTGGCCCCCCAAAGTGAGGCGGAGAAGGCGGCGGTGGAGGCGGCCGGGCTGGACACCCGGCGCGTTCTCACCTGCGACGACATCGTGGCCGGCCGCGAGATTTACTTTGCGGCTACCGGCATCACCGATTGCGTGCTATTGCCGTGCGTGCAGTATAACGGCCGGCTGGCCCAGACCCACTCTCTACTGCTGCGCTCCGAAACTGGCACCCGCCGCTTCATCCACGCTGAACACTCATTAGAGTAGGTCACGTTTCCAACGTGACTTCGTAGGTCACGGGGTTTGGCAACTCACGACCTGTGGCTCGTCCTGGGGGTAGACCGGGCCGGTGTAGAAGGCGTACCGGCCGCCTGGCTCCTGCTCATCGCGGGCGGCCGGGCAGCTAAAGGACACTTCCACCCCCTCCGCGTCAATCGTCTCATTAGCCAGGGCCTCCTGGTAAACACAGGCCAGGCCCGCGCCTAATACCGCGCTCGTCTCGCAGATTCGCAAGACCATCGGCCGCGTGGCGTCTTCCACACGGCACGTCAGGCGCACCGGCCGGTCGGGCTGGCAACTCCCGAACAGTGACTCCTCCGGCAAGGTCACGTCCACCACCTGGGGGCTGAAACCGCAGTTGCGGCGGGGGCCAAAGTGCTGGCGGCCGCAAGCCTCGGTGACGAAGCTGCCCTCGGCCGCCACCACCATTTCGTAAGCCCCCTGGTTATTCCTGTCCCACTCTGGTACGAAAGCGCATTGCGGCCGTTCGATAGGCTGCCCCTCCTCGTCAACCAAGCCGCTCGCCTCCCACAACTGGACGCCATTCTCATCCACCACCGGCGTCCCCTCACACAAGAAGCCGTCGGTGTTGGAATTGAACGAGAGGGTGGCCGTGTAATAGGAAGAAGGGAACTCAGGGGGCTGAAGGAACTCGCCTTCCTCAGTTCCCTCAGTTCCTTGAGTTCCCTCAACGTCCGTAATGTCAATCCACTGACATTCCAGCCCGGCCTGGTATTCGTCCACCCAGCCGGCCTGGATACCCTGGAAGCGGCAGGTGTAGTCGTGGTAAAGGGGCGACGCTTCATTGTTGCTGCGCCGGCCGGTGCTTTCCACACAAAACGCCTGCTTACTGGCGTTGGTCAGGGCGTCTGCGCCAAAGATAAAATCGCCGTAATCGCTAAAGTGAAAGTGGTCGTGGCAGGCGTTGTACTGAAACAGATTATGTTCAGGGTCTTCGGCCGGTGTGCCAATGTGCAACGCCTGTCCGCCCAGGTTATGAACGGTCGCGCTGAACTGGAGCAATCGCCGCCAGCCCGCGCCACCCACACATTGCTCGACGATGGCGCAGGAGTCCGGCTCAAAGTAGCGATAGATAACGCGGTTATCGGCCAGGTCGCCAGCCACCACGGCCAAATCTGCTCCTCCTTCTACCACTTCCTCCACCCGCACCTGGTCGGCCAGAGTAGCATCCCAGGCCAGTCGCTCAAATTCGACGGCCGTTTCCAGCCAGCCTACGTGACTAGCCAGCGCTTCCACACAGGATTGGGCTGGCAGCCGGTCGCGGTGGCAACCCGTAGGCCCTGCGCTATCGGCCAGGCAGGTGTGGTCGTAGAATTGCCAGGCGTTTTCCGAGTCAAAGCTATGAGGAGGGAAGCCTCCCTCGTTGACGCAGGCGTTATCGGTACGCTGCAACAATAGTTCCGGGTCAAAGGGCAAGATGAAGGGTTCCTGCCACCGGCCGCCGATTTCCGCCAGAGCTGGTTCGACAATCCCTGGTGAATGTAGATCGGTGAGCAAGGTGCTGGAAAAGGTGTAGTTCAACAAAATAAGGTCGTGGCCCTGGGTCGCCACCCGCACTGGCCCGGCCGCGTCCAACTCAATCTCCCACAACTGCTCCGGCGGCAGGGGCAATTGCCCTTTGCCGGGGTAAAAGAAGTTGCGGAAGGTGAGCCGGTAGCGGGTCAACTGTACCTGGCGTTTGGCTCGTTCGAGCCAGAGGGTGTC
>JBFMFT010000167.1:0-10137 GCA_040751925.1 Chloroflexota bacterium
GAAGCCTTGTTGGAGACCACGCTCGTCATTGACGTACCACTCGGTCAGGTCGCCCCGCTGGTATTCGATGCGATTGCCAGAGACAACGGGTTCGGCCGCTTCCTCCACGCCCACCAGCCTCCATGACAAAACAAAATTCGCCTCATTCGCCCCATTCGCGATACCCTCCGTGCGCGGCATGACAGTAATCCCCTCTGGGGTGAAGTAGGTCCGCAACTCGTGGGCGCGGTTGGGAGCCTGGTAGGCGGGTAAGCTATCGGGTAGATAGGTCTGCTCCTGCCAGGTAACGTAGTATTCCGCTTGGCGGATGTTTTCTTGAACGGTAGCCAGCCAGGCGTCGTCCGATTTTGGATTTTGGATTTTGGATTTTGGATCGGTGGCGTGGTCACTGGTCTGACCAGAGACGAGTAGAAACAGCGTGACCATAAGGGTCAGGAACGTGGCGATGGGGGAATGTTTCATGGCCCAATCCTCCTATAGCGAATGGCGGTGGCCCTCGGCCGTTGGCTAAACAGGCGCGAGACTATTGTCAGCATAACACTTTGCCCGGCCGGTGTCAAGCCCCATTTTCGGCGTTCGGCCGGGATTAGGGGATTAGGGGATTTTTGCCTGGTTTGATCCCCCAATCTCCTAATCCCCACCAGCCCTTGCTACGCCAAACCTGACAGGTTGCCGGAATTTGGTAGAATAGCTTGATGCTCGTCGCTACCTGCGTCATCAAATTGAGCCTGGACGGGGTGAACTCCCTCAAGGAGAAACGCCGCATTGTGAAGTCAGTGGTGACTCGGCTGCCGCAGGAGTTCAACGTCACGGCCGCCGAAATAGATTACCACGACTATTGGCAGACGGCCGCTATCGGCCTGGCGGCTATCGGCACAGACGCCGGTTATCTACACGGCCTCCTGCAAAAGACGGTGGCCTGGCTAGAGACCAACCGGCCGGACGTACAGATTGAAGAGTATTCCATTGAGTTTCGCTAGAGCCATCGGGCCCATCATCCTACTATTGTGGATGGTCTGGCCGGCCGCCGCCCAGGACATTGCCCAGGCGGGTATCACCCTTTCGGCCGCCGCCGGCTTCGACGGTTACTACAAGGGGGAGTATTGGCTGCCAGTGACGGTGACGGTGGCGAATAGCGGCCCTTCCGTCGAGGGGGAAGTGCGAGTTGTGGCTGGCAATGGGCCGGGACAGGAGATCGTCTACAGCAGCCCCCTCAGCTTACCTTCTCAATCGAGCAAGCAGGTCGTTCTTTTCGTCTACCTGCAAGACTGGAATACCCGCCTGACCGCGACGTTGGTGGATGACCAGGGCCGTGAGCTCGGCCGCACCCAAACTGGCGCGCTCAATCGCCTGGCCGCCGATGGTTTATTATATGGTGTGGTTAGCCCGGAGGCCGGTGCCCTGCAATTTCTGGCGAGTGTGAAAGGGGAACGCAGCGAAGCGGCCGTCGCTGCCCTGGAATTAGCCGATTTGCCGGCCGTCGCCGCCGCCTGGAACGCCCTGGACGTTCTCGTTTTGCACGACGTAGATACAGGCCAATGGGCGGCCGGCCAACTGGCCGCCCTCACCGCCTGGGTAGAGGCCGGTGGGCAATTGGTGGTAACGGGTGGGCCTGGCTGGGCCAAAACGACGGCCGCCTTGTCCGACCTGTTGCCCGTCAGCGTCACCGGCAGCCAGACCACAGATGATTTACCCGCTCTCAGCCAAGCGACCGGTGAACCCTTCCGCGACCCTGGCCCTTACCTGGTCGCCGCCAGCACCCTGCGACGAGGCGAATTGCTCATTCACCAGGACGGCTTGCCCCTCCTGGCTCGCCAGGCGGTCGGCCGGGGGTCGGTCTACTTCCTGGCCCTGGATCCGACCTTGGTTCCCCTGGCCGGTTGGGATGGTCAAGCCATCATCTGGGATAGAGTGGCCGCTGGCGCGCCAGAACTGCCGCCCTGGGGAATGGGGGCGCAAAGTGGCTACGCGGCCGATAGCGCCGTTACCAGCCTGCCGTCGCTGACCGTGCCCTCTAGCCTCCAACTCCTGCTCTTTCTCTTCCTGTACGCCATTGTGGTTGGGCCCGTCAACTATTTTGTCCTGAAAGGATTGAAGCGGCGGGAACTGGCCTGGATCACGATTCCGGCCGTCGTGGTCTTTTTTAGCGCGCTGGCCTACCTGACCGGCTTCCGGCTCAAGGGTAATGCCGTCATTGTCAACCAGATGTCCATTGCCTACGGACACGCAAACAGCCAGGCGATGCGCGTGCAAAGCCTGGTTGGCCTCTACTCGCCGCGCCGGGCCGAATACGATCTGGTTTTTCCGGGGGATACGGCGGTGCGGCCGTTCAGCCAGGAGTTTGGTCCTGGCCTCTTGAGCGCGGGCAACCTGGAGGCGGTGGAGCGGTCGGCCGACGTAAGGTTGATCAACGTGCGGGTAGACGTGAGTGGGATGGAGACGTTCGTGGCCGAAAGTTACCGGCCGGCCCCGGCCGTGCGTGGGCAGGCGACGTTAGAATGGAGCAGCGAGCAGGCCCACTTGCAGATAGAAGTCCAAAACCAGTCCAACTTTACTCTGGAAGACGCGACAGTGCTAATCGGCGCGACGGCCGTGCCGCTAGGCGACCTGGAAGCAGGTCAAAGTCGCAGCCAGAGACAAAACCTAACTGGATTGGGAAGCAGTTCAGGCTTTAGCCCCGCGCCCTATTCCACTGCCCCGCTCGCCCTGCACTACGAGACACTTCTGGGTAGCGCGGACTACATGAACGATCCGGCCCTCTTTCCGCGCTGGCAACTTCTGGAATCTCTGGCCGCCCCTTATGGGCCAGGCAGTAGCACGCCCACGGCGGCCGCCGTGACCCTGGTGGGCTGGTCTACCCAGTCCCAGGTAGCGGTCAACGTGGAGGAGATAGGGTTTCTCGCCCAGGCCACTACCCTCTATCTTTTGGAACTACCCTTTGCCCACCGGGTCAATCAGAGTAGTTCACTCAGCTTGCCGCCGGCCTTGATAAGCGCCACCGTCCTGCCCGAAGGGAGTGTCTACGTGAGTGGGCCGAGTTATTTTGGCTTGTCGGCCGGTTGGGTAGCTTTCGAGTTCCAGCCCTGGTCAGACTTTGGGGCGATGACCGTAAGCGAGTTAAAAATCGCCTTGCGCGCCCAGGGGATGGTGAGCAGTCCGGCTCCCACCATCTTCCTCTGGAATTGGTCAGAGCAAAGTTGGATGCGCCTGGAAGACGGCGATTGGGGAATGACGGCCGTGCCAGACCCCACCCCCTTCACCGGTCCAGGCAACCGCATTCGCATTCGCCTGGACAACAACTCCATCGCCTATCTGGACATCCAAGAGGTCTATCCTGTACTGACCGTTGGTAGGCCGTGAGAACGGCCGGGATGAGGGGCTGAAGAAGAATCGCATTGACTCAGCCAGACCCACACTCACCCTAACCCTCTCCCTCTGAGGGAGAGGGAACAAAGCCTTCCCCTCGCCCTGGTAGGGAGAGGGGGTAGGGGGTGAGGGTGAGTGGTTACGAAAAAACCCCTCATCCCGGCTCTTTCTATCCGATATGAACGAGACCCCTTCTAAAATCCAAAATCCAAAATCCAAAATCATCAAGACCGAAAACCTGACCAAGCGTTACAACGGCCTGACCGCCCTGGACGACTTGAATTTGAGCGTGGAGGAAGGGGCGGTGGTCGGTTTCATTGGGCCGAACGGAGCGGGCAAGACGACCACCATGCGGATTCTGACGACCTTGCTCAAGCCGACCAGCGGCCGGGCCTGGGTGGCCGGCTACTCGGTGACGGCCGAGCCGCGCCAGGTGCGCCGGGTCATTGGCTATATGCCCGACACCTTTGGCGTCTACGACGATATGAAGGTGTGGGAATACCTGGATTTCTTCGCCGCCTGCTACGACATCCCCCCGGCCGTCCGCGCCCACTTGGTAGATGATCTGCTGGCCCTGGTTGACCTCAGCCACAAGCGAGAGGAGTTTGTGGAGAACCTGAGCCGGGGGATGAAACAACGGCTCTGCCTGGCCCGCACCCTGGCCCACGACCCACAAGTGCTGATCCTGGACGAGCCGGCCAGCGGCCTGGACCCGCGCGCCCGGATCGAGATGCGCGAACTGTTGCGCGAGTTGAAGAACATGGGCAAGACCATCTTCTTTTCCTCGCACATTCTCTCCGAAGTAGCCGACGTTTGCACCAGCCTTGCTATTTTGGAAGCCGGCCGCCTGGTAGCCTTTGGCGACGTGGCAACCATGAGGCAGCAGATACGGCCGCACCGCGTCATTCACACTCGCACCCTGGGCGACGTGAATGTGCTGCTGGAACGGCTGGCGGCCGTTCCTGAAGTGGCTGAAGTGGCAACTGGGCCGGAAATGAATCTGCCGCCGGGGGCAGTGCGCTTCACCTTTCGGGGTGACGAGGCTGCGCTCGGCCGCACCCTGGCCGGCCTGGTCAGCGCGGGCGTGCCTATCGTCTCCTTTAGCGAAGAATCCGGCAACCTGGAAGACGTGTTTATCCAGATGACCAAAGGCGTCGTTAGTTGACAACGGACAATGAACAATGAACAATGGTCAATGAGTATTGTTCATTGTTCATTGACCATTGTTCATTTATGCTTATGCAGAACCTCCTTCACAACCCTGTCACCGTCAAGGAATTGCGCGGCCGGATGCGCGGCCGGCGGGCCTTCGTCTTGCTGACCGGCCACGTCCTACTCATGAGCGCGTTCATCTGGCTGGTCTACCTGGCCTACGCGGCGGCGGCCAATTCCCCCTTTGGCCCTGACGCCAACCAGGCCGGCAAAGTGGTGGCGGCGGCCGTGCTAACCATTCAGGTCTTCCTGGTCATCTTCATTGGCCCGGCCTTTACGGCCGGGGCCATTAGCGGCGAGAAGGAACGCAAGACGTATGACCTGCTGCAAACTACTCTGCTGCCCGCTCACGCGCTGGTCACTGGGAAGTTGTTGTCGGCTCTGAGCTACGTCTTCTTGCTAATCCTGGCCGCTGTACCCCTGCAAAGCATCGCCTTCTGGCTGGGTGGGGTGGCTCTGTCTGAGTTGATTTTGTCGCAGTTATTGGTGATGGTGGCGGCCGTCCTGTTTGCCCTGCTGGGCCTTTTCTTTTCCAGTCTCATGCGCTCGACTATCGCCGCCAGCGTCACCACTTACACCAGCGCGCTATTCTTGACCGTTGGCGTCCCATTGGTTGCCATGATTGCCCTCTCTTTCCTGGGTCCCTTCTTGTTTGGCTCTGGCAGTGTGCCAGACGTCATGCAGGTTTTCTTGATTCACGCTGGTGTGTTGCTGGCGGCGACCAACCTGCCGGCCGCCCTGCTGACCAGCGAGATCATTTTGTTAGAGGAAGGGACGCTGTGGGCTTTTAAGACCACCGTTGGCTCTTACACGGTTTGGGTCTTGTCGCCCTGGTACTTGAACCTGTTCTTGTATGCGCTGCTGGCTTTACTGCTCTATTGGCTGACCGTGCGCCGGGTGCGTCGCGTGGCCGATAAGTGAAATACACCCGTTGAGAGAGTGGCTCTTGACAGGGATTGCCAGTTGGGTTATCTTTCTCACAACTATACGAATTAGGGTAGGTCAAGTTGGAAACGTGACCTACAGTAATGAGGAGAGAACCCGGCCGTGAATGAAGACGAACAGACACCGCTAATTCCTGAAAGTGCCCTCCCGCCGGCCGCCCCCAAAGCGCGTCCCCCCCTGTCGGCCGACGCCTCCCTGCAAGCCACCCTGGGCCTGTTTGGGCAGTACATGGAGGAGGAGGGCTTCTCCGAAAACACCCGCAAAGCCTTCATCAGCGATGTGCGGCTGTTGGGCAAGTTCCTGGGGATTGGGCAGCCCATTGGCGAGATCGGCACTCAAAATCTCAATGACTTCCTTAATTGGCTCCTCTTTGAGCGGGGTGTTCCCTGCCGGCCGAAATCCTACTCGCGCCGGGTGACCACGCTCAAGGTCTTCTTTGGCTGGTTGTATGAGACGGGTGTGTTGTATTTCGATCCCTCGTCGGCCGTCGTCCAGAGCAGCGTCAGCAGCCCCCTCCCCACCCTGCCGACCGAAGATGAAATCACGCAGTCCCTGGCGATTACCGCCGGCTGGCGGCAGAAAGGGGACGCTCGGCCGCACCTCTTGTTGACCCTCTTACTCGATACAGGCGTCAAGAAAGGGGAGGCGATGGCTATGGTGCCAAACCACGTAGACCGGAGTGATCCCGACGGGCCGTTCCTGTACATACGCTATAAGAATCCCCGCCTGCGCTATAAGGAGCGCAAAATTTCCCTCGACCCGGCCTGGCTTGAGGTCTTCGACGAATACCTGCGCCAGTACCGGCCGCCCGACACCGTGTTTACCTGCACCGCCCGCAACCTGGAGTATATTCTGCACGACGTGGCGGAGACGGCCGGGCTGCCGGACGGACGGCTCTCCTTTGAGAATCTGCGCTGGGTATCAGCTTTACGCGACCTGCGCGGGGGGGTCGAACCTGACCACATCCGCGAGCGACTAGGGCTGTCCAGAATCAGTTGGCGGGAGACAAAGGCCAAACTGTTCCGCTTGACCGATGCAGAGAAACTACCTTGAGTCGGTAACTACTCAGCCAGAAACCGGGTTTTTCTCTGGATAACCATCGTCATTTCCCGCAAAAAACCGGGTTTCTACAGAGAGCCTGAGCAGTTACTTGAGTCGTTTCTCTGCTTCGGCTAATATATCCACTACCGGCCGCATCATATAGTCGTCGGCCGGGTTGGGAGCCAATACACGTACTCCCCACGATTCCAGGGTGGCGATGGAGCGCGCCGTCAACGGGTGACGCCAGAGGGCGGGGTTGACCGAAGGGGCCACGATGACCGGCTCCCCCTGGCCGATCATCTCTTGGGTGATAGATAAGGCCAGGTTATCGGCGACGCCGGCCGCCAGCTTGTTCAGCGTGTTGAAAGAGCAGGGGGCTATCAAGACAAGACCGGGAGCCGGCCGGGGTAGCAAATTGTCGTCGAAGTAGCTTTCGACCAAATGATGACCAGGCACGCGGGCCAATTCGCGGGGAGCAATGACGCGGCCGGCGTTGGGAGTCAGGATGGTGATAACCGGCTTCCGAGATGTAGTCAGTCCACTGATCAATTCAGGGGCGCGATAGGCAGTCAGTGTACCCGTTACAATTAGATAAATGCGTTCGAACATGACCAGTTGGTATAGCTGTCTTGGGCAATGGATATAAGCGAATAGACAGATGAATCGTGTCCACCCGCTTATCCGTTGTTCACCCGTTGCCAGACAAGACGAGAAATAACCTGGTCTAGGCCGGCACACAAGGCCCACCAGGGAAGGTCAAGGTGTCGGGGTCTACATAGGCGTTTTGCGATTGCTGCTGCCCTGTCCCATCGTCTATCAGGCGGATTTCCTGAACCCAGGGATCGCAGCGACGGGCATGAATCGTGACAGCCAGGTTGCCCGGCCCCTGGTATTCCAGGTCTTGGACAAAAGCGCGGAACGGCCCGACGCCGGTGATACTGAGGTCAATAATGCACTCCCAGTCCGGCGTACCGGCGCGGTAAGCGCAACTGTTGGCCCGTAAGCCCCAGGTAAAGCTCAGGTTTACGACTTGCACGGGCGTCGGCGTGGCTGTCGGGATGCCGGTAGGGGTGGCAGTAACATCTGGGGTCGGCGAAGCCAAAATGTAAGTTGTCAAGGCAAAGGTAAGAGACTGGCCGAACGGATCGCCAGTGGTGGACATTAGCTGCCAGCTACTCTCATATCGTCCGATGGCCGCCGGCGCGGTCAGGAAAGTGGTGATGGTCATTTCTTCCCCGGCCGGCACCTCGGCCAGCAGGGTAACCGGCCCTTCCCGCTGCCAATCCTCCCCTTCCACGTAGCGCCACTGGAGACCGGCCGGCCAGGGGCAAGAGCCACTGTTCCGCAGAATCCAATTCATGGGGAATCTGGCCCCCACCGGCGCGCCTTTCAAGGAACGGTTCTGGTAGGTGTAGTAATCCACCATCTCCACCCTGGGAATACAGGCGGCCAGGGCCGTATCGCTGGCGTCGGGTGTGCTGCTCGGTGTAACCGGCGGGATGGTGGCCGTTGATGCTGGTGTGCCGGTGGGCGCGTTCAAGGTCGCCACAATCCCCGCCAATTCAGTTGCCACCTTGTCCGGTGTAGCCGTCGTATCAGCCGGAGGCGCGGCGTGGGTAGGTGGCCCGGCCGCCGTTACAGCCATCGTTGCCAGGGACTCGACGGCCGGCGTCACTTCCTCCCGATTGGCCCCGGCCAGAGCCATTCCCAGAACCACCACCGCCGCCAGGACGGCCACCACCCCTAGCCCGCCCAGCCACAGCCACAAGGGACGTTTCTTTCTTTCCACGGCTGCTGGCGGCCGCTCAAAGGCCGGCAACATCACTTCGGTCTGGCTCATGGATTCGCCGCGAGCGATGCGGGTCTGATCGGCCCCGGCGACCATCGTTTCGGCCGCTCTGGGTCTGGCGGCCATCACTTGGGTCGGGTCGGTGGAGCCGGCGGCCGGCTGGCGGCCGGTGCTTAGACCCGACGGGGTAGGGGTCGGCCGGTCTTGCAATAGTTCTGGTGGCAAAGCGGCTACCAGATGGGCGTCGGCCGCCGCTAACCCCTCCCGGATCGCCCGGGCCATTTCGTGCGCCGTCTGGTAACGGGCGGCCGGTTCCTTAGCCATCGCCCGCAGAACGATGGTCTGGACGGCCGCCGGTAGCTGCGGATTCAATTGGGTTGGCGTGGGAACAGGTTCGTGAACGTGTTTGAGCATCAGGGCCACCGGCGTGTCGGCATCGAAGGGCAGCCGGCCGGTTACCAATTGAAAGAACAAGACGCCCAGGGCATAGATGTCGCTGCGCTCGTCACTCGGCCGGCCCAGCCCCTGCTCTGGCGACATATAAGCAGGCGTACCCATCGTTGCCCCGGTCATCGTATAACTGGGGCCGCTCAAGATGCGGGCAATGCCGAAATCAGTCAATTCGGCCTTGCCCTCTTCGGTCAACATGATATTGCCCGGCTTAATATCCCGGTGAACCATGCCCCGCGCATGGGCGTAGGCCAGGGCGTCGGCAATTTCCAGAATCAGGCGTACCGCCTCGGCTAGCGACATACGCTCACCGCGCTCGGCCAGCGCAGCCAGCCGGTCTTTCAGCGTGCCGCCCCCGATGAACTCCATGACGATGTAGTAGTTGTTATCCTGCACGTCAAAGTCATAGACGCTGACAATGTTCGGGTGGTTGAGGGCGGCCATCGCTTTGGCTTCGCGTTGGAAGCGGCTGAGGAAATCGGGATCGGCCGACAAGAAGGGGTGCATGACTTTGATAGCCACGTAGCGGTCGAGGGCCGCCTGATACGCCTTAAAGACCTCGGCCATACCACCGCGCCCCAGTCGCTCGACAATTTTGTAGCGGCCGACCGTCCGGCCGATGAGTGAGTCCGTCGTCATGGTATCCATCCAGAAACCAGGTTTTTCCCAAAAACCTGGTTTCTACCTCTCTATCAACTTGCTAATTCTCACTGGCGGTCAGGTCGTCCAGGTAGATAGTTCCTTGCCCAACGTAGTCATTGGTGCGGTCATCCAGCACGAAGGCGCGAAATAGGATGGGATAATCCACCTGGCCGTTGTCGGGGCCGCCGATGTGCGTCCAGGGCCATTCCTGCCCGACGGCGATGTGGCCCGTCATTTGCTGCCAATCCGTATGTAAGACCCTCCCCAAAGGCACTTGCCAGGTTTGCCCGTTGCTGTCCTCAATCCAGACGTTCAGGTAATGGCCGGAGGCATCGCCGTAGACCCACAGTTGGAGGGTGTTGGGTGAGCCGCTGACGGCGTTGCTCTGTAAGAAAACGACGAAATCATTGTCGGCCGTTGAGAAATCGTAGCTGAACATGGCCGAACTTGCCCCACTGTGGGCCTTTTCTGTCGTCTGGGTGAACGTGCCATTGGGCTGGTCGCCTCGCCGCCAGATTCCAAAGGCCTCGAAGGTCAGGGGCAGGCTGCCAGGACCGGGGGCGATTGGGGTGGCCGTAGGCGCGGCCGTTGGCGTGTCGGTAGCGGTCGGGCTTGCTGTCGCGGTTGGGGTGTCAGCAGTCGTCGCGGTGGCGCTGGGGGTGTTGGCCACGGTTGGGGACAGGGTGGGGTCA
>JBFMFT010000168.1:0-10116 GCA_040751925.1 Chloroflexota bacterium
CGATGCGCGTCGAAACTTCCAGGCGAGTTGCACCGAGGGCGTAGGCGGCCTGGCGCAAGGCCAGGGGAACGGCGTGCATGGCGTCCTCTGAGATGGAAGCCACCATGGGCAGAATCATAAAGCCCATGACCAGGCTGGCGCTGGCCGCGTTGAAAGCCTGCGTTTCGGGGAAGAGGGTTTTGAGGAGGGGGGTAATGAACAGCAAGGCAAAGTAGCCGTAGACGACGGTGGGAATGCCAGCCAGAATTTCCAGCAAGGGCTTGAGGACCTGGCGCGCCTTCATAGAGGCATATTCGCTCAAGTAGATGGCCGCCAGCAGGCCCAGAGGGAGGGCGATCAGCATGGCCCCGGCCGCCACCAGCACCGTGCCATTGACCAGGGGCAAGACGCCAAAGTGCTGGGAAGCAAACAAGGGCGTCCAGCGCGTGCCGGTCAGGAATTCAACAATGGAGATTTCCTGGAAGAACAGGATGGTTTCTTGCAGCAGAATGAAGATGATACCGAGGGTAGTCAGGATGGAGACGGCCGCGCAGATGAGCAGGGTGTAGCGGATAATCGCTTCACTTATCTTGACTCGTCGTTTTTGTCGCCAGGGGAATTGTTCAGCAACGGCCGGGAGGGTGGTAAGCTGCTTCGTTTCAGTTAGAGCCATTCGATAAGATCAAGAAGTGAGAGGGGGGAGCATCCCCTGATGCGGCTCTGGTCAGAACCAGCGTCAGGGGATGCCTCACTTCTCATTATAAGTGGACTATTACTTAAGCAGGTCGGTTAGCGAAACACCGACGGTGGAACCAACACCAGCGAAGATCGAGCCGGTCACGCGGCCGTCGTAGCGAGTCTGGGCCAGTTGGTAAATCTCATCGGTCAGGGGGACGTAACCCACTTCGGCCGAGAGTTGGCCGGCGTTTTGCAGGTAGAAGGCGATGAATTCGCTGATCGCCTGCTTCTCCTCGATGCGGGCGATATTGACGTAGATAAAGATCGGCCGGGACAGGGGCTGATACGTGCCATCGGCGACCGTTTCCGTGTTCGGGGCAATGCAGCCATTGCCACCGTCCACCGGCACTAGCTTGAGCTTGTCCTGGTTCTGCTCATAGTAAGCCAGGCCAAAGAAGCCCAATGCGCTCTCGTCGCCAGCGATACCCTGCACCAACACGTTGTCGTCTTCGCTGGGCAGGAAGTCACCCCGGCTGGCCCCTTCCTCTCCCACGATAGCCTGGGTAAAGTAATCATACGTGCCAGAGTCCACACCCGGGCCGTAGAGACTCAATGGTTGATCGGGGAAGCCAGCCCGCACCTGATTCCAATGGGTAATCGCGTCTTCGGCCGCCGGTTCCCAAATGACCTTGAGTTCGTCCACCGTCAGGCAGTCCACGAAGTCGTTGGCCGGATTGACCAGCACGGCCAGACCGTCGAAGGCCACCGGCAACTCCACGTACTCAATGTTGTTGGCGGCGCAGGCTTCCGTTTCGGATTCCTTGATCGGCCGTGAAGCGTCGGAAATGTCCGTCTCGCCCGCGCAAAACTTCTCGAAGCCGCCGCCCGTGCCGGAAATGCCGACTGGCACGCGCACGTCGGGGTGAGCCTTTTGGAATTCCTCGGCGACGGCCGAAGTGATCGGGGCGACCGTGCTAGAGCCGTCCACTAGAATTGTACCAGAAAGTCCGGCTTCCACCACGGCCGCCGTCGGTTGCGAGGCAGCCGTGGGTTCGGGTTGGCTGGCACTGCCGCCGCAGGCTACCAGGGCCGCCATCATAACCAAGAGAGCAAGCCAAAGAAAGCGTGTACGCACGTGTTATTTCCTCCATACAGTTTAAGTTTAGTGAAGGATAACACGCGCCGTTTAACGTCCCTTCAAGGGGCAGTTAAAGTTCGGTAAACGTCTGATTAAGAACACGGATTGGCCGGAATTACGGGTAGGGAGAGGGTGACTGGATGGCGATAGGCAGGGAGAAGGAGAATATGCTGCCCTTGTCCTCCCTGCTTCTAACCCATATTTGGCCGCCATGCGCCTGGACAATGTGTTTGGCAATTGCCAGACCCAGGCCCGTGCCGCCGCCACTGCGCGCCCGGTCCGCCTTGTAAAACCGCTCGAAAATGCGCGGCAAATCCTCGGCGGCAATCCCCACCCCCGTATCGGTGACTTCGATGACCAGCCTAGCCGACGGCTGGCTGGCGGCCGATGGCCGCCGGCCGCCGCTCTGTACCTGGCCGATCCTGGCTATAGGGTGAGTAGTTCTGGTGGCCGGGGGTAGATTGTTGACCGCTCCCCGGCGGTCGTCGGCCGGCGGTTCTTCCGTATCCGCCAGGGAGGCTCTGATGGTGATTCGGCCGCCCGGTGGCGTAAACTTAATCGCATTATGGGTCAGATTGCGGACCACCTGCTGGATGCGCTCGGCGTCAGCCAGGGCCAGAGGCAGGTCGGCCGGCAGTTCCACGTCCAGCTGTAAGTCAGCCCGCTCCGCTAAAGGGGCCATTCGCTCGACGGCCGGCTGCACCAATTCAGCCACTTGACAGGGAGCCAGGCGCAGCGGAACCAAACCCGATTCGATGCGCGACAACTCCAATAGCTCCTGCACAATCTGGGTCAGACTGTCCACTTCCGTCTCCATCCGCTCCAGGAAACGTTGGGCGGCTGGTGGATCATCCAACGCCCCGTCCTGGAGCGTCTCGACCAGGGCACGCAAGGCGGCCAGGGGTGTGCGGAGCTCGTGGGAGACGTTGCTGATGAAGTCGCGGCGAACGGTCTGCAAATGGTGTATCTGGGTCAGGTCTTGCAGAACGATCAGATAACCCCGACCCCTTCTTTCGGGGAAGGGGGTTACAATGGCCTGCAAAAAGAGGCGTTGGCGGTCTACCTCAACCGCCGCCACCTGTTCCTCCCCCGTCGCCCGGCAGCGTTGCCAGAGTTCGATCAATTGGTGATGACGGGCGACTTCGGCAAAAGAACGGCCCAGAGCGGTCGCCTCGCTGGTATTAAACAAGCGTAGGGCGGCGGCGTTGATGAGATGGACGCGGCCGACCTCGTCGGCAATCAGCACCCCATCGGCCATGTAGTCGAGCATAGTGACCAGCCGATTGCGCTCACCCGTTAGGTTGTCAATTTGCTCCTGAATCTGCCCGGCCAATTGGTTCATCGCCTGGGCTAATTGGCTGATCTCGTCACCGCCGCCCGGCTTGGCGCGGGCCGATAGATCGCCGGCCGCGATTCGCCGGACGACGTTGGTGAGAGCGTAGAGCGGGTGAACGAGACGGCCGGCGATGAGCCAGGTTAGCCCGGCCGCCGTCGTCAAGACTATGAACGTCAGCAAAGGTGAGGGGGCAGCGAATTGCAGCCAGACCAGCAGCCCCATCAGTAGGCCGGCTACAGAAAAGACGAAACGCCAACGGAGAGTCGAGAACATCGCTTAATGTCTAAAAACCCCGCAGGTTTCGGAAAACCTGCGGGGTTTCCCGGGTTCCTAGCCCTCAAAGCGATAGCCAATACCGCGCACAGTCACAATCCGCGTGGCGTTGGCCGCGTCTGGCTCGATCTTCTCCCGAAGCCAACGCACGTGAACGTCTACTGTCCGGCTGCCGGCGTCGTCGTTCCACCCCCAAACCCGCTCCAATATGAGGTCGCGGGAGAGGGCAATCCCCCGGTTACGAGCCAGAAAGAGCAGTAAATCATACTCTTTAGGCTTCAGGCGCAGCGGCTCGCCGCGCAAAGTGGCTTCTCGGCGGGCCTGGTTGATGGTCAGGTCGCCAAAGACCAGCGAGGGGAGATGGCTGGCGACGGCCGTGGCCGCCACCCCGCTTTCGGCCGCCAGGTCTTCGCGGATAAGCCGTACCCGACGCAAGAGGGCTTTTACACGGGCCAGCAACTCGCGCATACTGAAGGGTTTGGTCAGATAGTCGTCTGCCCCCACTTCCAGCCCCACCACCTTATCTACCTCATCCGTCCTGGCCGTGAGCATGAGAATCGGCGCGTTCATCTCCTGGCGCAGAATACGGCAGACCTCAAAGCCGTCTAGTCCTGGCAGCATCACGTCCAGAATGACCACGTCCGGCCGTTGGCCGCGAGCCACGTCCAGGGCTGAACGGCCGTCGGCAGCCGTCAGCGTTTCGTACCCCTGTCGCTTCAGGTTGTACTCCAGCGTCTCCCTTAGGGCGGCCTCGTCTTCGACGACCAAAACCTTCTCGCTCATATTGCTTGTAGGGCAAGCTGCCAGCTAGCCTTTGTAGGGTAAGTTGGAAACTTGCCCTACAGTTTCCAGGCTTTCAGGCCCGGCATCGCGCCGTAAGCTGTCAGGTCTAATTGGAGGGGAGTAATGGAGACGTAGCCTTTCGCCAATGCGCCCACGTCCGTCCCCTCTTCGGCTACGCCAGTGGGCGCGTCGCCGCCAATCCAATAGTAGGGCCGGCCGCGCGGGTCTAGCCGCTCGTCCAGCCTATCCTGGTAAACGCGCATTCCCTGGCGGGTCACTAACATTCCCTTGATTTGGTCGGCCGGGATGTAGGGGACGTTGACGTTGAGCAGGTGGCCGGCCGGCAAGCCACGTTGAATCACCGCCTGGATAACTCGTTGGGCCATCTGAGCGGCCGGGTCATAGTCAATGTCGGCCAGGTGGTTGGCTCTGGAATCCAAAGAGATGCCAACGCCGGGAATACCCCAGATGACTGCTTCCATGGCCGCCGTCACCGTGCCGGAATAGGTTACATCGTGGCCCAGATTGGAGTGGGGGTTAATGCCAGACACCACCAGGTCAACTTTCGTGGGCAGCAAACCGAGCAGAGCCAGAGCCACGCAGTCAGAGGGGGCCCCATCGCTGGTCAGGGCCAGCGATCCATCGGCCAGGTGAACTTCGCGCACGCGCAGCGGCCGATCCAGCGTCTTCACGTGTCCCCCGCCCGACCAGTTGCGGTCAGGGGCCAGAACGCTCACGTCGCCCAATGGCCGCATGGCTTGAGCTAGAGCCAACAGCCCTGGGGCCGTTACACCATCGTCATTGGTTACTAAAATGTGCATAGGTGATGGGGAGTATAATGTGATTGGGTGGTTTTTGCCAGCAGTCCATATTGCGTATTTGCGTGATGCGTAAACTTGCGCTAGTCAAGGGTAGCATAGGAGGTTTAACGGCCGTTTAACGGCCGTTTATCGCTGGGCTAACCACAGGTAAGCGTTTGCCCAAAACGTCTAATTATGGCAAAACGTAACTACTCAACCATAAACCAGGTTTTTCTCTGGATAACCATCGTCATTTCCCGCAAGAAACCTGGTTTCTACAAAGAGCCTGAGTAGTTACGGGAAAACGTAGAATGTTTGTGCGATACCTGCTATAATAAGGAGCCATGACCCAGAGAGAATTTCGCCTGGAGAACGAATATCATTATGACCGCCGGGGGCCACTGCGCTGGATTATTTCTCATACCTTGCGTTACCCCCATCTGCCTGCGCTGATGGTATTGGCGGCCATCGTCAATAACAGTCTGGTCAGCTTCGTCCAGGTGTACATCGGCCGCGCCTTCGACCTGATCTCCACCCCAGACTGGGCGACCAACGCCTTGCTCATCCTGGCTGGTAGCGCATTGGCCTCCTCCTGGGGATCGAACCTGACCGGCCTGCTGCGGAATTACGCGGCCGAGTTCCTGGCCCAACTGATCGAACGCAACGGCCGCGACGAATTATACGTGAGCTTGCTGGGTAAGAGCCAGACTTTTCACGGCCGCCAGCGCATTGGCGACGTGATGGCCCGCGCCACCAACGACGTGCGGATGTTGAACTATATGTTCAGTCCCGGCCTCATGTTGATTACGGATTCTATCATGGCGGCGGCCATGCCGGTCGTCCTGATCAGCCGCCTGAACCCGGAACTCTTGCCTGTGCCGATTGCCTTCCTCGTCCTGCTCCTGCTCACCTTGATTGACTATGACCGCCAGTTGACGCCAGTCACGATTCATTTACGCGAGCAATTTGGCGCGCTCAACGCGGGCCTGGCCGAAGCGATCAGCGGCATCGAAGTCGTCAAGGCCAATGTGCAGGAACATTATGAGCGCGACAAGTTCTTGCACAACGCCCGTCGCTACCGCGATTTCTTTGTCAAGCAGGGCGAGATTCAGGCTCGTTATCTGCCACTGCTCATGTTTAGCCTGGCCTGGGCGGCCGGTTTCCTGCACGCCACCTGGCTGTGGCGGGCCGGTTCGATCACCCTGGGTGAAGTGATTACTTTCATGGGGCTCATGAGCATCCTGCGCTTCCCCACCTTCATCTCCATCTTCTCGGTGAACATGGTACAGTTGGGGATCGCCAGCGCGGGGCGTGTCCTGGAACTCATCAACGCCGAGACGATGCTGGATGAGAACCCCCAGGGGATAGCTCGCCCTATCCAGGGTGAAGTTGTCTTTGAAAACGTCAGCTTTGGTTACGGTGGGGCCAACCAGGTTGTGGCCGGGTCAGAGGCGGCCGACCATCGTGACGGGCAAGGGCCGGCCGCCAATGGTACAGCCGCCGTCGGCCGTCCGCCGTCCGCGGTCAACAGTTCCCCATGGGTACTCAAGAACATCAGCTTCACCGCCCGGCCGGGCCAGACCATTGCTATCGTCGGCCAGACCGGCTCCGGCAAGACCTCCCTGACTCGCCTGATCAACCGCATCTTTGACGTGGATAGCGGCCGGGTGCTGGTGGACGGGATGGATGTGCGCGAGTGGAGCCTGGAATCGCTGCGCTCGCAAATCTCCACCATCGAGCAGGACGTGTTTCTCTTTTCGCGGACAATTGCCGAGAACATTGCCTTTGGTTATGCCGAAGCGAGCGCGGCCGAGATTGAGACGGCCGCCCACGAAGCCCAGGCCCATGACTTCATCACATCCTTTGAGCAAGGCTACGATACGGAAGTGGGTGAGCGGGGCGTCACCCTCAGCGGCGGTCAACGCCAGCGCATTGCTATCGCCCGCGCTTTCCTGACCAATCCGCGCATCCTCATCCTGGACGACAGCACCAGCGCGATTGACAGCGCGACCGAGGATCAGATTCAACGGGCCATGCGCCGCATCAGCCGCCAGCGCACGACCTTTCTCATCACCCACCGCCTGAGCCAGATTCGCTGGGCCGATCACATTCTGGTCTTGCAGGGCGGCGAATTGGTAGACCAGGGCCAGCACGAGGAACTGCTCGGCCGCAGTCCGGCCTACCGCCGCATTTTCGCTCGTTATGACTAAGATCTCCGCTCACCGCAGAAGCGCGGAGAGCGCGGAGATTTTTCGCTTCTGCTCTGCGCCCTCCGCGTCTCAGCGGTGAAGGTGAAAATTGGAGATTGGTGTATGCCAGCGAAGGACATTTACCACGACAAGGTGAAGAACGCCCTTATCAAAGATGGCTGGACGATCACCCACGATCCATACATTTTGACCTTTGGGCAGAGGAGCGTCTACGTTGATTTGGCCGCTGAACCGGTGTTGGCGGCCGAAAAAGGGAATGAGAAAATTGCCGTTGAGATAAAGAGCTTCCGGGGCGAGTCGGATATCCACGACCTGGAAGCGGCCGTTGGGCAATACGTGTTCTACCGCTCTTTACTGGTGCGATATGAGCCGGGCCGCAAGCTCTTTTTGGCTGTCCCGATAAGTATCTTTTTGAGTACACTGGATGAGCCAATTGCGCGACCTGTGATCGAAGACCTACCAGTATCTTTACTTGCCTTCGATCCGGAGCAGGAGGTGATCATCAAATGGAAAACCTAGATGACTATCGAAGAATCATTCGGGAACTAATCGGAACGTATGCTCAATACCGGCCGTCGTTGGGCGACGTACAAATCGAAGTCATTTTCGACGAAGCCAATGACCACTACGAACTCGTGTACGCTGGTTGGAACGGCCCGTATCGCATTCACGGCAGCGTACTGCATTTAGACATTCGTGATGGGAAGGTGTGGATCCAATATGATGGCACTGAGGATGGCGTGGCCAACGAGTTAGTAAAAGCCGGTATTGCCCGTGACAGAATTGTGTTAGCCTTCAAGCCACCGGAGATACGGCCGTACACCGATTACGCCGTCGCTTGAAAATAACGAGGAAGTATGGGCTTCATTTTAGATGGTCTGGAAACGGAGAGTTACGACCGCAGTTACCGCGACCGGGACTTAATCAAGCGGATCATTAGTTATTTCCGGCCGCACGGCCGGCGCATGGTGTTCGTGGCTATTGCTATTACGCTGAACTCGGCCGCCGGTACCGGTGGCCCCATTCTCATCGGCCGGGCCATTGACCTCCTGGCCGTGAACCCCACCACCCAGGCGGCCCTGCTCCTGGCGGCCGGGGTCTTGCTCTTGGGCGTCACCGCCTGGCTGTTCAACTTCCTCAACCAGTTCTTCGCCGCCCGCATCGTCGGCGACGTGGTTCTGCAGATCCGGCAGGACGTTTTCGACGCTACTATCGGCCACGACCTCTCCTTCTACGACGAGCATCCCTCCGGCAAGATCGTCAGCCGCGTCACCTCCGATACCCAGGACTTTTCGGACGTGGTCACACTGACCATTAACCTGATCAGCCAGGTGTTGCTGGTTGTTTTCCTGTCCCTCTGGCTGTTTCGCATCAGTCTGTGGTTGACCCTGCTGATGTGGGCCTTGACCCCCCTGGCGGCCGCCATCACCCTGGGCTTCCGGCGCATCGCCCGCCGGGTCACCCAGAACGCCCGCCGGGTGACGGCCAAGATCAACGCCCAGATACAGGAATCCGTCAGTGGCATCGTGGTCGCCAAGAGCTTCCGCCAGGAGCGAGCCATCTACGCCACCTTCGCCGCCAATAACCGGCAAAACTACCAGGTGGGTCTGCGACGCGGGATCACGCTGGTTACGATCTTCCCCCTGTTAGGCGCGGCTTTCGGCCTGGGTACAGCGACCCTCATCCTGGCCGGTGGCCTGGCCACCCGCAGCGAGGCCCTGTCCGTCGGCAACTGGTATCTCTATATGCAGGCGGTTGGCTTTTACTGGTGGCCCTTGACCAACATCGCCTCTTTCTGGAGCCAGTTCCAGGATGGTCTGTCGGCCGCCGAACGGGTCTTCGCCCTCATTGACGCGGAGCCAAAGGTCATTCAATCCGTAGGGGCGAGGCAGGTGGGCGATAACCTGGCGGGCTTGAAGGGACACCCTCTCCCACCTGCCTCGCCCCTTCAGGGCCACATTGAATTTCGCCACTTGCGCTTCAGCTACACCGGCCGCGAAGTCGTCCTGCCTGATTTCAGCCTGGTCATCCAGCCCCAAGAAACGGTAGCCCTGGTTGGACACACGGGCGCGGGCAAAAGTAGCCTTGCCCGCCTGCTCTCCCGCTTCTACGAATTCCAGGACGGGGAGTTGTTGATTGACGGCCGCGACATCCGTACCTTTGACCTGGCTGAGTACCGCCAAAATGTCGGTCTGGTACCCCAGGAACCGTTTCTCTTTTCCGGCACGGTGCGGGAGAACATTCGCTATGGGCGGCCGGGAGCCAGCGACGAGGAGGTTGACCAGGCGGCCGTTCACGTGAGCCAGGGGGAATGGTTAGCCAGCTTGCCTAACGGCCTGGACACGGACGTGGGCGAGCGTGGGGCTAATCTCTCCATGGGCCAACGGCAACTGGTGGCCCTGGCCCGCGTCTTGCTCAAGAACCCGCCGATTCTCATTCTGGACGAAGCGACGGCCAGTGTGGACCCCTTCACCGAGGCCCAAATCCAGGAGGGATTGGAAACGATCATGCGCGACCGTACGGCCATCGTCATCGCCCACCGCCTGTCTACCGTCAAGAACGCCGACCGGATTATCGTGATGGCCGGCGGCCGGATCATCGAGGAAGGCACGCACAACTCCTTGATGACCCAGGGCGGCCATTACGCCGAATTGTACAATACCTATTTCCGTCACCAGTCGCTGGAGTACATCGAATCGGCCGTTGGCAATTGGTAATGACCCATTGCGGCGGGAAGACCTGCGGCGTGAAGCGTGAAACGTGAAACGTGAAGAGGTCTGCTCACGCCTCACGTTTCACGTTTCACGGATTTCTACCGGCGGCCGCCCAGGTAGCGGCCATTGCGGGCCAAATCCGCCACACAATCAAACGTCGCCCCTCCACTCCCTCTCCCTCCCCGGGAGAGGGCTGGGGTGAGGG
>JBFMFT010000169.1:0-10104 GCA_040751925.1 Chloroflexota bacterium
TGACGCGGATCGGGCGGATTGGCGCGGAGTCTCTGATTGGTGTCAATATGGTTGAACTGGTGTCGTTGGGGTAATGTGAACATTCTGGTTTATGGCGCGGGGGCGGTGGGGGGATACCTGGGCGGCCGTCTGGCCCAGGTCGGCCATCAGGTGACGTTGGTGGTGCGGCCGGCGGCGGCCGAAGCCATCCGCGGGCAAGGGCTGTCCATTACCGAGGCTGGCGAGCAGGTCTTCGTCCTGCCGGCCGTCGTCCCCTCCATTGACCAGGCCTTCCCCGACCAGGAGACCCGCTACGACCTCATCCTCCTGGGCATGAAAGCCTACGACGTGGAAGCGGCAGCCGACCGCCTGGCTGCTTTCTGCCCCACCCCCGCCCTCCTCGTCACTCTACAAAATGGCATCGGCGTCGAGCAACCCCTCATCGCCCGTTTTGGCGCGGATCACGTCATCGCCGGCTCTGTCACCATCCCCCTGCGTCTGGAAAAAGCCCATCAGATCGTCGTCGAGCGGGAGAAGCGGGGAGTGGGGTTGGCCGCCGTTGCCCCCGGCCAAAACGTCGAGCCGCCGGCCGCCTTGTTGCAAGCGGCCGGCGTCCAGACCTGGGTCTTGCCCGACTACCAGGCGATGAAGTGGTCAAAGGCCTTCCTCAACATCGTCGGCAATGCGACCTCGGCCATCTTGAACCGCCCACCGGCCTTCGTCTATCGCCAGGCGGCCGTCTTTGACCTGGAAATAGCCATGCTGGCCGAGGCCTGGCGGGTAATGCAGGCGATGAAGCTGCCTCTGGTGGACTTGCCGGGCGCGCCGGCCCGCCGGCTGGCCTGGGCCGTGACCCATCTACCCGCGCCTCTCCTGAAGCCGATCCTGACGCGCATCGTGGCGCGCGGCCGGGGAAGTAAGATGCCTTCTTTTCAGATGGATTTAGCGGCCGGCAAGACGCGCAATGAAGTCCTCTATCACAATGGGGCCATCGCTCGCAGCGGCCGTCGCCTGGCTATTCCCACACCCGTCAACACCGCCCTCACCGACATTCTCTTGAGCCTGGCCCGCCGCGAAAGACCCTGGTCGCATTACGAGGGCCAGCCCCAACGCCTGGTTGACGAAGTTGGCCGTTATTCAAGAAAGTGATGAGTGATGAGTGATGAGTGATGAGTGACTCATCACTCATCACGCATAGTGTGTTAGAAGCTCGTTAGAACCCCCGGCCGCCCGCCATACCCCTCTTGACATCCATGACGCACTGTGTTATATTATGGTTATGATGCAGTGCGTCATAACAATCAAATGATGAATGTGGAATGATGAATGATGAATGGTCAATGTCCTCCCCCTATTCATCATTCATCATTCTGAATTGGAGGTAAACAATGGCAACCAAAGCGATTGAGGTTCACGAGGAACCCGTTGAAGAAGTCGAACACAGCCCACTCTACGAGGCTACCCGTAAGGTCTTGCTGGCGGCCGTTGGCGCGGTCGCCCTGGCCCAGGAAGAGATTGAAGATTTTGTGGATAAGCTGGTCGAGCGCGGCGAAGTAGCCGAGAAAGACGGCCGCAAGCTGATCAAGGACACCATCGAGAAGCGCAAGAAGAGCGCGGAGAAGGCCGAAGACAAACTGGACAAGCGCATCGAGGAACTCCTGGATCGCATGAACGTCCCCACCAAGGCCGACATCGAGGCCCTGAGCGCGAAGATCACCACCCTTTCCAAGAAGGTGGATGAACTGAAGATGATCCGCAAGGTGGAAGAGATCGCCAAGCCAAAGAGTGTGACAGCAGCCTAAGCCCGGCTGACTTCCTTCTCACTCGGGGAGAAAGGCACGTGACCTTTCTCCCCTTTTTGTTTTCTGGGGGTATAATTGTTGGTCGTGTCCACTCGGCCCGAAAGGTATCAGGGAACTGAACGCATCAGCGGAGTCGTGAAACGGATTAAGCACGCTCTCGAGGTGAACCAATGGCGCGGCCGTCTGTTTGCCCTGGCAATGGCGAACTTCGTCCGTAACTACCAGGACAGGCTGCTTTTTGACCAGATCAACGAGGCTTACGAAGAGACGCCACCAGACCCGGCCGAACAGGCCCTCATGCGCCAGTTACGCCAGCAACACCGGCGTATGGTGGAGGGTGAATGGTAGATTTAGTAGGGGCGAGGCAGCGCGGAGTGGACGTTGCACGGAGAGACTAATTCTTCCCGCGTTGCCTCGCCCCTACATCCTCTGCACGTATTCCTGATAGTCGGGGACTTTGCGGGTGAAGGCGGCCGACATCCACGGAGAGGTGATGAGGAAATCGGCCGTCGCCCGGTTGGAGGCGGCCGGGATGTTCCAGACGACGGCCAGGCGGAGGAGGGCCTTCACGTCGGGGTCGTGGGGTTGCGCTTGTAACGGGTCCCAGAAGAAGATGAGAACGTCAATTTCCCCCTCGGCGATTTTGGCTCCTAGCTGCTGGTCACCGCCCAATGGCCCACTTTGTAGCCGGGTCACATTCAGCCCCAGCTCGTGGGCCAGCAAACGGCCGGTCGTACCGGTAGCGTAGAGGTGGTGGCCGGCCAAAGTCTCCCGGTTGTGCCTGGCCCAATCCAGCAGGTCGTCCTTCATGTTGTCGTGGGCGACGAGGGCGATGCGCTTGGTGGGGCCTATGGTGAGGTCTTGGAATTTCATCAGCTGGACACGGATGGGCGGGACGAACAGATCAGGTCGGCATCCAGGGTTGCCTCACTCCTCTGTTCCTCATTCATCATTCATCATTCCCAGTTCGACTGAGCCGGCCGTGAGGGGCGGGGGTGGGTCAGCGTTGAGGACGGCCGTCCGCACGTAGCCGAGCGCGACTGGCCCTTGCGGTCCGACGGCGGCCGAGGTGATGAGGCCGGCCGCCTTGCCTTCGGCAGTGATCCCCATTCCCGCTTCAACCGGGGCCGTGGGGCGCAGCCGCAGGAGTTTCTTAGCCAGCCGGCCGCGACTCTCCAGGCGGGCGATGATTTCCTGGCCGACGTAGCATCCCTTCTTAAAGGAGACGTCGTCCCACAAGTTGGCTTCCAGGGGAATGTAATCCAGGGTTAATTCGCGGCCGAGGCGCGGCCGGCCGCTCTCAATCCGCAATAACTCAAAAGCCTCCTCACCGGCCGGGGTCAGGCCGGCAGCCACCAATCGCTGCCAGAGGGTCTCTTTGTCGGCCGTCTGGGCCATGACAAAGTAGCCCTCGCCGGCAATCGGATCCGTCCGGTGCAGGTAAACAGTCAGGCTATCCAGGGACAATCGCCGCCAGTGGTGGAGGGGCAGTTCGACGGCCGGGCCAAATAGATTAGCCAGGATGGTTTTCGCCCGTTGTCCATAAACGCCCAACACGGCCGTCTGCTGGCTTAAATCTTCGAGGTGAAAGTCGTCGTTGAAGAAGACGTAGCGCATCAGGTAGCGGGCGATGGCCTGGGCGTGGTTTTCGCCAGTGAGGGCGTAGAGGGCATCGCTGGTGGCGTAGAGCAGAAGGCGATCTATGATGCGGCCGATGTCCGTTGTCAGCACGGTGGCTGCCCCCTGGCCGTTTTGGAGTTTGAGTATGTCCTGGGTGGACATGCGGTGGATGAGGTCGAGGCGGCTGGCCCCGCTGAATTTGAGTATGCCTAACGCGCTGCGGTCAACCACAATCGCCTTGTGATGGGCGGCTTCGTAAGCGGCCGTCAGGGTAGTCATAGAACTCATGTATTTACTCGGCCACTCCCACCCTCACCCTAACCCTCTCCCTCAGAGGGAGAGGGGATGAACGCTTCCCCTCGCCCTGGTAGGGAGAGGGGGTAGGGGGTGAGGGTGAGCAGTTACGAACTCATCGGCGTTAATCCGTGTCCATCCGCGTTCCATTTCAGACGCCAGTAGATAACCAGATCACGTCGCGGCCGGTTTGCTCCGCTTCCCACAGGGCGGCGAAGGCGGCCAGGTCGGCCGTGTGTTCGGCTTCATGCTCAAAGCTGTTCTCGGCGATCACCTGCCATAAGGGCCGGCCGGCCAGGGCCGGGTAGCGAGCGGGGTTGCTCAGGTCGCGGTCGCCAAACTCCACTAACCATTCCTCCAACTGGATTCGCACGTTTTGGAAGTCGGTAAAGACCTGATCGAGATCGCGCTGCTGGACTTCGGTAGCCCGGCCGGCGTTGTAAGCGTCCCGGTCACTCATGGCCGCCAACAGGTGGTCGGGTTTCTGGCCGCGCTTGAGACGCAGGAGAGCCGTGACCAGTTCGGCCTCCCAATTGGTCAGGTGGCCTAGCACGTCGCGCACCGACCAGTCGCCGGCCGCTCCTGGCTCCAGCAGAGCCTCGTCGGGAAGGGACTCAATCGCCAGCAAGAGTTCCTCGCGGCTCAATTCCAGTCTTTCCTGAATCTGGCTGCCGTCCATTGCTGTTGCCTGCGCGTCGTGCGTATGTCGTGGTGCGTGGCGCGTGACGGAACACGCAACACGCCATACGCCTTACGCCAATGATCCTAGAAGCGAGACCAGGCCAAAGAGGATACCGGCTATGATTGTGCCAAACACAACCAGGACAAAGCCCCACCACAATAACATAGACAAGGACGAGGGGCGCAAATTGGAAAGGGCGACGACCTGGTTATCGGTTGCTTCGAGGGCGTCCAGGGTGCGCGGCCGTAACAGGACGACGGCCGCCAGAATGGTCAGGGCCACCAGCCCCCAGACGAAGGGGGTCATGGCGCTCAAGACGTGGCGGTCGACCTGGATTTCACCGCCCGGCACGAATAGGAAGCTCAACATGGCCCCAATGAACATCGTAAACATCACTAGAACGAGGCTGGTGCTAACGGCCGACCAGCGGGGCATCTTGTGGGGGGGGATGGGCATGGCCGGCTGCGCCTTGCGCTGCTCTTTCAATTGCTCCTCGCCTTTGCGGTTCAATTGAGTCAGCTTGTTTTGCACCTCCTTGTCCTCTTTGGTGGTGGTGGCTGTCTTGTCCAGGCGAGCGTAGATCAGGGCCAATGGTAGGCCCATTGCTCCCAGCAGTCCAAAGGAGACGGCGACTAGAATCCCCGTCGCCAGCAGGGGGTCTATTTCCTGGCCGTCGAGGTCTTGCAGAACGGGCGTCTTTAACAGCACTTCTGGCCCCAGTGGGTAATCTTTTAACTGGATGACGATGGGTTCTCGTTCGGTCGCCGTTTCCATCTCGGCCGCTCCGGCCCGGCCGGTGAGCAGGGGCCAGACGGCCGACAAGAGGCCGCTCACGACGACGACGGCCGCCACCATCAACCAGGTTCTCCAAGCACGATTCTTGCCCAAAAGATAGTCCTCCTCTCTTCTGTGGCCGGGATGAGGGGATTAGGGGATTAGAAAAGAGTACCACCACGCTCCCGGCCGTTGTTTGCGATTACGCTGGCTATTCTAACACCTTGAGAAGTGTGTGACAACGGATGGCGAAGGCTAATGCCTTCTGTTCAGTACATGTGGTATAATTGTGGGTTTGTCAGCTCGTGGCCGGCTTTTGATTGTATCCTACACTGAACGAACTGACCGCATACGCATCATTAGCGCCCGAGAATTGACCCGCCAGGAAAGAGAAGCCTATGAGTCAGGAAACTATGTCTGAGATGGAAGACGAACTGCGGCCGGAGTATGATTTGGCCCAGTTGCTTAAAGGGGGCGTTCGGGGTAAGTACGTTGAACGATATCGGGCCGGCACGAATTTAATCCTGTTGGCCCCGGACGTAGCGCAGGCCTTCCCGAGCGAAGATGCGGTCAACGAGGCTCTGCGCCTGGTCATGCGTATAGCCCGTATACCCGTTGGCGTTCGACCGGTAGCGGCCGAACTTAGCCCGGCCGATAGTTGAATAGACGATCAGGGCATGATACACTACGGGCATGGTGGACGACTTTGACCGTGAGCAAGCCCTGATTCTATTCGAGCGCGCCTATAAATTCCAGATGCGGGGAGAGTTGGGCGACGCTATTTACCATTACAAACGCTCCGTTGCGCTCTTTCCAACGGCCGAAGCCTATACCTTTCTGGGGTGGGCCTACAGCATGATGGGCCGCTACCAGGAAGCCATTGAAGCCTGCGAGAAGGCGATCAAAGTAGACCCCACCTTCGGCAACCCCTACAACGACATTGGGGCCTACCTGATTGAGCTAGAGCGCTGGGAAGAAGCCGTCCCCTGGCTGGAAAAGGCGACCGTGGCCTCCCGCTACGACGCCCCCGAATACCCCCAGGTCAACCTCGGCCGCGTGCATGAACACTTCGGCCGCTACCGCCAGGCCCTGGCCTGCTACAACAAGGCCCTGGAACTCGAACCCCTCTACCGGACGGCCGCCTGGGCCAAATATCTCTTGCTCGGCCGGCTCAGTTGAACCGAAAAACATCCGACGTTTGGTAACTGTCTGAAAACAAGTTCCCCAAAGTTCCCTCAGTTCCCAGGGAACTTAAGGAACTCAAGGGAACTGAGAACAGGAAGTTGTTTTTGGACGATTACTTAGTAAACGTCGGATGTCTTTAGCTCTCTTGGCAGCCCGGCCGTTTTCAGGTATGCTACAGGCGTGGCCTTCCCCAGCCACCATAATCCTCGCCGGCCGTAACCCTCACTGCTGTCAAAGGAGGTGGTGTAGCAAATTAGACAGGCTATAACCCTCACTCCCCACCGTTGTCCCGTTTGATGCAAATCATATCTTGCTGAGAAACCAGGTTTCTCTGAAGAAACCTGGTTTCTAAGAGGAGGATTGGACTGTGAAAAGACAATCTCTAATCACCATGAGCCTGGTCATGGGGCTATGTTTCGTGGCCCTCGTGGCCCTGACGGTTGGTTTGAGCCAGGCCTCCGGCCGGGCCAATCTGCCCACCACGACCGAGGATTTCTTCTACGGCCAGTGGCAAGACGCCCCGGCCAACTCCCCCTTCGCTTACACCCGCATTGACGCCGAATACTCCCTGGAAACGGGCCTGATCTACGTCCTGGGCGGCCGGCTGGCCGACAACAACACCACCGGCCGCGTCTGGTCGTTCGATCCAGTGAGCGGCGTCTACACCGATACCGGCGTGGATATGCCCACTCCGGTCAGCAACTACTCCATCGCCCGCCTGGAAGAAAGCGACGGCGATGAAGTGTTGGTCATTTTTGGCGGCCGGCCGGCGGCCGGCGGCGTGACCAACGTCGTGCAAGGCTATTACCCGGCCACCAACACCACCACCACCTTTACCACCGACCCCTATCCGGTGTCTACCTCTCCTGGCAACGCCATGGTCGTGGACAACGTCGCCTACGTCTTTGGCGGTTTTGACGCTGTGGTCGTGATTGACGACACCTACATCTTTGATATTACAGCCCCGGCCGGCAGCCGTTGGACAACCGGCCCCAACTTGAACCGGGCGCGCAGCTACATCCCGGCGGCCGTCGTGGATGGGGTCATCTACGCCATGGGCGGCGACGACTTTGTGGCGGCGGCCTTGATTCCCCTGACCGTCACCGAGAAGCTGGACACCAACCTGCCGACCCCGGTCTGGGATGACGCGGGCACGGCCGACCTGCCCATCGCCTGCGACGAAGCCCCCGCTTTTGGCTTCGACACTAACTCCGGTTATGACCTGGCCGGAGCTATCGTCATGGGCGGCTGCGGCCAGTGGAGCAGCGAAATCGCCGAATCGCAACTATACGACACCGACAGCGACACCTGGGATACGAGCTTCCCCGACCTGCTCAACGCCCGCCGCAACCACGCCGGGGCCTTTGTGCCAACCGGCGATAAGGACGACAACGGGGTACCAGGGATGTGGATTTTCGGCGGCCGGCAAGGCTCTGATAGCAACGTCTTGACCGAGGTCGAATTCTACAGCGTGACCCCCCTCAGCGACTTCACTCTCCTGCCGCGCAGCCAGACCGTCATTGGCGCAGGCACAGTGGAAGTGGTTCTCGGCGCGTCCAACCTGAGCGGCGGCGATGAAACCTTCGACCTGGAATACGTGGGCAGCCAGACCTGGCCCATCTCCGGCCCGGACAGCGTCTTTGTGCCGGATGGGGAAACAGAAGGCTTTTCCTTTGAGGTGGAGGTGCCGCCGGGGGCCACCTGCCAGGACGTGGACGACGTCACCGTAACCGGCGCCGGCCAGGGCGACCCCAGCCTGACCGATACGGTAGACGTGCGGGTGCAAGGCTCCTGTGAGGCGACCATCGTCGGCACGGTGACCGACGCCAACACGGGCCTGGGCATCCCCGACGCCTACGTGTACATGGAAGTCATCACCGACACCACCATCGTCCTGGACGCTTTCACCGATGAGAATGGTCAATACACCTTTGAGGCCATCCAGCCGCGTGACTATCAGATGGCGGTCTCGGCCGAGGGCTATGCCTTTAGTCTGGGCGCTGGCGACGACTGGATTTACTTGCCGCCGCTGGGGCCTGGCTCTTACGTCACCCAGGACGTGACCCTCGATGCGCCGGTGATGGAATGGTCGGCCGACAGCTACGACGTGACCCTGGAACCCGGCCAGCAGATGACCTACACCCTGACCATCACCAACAGCGGCACGTCCACCCTGACCTTTGCCCTGGGCAGCTACAGCGAAGGGGTAGACCCCCTGGGGCGGGTGCAATTACCCGACCGGCCGCGCATTGACCCGCGCTTGCTGAGTGACCTGGAAGCGGCGGCCGACGGCCAAGCCGACTTCATCGTGGTTATGGCCGAGCAAGCCGACCTCAGCGCGGCCTATGCTATCAGCGATTGGAACGCGCGCGGCCAGTACGTCTACGATACCTTGAAGGCGACGGCCGACCGCACCCAGGCCGCTATCCGCGCCTTGTTGGAGAGCCAGGGGGTAGCTTACCGGCCGTTCCTCACCAGCAACAGCTTGTTAGCCAATGGCGACATGGAGTTAATCAACACTATCGCCGCCCGCGCCGACGTGGCTTTCCTGCTGGCCAACGCCTCCGTGCCTTTGGAGCGCAACCTGCCGGAGTTGATGTTGCCCACCACGTCTTTCGTCCCCAGCACGATTGAATGGGGCGTAGCCCGCGTCAACGCCGACGACGTGTGGACTACCTACGGCACACGCGGTGAAGGCATCGTCGTCGCCAACGTGGACACAGGTGTGGAGTACACCCACGACGCCCTGGAACGGCAATACCGCGGCGCCGGCGGCGACCACGACTACAACTGGTACCATCCGACCAGCCCCGAAGGATGCGACGGCTCGGCCGCCCCCTGCGACAACGACGGTCACGGCACGCACACGATGGGGACGATGGTGGGCGAGGACGTGAGCCTGACCAACCAGGTGGGCGTAGCCCCTGGCGCGACCTGGACGGCCTGCAAGGGCTGTGAGTTCAACTCCTGCTCCTTCGAGGCCCTCCTGGCCTGCGGCGACTGGATTGCCGCTCCCACTGACCTGGACGGCCTGAACCCTGACCCCAGCCAGCGGCCGAATATCGTCAACAACTCCTGGGGTGGCAGTGGCGGCGACTTCTGGTACGCCAACGTGGTCAGCGCGTGGCGAGCGGCCGGCATCTGGCCGCAGTTCTCTGGCGGCAACAGCGGCCCCCAATGCAGCACCAGCGGCTCGCCCGGCGACTATGACCTGAGCTTCTCGGCCGCCGCCGTAGATATTAGCGACCTGGCGGCCGGCTTCTCGGGGCGCGGCCCGGCCACCAACACGGGCATCCTCAAGCCCAACGTCAGTGGGCCGGGGGTCAACGTCCGCTCCAGCTACGTCGGCAACGGCTACGCCCTGCTGAGTGGGACGAGTATGGCCTCGCCGCACGTGGCCGGGGTGGTGGCTCTGTTGTGGTCGGAGCGGCCGGAACTCATCGGCCAGATTGAGGATACGATGTGGGTGATGGAGCAGGCGGCCGATCCCCTATACACCACCGACACCTGCGGCGGCGACGACCCCACCAGCCATCCCAACCACACCTACGGCTGGGGCATGGCCGACGCCCTGGCGGCGATTGGTCTGGCCGAATCCACTGAGGTCGTCGTACCCTGGTTGGAGATCATCCCATCTGGCGGCACGCTGGCCCCCGGTGAGTCTATGGAGGTGCAGTTGGTCTTCACTGCCCCCGACGACCTGGGTACCTACACCGGCACGCTGCAACTGACGGCCAACGAGCCGTATAATCCTGACGTGCGGCTGCC
>JBFMFT010000017.1:0-23629 GCA_040751925.1 Chloroflexota bacterium
AGGGTGACCGGATCAGCATAGCCGCCGATGGCGTTCAGTTGAACGTCATAGAGGGTGTTAGCCGGAGCGCAGACCTCGGCGACGGCCGGCGTCGCTGCTAGTGTGAAGTCGGGCGGCGCAGTCGAGCCACGCTCATACGCACCCGTATCGCAAAGCGCACTGCCGTTGCCATCGCCATCCACCGGCCGCAGGAAACCGCGTTGATCATCTGTTAGCAAATTACCATAAGGATCCGCGCAGCCGGCCGGGTCGCCAGCGTCAACGGCCGGGCTATTGGCCTGCAAGGCATGGGTAAGAGTCGGGCCACCATTATCGCGTAGAGGCCCAATGCGGGGGTCTACATTCGTCTGGTCACCGTATTGAGCGCCAAATAAACAGTCCTGGGTGTCGCCAATGATGTTATAGCCCAGGGACCCAATCGCGGGCCAACAATCAGGCCCCCAGCTGGCGCTGTTGTTAGCCAGGATGGTATGGTGAAGGGATACGAGAGGATTGTACTTAAACCCGCTGGCATAGATGCCCCCACCAAAAGTATCAGTGGTGTTGTCCACGATTGTACTGTTGGTGATGATCACCACGCCAGCGTCGGTGTTGATACCACCCCCCCCTCCGCCCCACGACCCAACAGCCTCGTTACCGGAAATGGTGCTGTTGTTGACGTACAGCGTGCTTCCGTTGTAGATACCGCCACCCCCAGTGCCAGTATTATTGGAGATCGTGCTGTAGTTGATGTAGGCGACGCCATAGCCGTCATTACTGATACCCGTGGCGGTATTGTCGGCAATGGTGCTGTAACTGACTGTGAGTACGCCCGAATTGCTAATAGCCCCAACGTTGCCAGAGAAGGTGGAATGGCTGACAGTCAACTCGCCAAAGTTCTCGATGCCGCCGCCGTTGCCCGTGAATGTGCTGTTTTCGACGGTGACAGCCCCACCACCCAGGTAGAGAGTGGCCCCCTGCACGCTGGCTGTGTTGCCAGAAATCGTGCTGCCATCAATGGTGAGCGTCGTACCAAAATGGAACACGCCGCCGCCATGCCCGGCCGAATTGTCGGCGATAGTGCTATTGCGAATGGTCGCGCTGGCCGCGCCGGCTACGTTGTACAAACCGCCCCCACGATCGGCCGCCCCATTAGCCGTCAGGCTGCTTCTGTTAAGCGTGAGCGTGCCTTCATTGTAGATGCCGGCCCCGTTCTCGGCCGCGCCGCCGGTGATCGTCAGGCCAACCACACTCACGGTTTGCTGCCCATGCACTTGTAGGATCCGGTCGCTGTTCATGCCGCGTATCATGGTGCGCGTACTATTCGGCCCGACGAGCTTCAGTCTGTCTCGTATATCCAGGTCGCCTGTGGCCGCTTCGTCTTCATCGCTACCCCGAATGGTCAGTTGGTATGTCCCCCTGGGCAGCGAAATTGTGTTGGCCCCCGGCAGAGCATTCGTTTCCTGAACGGCCGCCCGCAGGGTACATACGCCGCCGGCCGTCGCGCATAGGCCATCGCCAGGGGCCGCGTCCACTACGTCCACCGTACTATTGACCAGAAATTGAGTCGCCGGCGTTAGCGTCGTGAAGCTATAGACCGTCGAAAAACTGCCATCACCGCAGGCATTCTGCGGCCGCACGCGCCAATAGTAGGTTGTGGCCGGCGTGAGCATGGTAGCGCTGGTGTGGTTCGGCGTGCTGGTCGTGGCCCTATAGACAACGTTGGTGAAGTCTTCATCTAGCGCAATTTCCAGGTCATACGCGCTGGCTTCCTGATTCGCCTGCCAGGCAAAGGCCGGCCGGAGGGGAACGCCTGTCGCGCCGTCGGCCGGTGTGGTGAGAGTGACGGTACCAGGGGCATCGCTATACACATTCAGCGTGATACTCGTCGTATGGGTAATCGTCTGCGTGGTCACATACCCGCCCAGAAGCGAGCCGAAGCTGGTTCCGTCAACGATCATGGGATACATTCCGGGGGTTGGGTCAGGCGCGTTGACCGTCAGGGTACTACTCCCTGGCGGGGTGATAGGATTGATACTAAAAGTAACAGTCGAACCGGCCGGCTGCCCACTAACACTCAGGGTCACCGGGTTGGCAAATCCAGCGTATGATTGCAGGCCAATGCTGAAATTAGCCGTGCCAGCCTTACAAATGTCTTCTGCCGCCGGCGCGGCCACTAAGGAGAAATCGGGTTCGCTGGCTGCCCCAAATTCGTATGCGCCAATGTCACATACCCGCCAACCATCGCCGTCCCCGTCCGCCCGACGATCATAGTTCCGTTGGTCTATCCCCAGCAGGAAGCCCTCACTGTCGAGACAGCCGGCCGCGTCGCCGGCCTCAATGGCCGGGCTGCCAGGCAGGAGGGCCTGCGTAGGCGTTTGCCCGCCGTTATTCTGCAATGCGCCCAATAGGGGGTCAATGGGATGGGCGGCCGTACCAATCTGGTCGCCAGTCGTGGACTCGATAGAGCAGCCGCTATTGTTGCTCACCAGATTATAGCCCGAAGAATCGAGGAAACCTGAGCAATTGGGGCCGTCACGGTTGGCCGTATTATCCGCCCAAATCGTATTACTCGTCTTGACGTCGAGGTAAATTCCGCCACCGAAGTTAGTGGCCGAGTTATGGCTGATCGTGCTGCTAAAGGTAGTTACCTCCCGGCCGAAGCTGGCAATGCCGCCACCGTAGCTGGCCGTGTTGCCTGTTATGGTGCTGTTGACAAGAGTCACCGTGGCAGACGACCCATTGGTGTAAATGCCCCCGCCACGGTCAGCGGCGCTATTACCGCTGATGGTGCTTCTCTGGAGAAGCAAATCACCCTCGTTATAGATTGCCCCACCTCCAGTAATTTCGGCATCAGTAGAGAAGTTGGCTATCAGGTGGGTGTTCACGAGCGTTAAGCTGCCAATGGTGTAGATGCCGCCACCAGTATCGGCCGTGCCGCCAGCTACAGTCACTCCAGATAGAGTCACCTCAGTCGAACCCAGAACGTGAAGAACGCGGTCTACCAACCGGCTGCCGTCTAGTGTGACCAGGTTTGCCCCATCTCCTGTAATGGTCAAATCGTCGAGAATGTCCAGGTCGCCAGTAGCGGTCGCATCCTCGCCGCTGCCCAAAATGCTCAGGTCATACGTCCCGGCCGGCACAATAATCGTATCCATGCCAACCAGGGCATTCGCTTCCTGCACGGCCGCCCGCAGTGTACACGCGCCGGCCGCCGTGGCGCACACTCCGTCGCCCGGATTGGCGTCCACTGCATCCAGGGTGCTGTTGACCGTTAAAGTTGTATTGGCTTGGGCCGCCGGCCGCGCGCCCAACAGCCCCAACGTCAGCAGGCTCAGAGCCAGTCCCACCCCCATTCGCCTGACTATTCTCTTATTGTCCATCGTTTTCTCGCCTCTTTGTGTACCGTCAATGGTGGACAAAATGGATGCTTCATCCGCTTATCCGCTTTCATCCGTTGCCGCCTCCACACACCAGCTATCCAATGTGCCCAGGGAGCCCAGACCATTGTCTATGGCCGTCAGCCGCCACGTCCCGGCCGCCGCCTCGCCATCGAACGCGCTCAATAGCTCGTTGGGAATCAGGGGGCCGGCGATGGCCGGTGGGGTGGGGGAACAGGCGTCCTCCACCGGCCCACTGCCCTCGTCGTCCAGAGTGGCGTCAATGTTGTCGCCATTGCACGCCGGCAGGGGTGGGAAGCCCGGCCGATCCATGAGGGTCACGGCCGTACCGCTGTCCAGGTGGGTGAGGGCGAAGATGAGGTCGCCCACGTAGGGATGAGTGACGACCAGTTGCACGTTCAGGTCAACCAGGTTGCCCGGCTCGGTCAACACGAGGTCGTCGGTAACGCCCGTTGGGTCGCGGTCGGGAATCGGCAGGCCCGGCGCGCTGCAGGCCAGCAAGCTCGTCGTCTGTCGCTCGTAGGCTCCAATGTCGCAGACGGCCTCACCGTCACCATCGCCATCGGCCGGGCGGGGGTAACCCCGCTGGTCTATCGCCGGGCAGTTCAGCGGGTCACCGGCGTCAACGGCCGGGCTGCCGGGCAGGAGGGCATGGGTGAGGGTCGGCCCGCCATTATCCTGCAAGGCGCCGAGCAGGGGGTCTATTGGATCGCTTGACGTGCCCACCTGGTCACCGGTGGTGGTGGTAAAGCTACAGCCGCTGTTGTTGCCCAATAGGTTGTAGCCGATCGAAGTGACGGAGCCGTAGCAATTCGGGTTGCTATAGACGCCGGTGTTGCCGGCCCAGATCGAACTGTTGGTCTTGACCGTGCCGAATTCATTGTAAAGGCCGCCCGTGCTGATAAGGCCCTGATTGTTGGTGATGGTACTGTTCTCCACCGTCAACTCTCCATCATCGTTAAAGAGGCCCCCGCCGTAATCGCCGATGTTGCCACTAATCGTGCTATGGCGAACGGTGGCAATGGCCGTAGCGCCCTCATTGTAAAGACCCGCCCCACGGTCGTTGGCTGTATTCGCAACGAGGACACTACTCTCCACTAGCAGCATGCCGCTGTTGTAGATACCACCACCACCGGCGAAGGGATAACCGGCGGCATCATTGGCGGTGAGGCTACTGGCCGTCACCGTCAAGATACCACTGTTGAAAATGCCACCACCCTCGTCGGCCGCGCGGCCATCACGAATGGTTAGTCCGCTGATCGTGGCGGCCGTTCCTGGCAGGACGTGGAAGACTCGATCGGCCGTGATGAAACCGTTACCGTAAATAGTCGTCACGTCCGCCCCGTCACCTATGAGAGTAAGCTTGGCGGTGATGTCCAGGTCGCCTGTGGCGGCTGTGTCTTCCCATGCCCCGGCGATGGTTAGATTATAAGTTCCGGCCGGAAGCGAGATCAGCACTGGCAGAGGACCAGCCCAAGCATTGGCTTCCTGGATAGCCGCCCGCAAGGTGCAGAAACCGTTGCTATCAGCACAGACGTTGTCCCCCGGCAAGGTGTCCACTGAATCGGTGGGACTGTTGATGGTGAAGGTAGTACTCCAGCCGGCCGTGGTGGTGAAACTAAAGACCGAGGAGTAATCTCCCTGGCCACAAGTATTGTCCGCCCACACCCGCCAGTAGTAAGTCGTGCTAAAGTTCAATGGGGTGTCCAGCCTGTAGACAAACTCCGTCATACCGGCAGCCGAAGCGACAATATTCAAAAAGCTGCTGTCCGTAGCCACCTCAAGGGCATACGTGCCCCCCTGCACGGCCGCGTCCCAGACGAAAGTTGGCCGGGGCGGCACGTCGGTCGCCCCATCGGCCGGCGAAAGCAGGCCAGGTCGGCCGGGCACCGTCGAATACAGGTCTAAGCCGGCGGTCGTCGTGTCTTGAAGCTGCTCTGGGCCAGTGCCGGTGATCTCTAATTGATAACTGCCTGCCTGGGCTAGTGTCGTCGCGGTGACGGCCAGTACGCTGCTACTGCCTGGCAAAACGGGGTTAGGCTCAAAGGTACCCGTGACTCCAGCCGGCGTCTGGCCCAGGGTCATCGTGATCGGACTGTTATAGCCCACCAGTGGTAGTACCGCTACCTGGTAATCGGCACCGCCTGGCAGGCAGATTCCCTGGACGGTAGGCGAGACCGACAAGACAAAGCCCGGATCGCTGAACTCATACGCGCCCACGTCGCAGACCACTTGGCCATCACCGTCGCCGTCCACCGGCCGGGGGTAGCCGCGTTGGTCGGTTGGCAGAAGTTGGCTCTCTTCGTCGGTGCAGCCCTGCGAGTTGCCGGCATCAACGGCTGGGCTGTTCTGCAGCAAGGCGTGTGTCCAGGTAGGCCCGCCATTGTCTTGCAGCGGGCCAAGGAGTGGATCAATCGGATCAGCGGGCGTGCCTACCTGATCGCCAACAGTTGGCGTAAAGCTGCAACCGTTGTTATTGCCAAGTAGGTTGTAACCGGCCGAAGTCATCACGAAGCCACTACAATCGGGGCCGGTAGGGGCCGTATTGTTAGCCACCAGGCTATTCTTTATGACCGGCTCGGTTGTCCCCACGTAATACCAGCCCCCCCCCACGCCCGCGACGTTCTCCACGATCGTCACATTATTCGTACTGGCGAACCCGGAGTATAAGCCGCCGCCAAAGCCGCTGGCCGTGTTACCGGAGATCGTTGAATTGGCGAGATCTAAAGTGTAACCGCCGTTGCGAATGCCGCCGCCATCACCGGCCAGGGCCACGTTGCCGGCAATGGTCGAGCCGTACACGGTGACCCAACCACTGTCGAAGTAAACACCGCCACCGGCCGGGGCCGTGTTGTTAGCAATGACCGTATTGCTAATGATGTCGCCGTTATCTAAATAGAGGCCACCACCCGCCCCGGCCAGGGCTTGATTGCCGCTGAACGTACTGCCGGTGATCGTGAAATTTCCGTTGAGGCTATTATAGAGACCACCCCCACCGTGGCTGATCCCAATTGGCGCAGAGGCGGCGGCCGTGTTGCTGATGACCGTGCTGCCCTCGATGACAAATTCCAACGAACCATTAGCAATCCCCCCACCATCCTGGACACTGTAATTGGCGGAAATGGTGCTGTTGCGGATGGTCACAGAACCAAACTGCCCTTCAATGTGCACACCGCCGCCGTTGTAGCCGGCGCTGTTGCCGGTAATCAGACTATCCTCGATCAGAGCCTCGTAGCCATGCAGGCCACTATCCCAGATCTCAATCGCGCCGCCACTGCGCTCCGTAGCCACGTTCTGCGCTAACGTGCTGCCACCGACGAGCAGCGTTTCCGTACTGAAGATCGCGCCTCCCTCCTCGGCCACGTTCCCTGTCAACGTAGTATCCACAACACTTAGCCGGCCGTCGTTATAGATCGCGCCCCCTTTCTCGGCCAGACCACCGCGAATCACAACGCCAATGAGTTCAACCGTGGTGTCCGGGGGGACGTAAAAAGCGCGGGAGCCTCTCACCGTGCCGTTGGCATCAATGACGGGCGCTTCCAGCGCGGCCGGGTCCTTGATAACGGCCGTGTTGGCGGTCGGGGTGAGGTCGGCCGATAGGGTTAGCGTGTAAGTACCGGCCGGTAACGTAATCGTGACCGTGCGGCCGGTGGCCAGCGCGTTCCGTTCTTCAATGGCTGCGCGCAAGGTGCATGACCCGTCGCTGGCCGCGCACACGGTGTCTCCGGGATTGGCGTCCGAGGCATCGGCCGGGCTATTGACGGCGAAACTGCTGCCGAGCGTGCTAAAGCTGAAGACGGCCGAAGATGGGCCAGGCCCGCAACCGTTTTCGGCCCGCACACGCCAATAGAAATGTGTGCCTAAAGCCAGGTCGGTGCGCGGCGTGTAAGCAGTTAGCCTATATTGCGTAACGGATTCCACCACCTGGCTGAAAGCGGGGTCTTCCGCTATTTCCACCGTATAAAACTGAGACTGGCTGGCGGCTGTCCAACTCAGGAGCGGCCGCGTGGGTTGGTTAGTTGCACCATCGGGTGGGGTGAGCAATACAGGCGGCGTGGGCACGGCTGTTGAAACAATCAGTTCACTTTCAATTTGGTGCGTGATGGTTGTAGCTACACCCACAATGTCCAGTGGGTAAACACCGGCCGCCGCCGCGCCCGTGTTGCCGATAGTCAGGCTGCTGGTAGCCGGCGGCGTCACCGGATTAGGGTCGAACTCAGTTGTTGTTCCAATAGGTTGCCCGCTCGCGCTCAACGCTACGAGTTGGCCAAAGCTGCCCAGGGCGTCAATCGTCGTCGTGAAGACGGCGTCGTCTGGCGCGCACACCTCCACCGTCGTGGGTTCGATACTCAGCGTGAAATCGGGCTTTACGTAAGAGGCATATTCGAACGCCCCGGCGTCGCACACGCGGCTGCCATTATCATCGCCATCTACGGCGCGCACATAGCCACGCTGGTCGCTGAGGAGAAGGGCGCCATTCTCGTCGGTACAGCCGGCCGACCGGCCGGCGTCAATGGCCGGACTAATCGGCCGGAGCGCGTGCGTCTGTGTCGGGCCGCCGTTGTCTTGTAGCGGGCGCAGCAGCGGGTTCACGTCCAGTTGGTCCGTGGACTTGGCCCGAAAATCACAGCCCTCTACCGTGCCAACCACATTGTAACCGCCGGAAGCCACACCCCGACCCGCGCAGTTAAGGGCTGTCGGGCCGGTGTTACCGGCCAGGATGCTCGACTGCATACGAACCCTACTCCCTTGAGCGGCCAGGCCGCCTCCTTCGCTACTAGCGTTGTTGCTAACAATGGTACTGCTGACGATCACAGCCCCATTATTGGTCCAGATACCCCCCCCAAAACCACCACTATCCCCGGCCGCTGAGTTTCCCGAAAGGGTGCTGTTGATGACAGTCAAAGTTGCCCCAAAATCATTGTGGATGCCACCGCCTCTAGCAAAAGCAGAGCCAACGTCAATGATTCTGGCGGAGGCGGTATTACTGATGATGGCGCTATTGATAATCCTGGCTACGCCGGCATTAAAGATTCCCCCGCCGTAGGCGTTATCAGATTGGTTATAGATCATGTTGCCAGACACAGTGCTGTTGGTCAGCGTCAGCACCCCACTGTCGCTGATATCAATCCCACCTCCACGTGGCTCAAAAGGGTCAGCCGTGTTGTTGGAGATAGTGCTATTCTCAATCTCAAGTCTGGCTTCATTGCGGATGCCCGCTCCCCTGTTCCGGGTGAGGTTATCCGTGATGACGCTGTCCACCAGCTTCAGAATACCCTCAGTATGATGAATGCCAGCGCCGTCCAGGTCATTCAGTTCGCCCCCACGCAGCGTGAGGCCACTAAGGGTGACTTGAATATCATTGTAGGTTTCCACGACGCGATCCAGATTAGCCGCGTCCACTGCCGTTACCGTTGAGCCGGCCCCCATGATTATCACGTCATCGGTAAGGTCAAGGTCGCCTTTGGCGGCCGTGTCCTCATTGCGGCCGGCAATAGTCAGGGTATATGTGCCAGATGGCACAATGACGGTATCCCCTCCCGGCAGAGCATTCGTCTCCTGCACGGCCGCCCTGAGCGTACACTCCCCGGCCGCCGTCGCGCACACCCCATCCCCAGGATTCGCGTCCACCGCATCCACCGTGCTGTTGACAGTGAAAGTAGCGGCCGGGGCAGCGAAGAAGGCGGCCGAGCCCCCGGCGACTACTGCGGCCAGCAGCGATACCAGAATCAACGACCATAGAACAAGCCAGCCGCCAACTGCTTTTTTCCCCTCGCCAGTATTCATGGTTTTCCTCTATCTTGCCTGTAGGGCGCTTACCGCCGAATAGTGAGGGCAGCGAGAGTTTTGTGTGTTGACAGATGCTTGCCGTACCACACGGCCGCCTGACAACTTCGCTCACTATCCAGTGGCCATACCTAAACGCTCGGCGGGAAGAGGCTATCCGGCCTCTCCACCTGATTAGTCATCATCTCCATTATAAAAATGGAGCGTTTATTTATCGTTTCCTGGAACGCCTTCTGTAAACTTTATTGGCAGGCCGGGCCGGCCAACGGGTAGAGGCGAGGGAGAAAAGAGAGGTGGCGGGAAGCGGGGATCGTACCAAGCCTGTTCCGGCCGCGACAGGGTTGGGCAAGGCCGAAAGAGCCAGGACGGCCGGGATAAGGAACAATGGAGTGGCTCCCATAGCCCGGCTGACGTCTATATGATAAAGGTCTCTAAAATTACCCTGCTATCGCCAGGCAGCAAAACGTACCAAGATCGTACCAGCAACGTACCAAAAAGGGCGAGTTGCCAAACTCGCCCTACAACTTACTGCCGGGTTTCATCTTCCGGCTCGATTTCCTTGAGGGTCACGCGGCGGAAGGCTTCGGCGTAGCGAAAACCTACCTTCTGACCCGTTTCCTTGCTCCACTGGCGCACCGACTCCTCCGGGTCCCATTCGTTGAACTGGCTCTTGTGCTGGCGCAACGCCTCAATTTTCACGTCAATCGTGTCGCTGACGTCAATGAAGTAGTTGCCTTCACGCCAGTTAGAAATGTAGACGTAGTTGACCTTGTGCGGCGCGTAGCCTTCGGCCAACAAATCGGGATACAACAAACGCATCTCGGCCGCCGGGAAGACCGCTTCCAACGCGGCAATCGCCGCCGCCCGGTGGTCAGGGTGGTTGACGTAGAAGTCGCTGGCGACGTACACACTAGGGTCACCACAGACGACGGCCGTCGGCTTGTACTGGCGAATGAGCCGCACCAATTCCTTTCGCAGTTCCAGCGTCGGTTGCAGCAGACCATCGTGATAGCCCAGGAAGATGCACTCCTTGGCCCCGGCCACCTGCGCCGCCGCCCGCTGCTCCTCGCGCCGGATAGCCGCCAGCCGTTCGGCCGTCAACTCCTCGTCGTGACTACCCACGTTGCCGTCGGTAATCACCACGTAAGTCACGTGGCTGCCATGCCTGGCCCACAAAGCGGCCGTGCCGCCGGCCGAAAACTCGATGTCGTCGGGGTGGGCGAAAATGAGCATCGCCCGTTGGGGAATAAAGGTGTTGGACATAGTGTTGGCGAGTTCCTCAAATAGTGGGGTTAAGATGTTCGCTGGAAGGTCAGCCGGCTCTGGCGGCCGCTTCCAGCGTCTCCACGATCCATCGGTTCAAGCTCTTATTCGCTTCTCTGGCTCGCAAAAAGAGCTGCCGGTGCAAGTCAGGATCAACGCGGACGCTAAACTTCCCTGAGAATGGTTTTTCTGGGGCCTCGTTTCTCTGAGCGCAGAAATCCAGGTAATCATCCACCGAATCCCGGAACGCCTGCCGCAATTCCTCAACGGTCATACCCTCAAAGGTGATCACGTCGCGGAGGTTGATCACTTCACCGTAGAATACTTCCGCTTCATCGTCAAAAGCCACGTGAGCAACGAATCCTTTGTACTCCATCATGGTTTCACTCCCGCCTCTTGCAGAAAGCGACGCACGGATCTGACCAGACCCTTATGCGCTTCTTTTTGTGGGTGCGGCCGGTGGAACACGGCCCTAACATTGTTCAAGGCCACCCGAACTCTTGACCCACGCCCCTCCGTCACTTCAGCCCCCAGAGCCAAGAAAAGGGCCTCCAGGTCATCCCAGGCAATGTTAGCCCGCGCCGGTTCAGCAAAGACCTCTTCCAGCGTCTTCTTGTGTCTTCTGTTCACGTCAGATCAGAATAGTATCAGATTGTAATACCAGGCGCAAAGAGATCACGATATTCGATATTCGCTCTTTTGGCAGCCACCTCAAAGCGCGAGACCTGTTCGGAAGTGCCTTGCGCCTAACCTTCCCCTTATCCCTATATATGATCACCTTGATCACCTTGCATCTCAACAGCCGGCCGCTTACTAGGCCCATTCACAACCAGCTTGCCGGCACGTGGCCGCCCCAGACCTCAGAAGATCTGTCAGTCAATTAGGGCAGCAAGGTGTGAAAAATGTCACTGCTCAAAAATGGTGTGTTATACTAGAGGCTATGGCTTTCGGGTCAAAACTCTCTCGCGGAAGGAATCAGCATGAGTGATTGGTACAGATTAGAGACCTCCCAAGTTTTACAAGAGCTAAAGAGCGACGGCGCGGCCGGTCTGAGCGCGGCCGAAGCGGAACGCCGTCTCCAACAATACGGCCTCAACGAATTGGTTGAGCGGGGCGTCAAAAGCCCCTGGCGCATCTTGTGGGAACAGTTGACGGCCGTCATGGTCCTCATCCTGATCATCGCCGCCGTCGTCTCCGCCTTCCTCGGTGACTGGGAAGATACCGTGGTCATCCTGGCTATCGTGGTAATGAACGCCCTCTTGGGTCTGACCCAGGAATACCGGGCCGAAAAGGCCATTGCCGCCCTCAAAAAGCTGGCCGTGCCGACAGTCAAAGTGCGGCGCGACGGCCACGTGCAGGAGATTTCCGCTCGTGAACTCGTCCCCGGCGACCTGGTCTTCCTGGAAGCGGGCAACCTCGTCCCGGCCGATGGGCGGGTGGTCGAAAGCGTCAACCTGCGCGTCCAGGAAGCGGCCCTGACCGGCGAATCAGAGCCAATAGAAAAAGATGCGGCGGCTCTGGAAGCTGACGGCGAACTGCCCATCGGCGACCGCCGCAATATGGTTCATAGCGGCACCGTCATCACCTACGGCCGGGGGCTGGCCGTCGTAACCGATACCGGCATGAAGACCCAATTGGGGGCTATTGCCGAGATGCTGCAAACGGTGGAGCGCGAACCCACCCCCCTCCAACGCCGGCTGGATCAACTGGGGCGCACCCTGGCTATCGTGGCCCTGGTCATCGTGGGCATCGTCTTCGTTCTGGGCCTCATTCGCGGTGAAAACATCGAGTTGATGTTCCTGACAGCGATCAGTATGGCTGTGGCCGCCGTACCCGAAGGCTTGCCGGCCGTCGTCACCATTGCCCTGGCCCTCGGCTCCCAACGAATGCTCAAACGCCGCGCCCTCATCCGCAAACTGCCGGCCGTCGAAACACTTGGCTCTGTAACCGTGATTTGCTCCGACAAAACCGGCACGTTGACCGAAAACCGTATGACCGTCACCGTGCTAGACGTGGCCGGCGAAACGCTAGATATAGACACCCTCTTGGAACACGGCCGGCCGGTGCTAGAAGCCGATCTCAGCCAGGAGACACACCCCCCCAAACGCACCCTGGGCCTGCTAGTACGGGCCATGGCCCTCTGCAACGACGCCGTGCTGGAACCGGCCCAGGATGGCAGCGGCGATCTGCGGGCCATTGGCGACCCCACTGAGGGCGCGTTGGTGGTCGCGGCGGCCGAATTAGGGTTTATGAAACATGACCTGGAGCAACGCTGGCGGCGGGTGGCGGAAGCCCCCTTTACCTCCGAGCGCAAGCGCATGACCACTGTTCACCTGGTGGACGAACAATTCACCGAGCCGTACACGCCCTGGGGCGACGCGCCCTACGTCGCCTTTTGCAAAGGAGCGATTGACGGACTACTCGAATTAAGCCCGCACATCTGGTTGGGCCACCACGCCGTTCCCCTGGACGCCAGCCTGCGCGAACGGGTCAGCCAGGCCAACGAAACAATGGCGAAGAGGGGAGAGCGCGTGTTGGGGGTGGCCTTCCGGCCGTTGGCCGACCGGCCGCCGGCCGGTCAAGAAGAAGGCGCTGAACGAGACTTAATCTTCCTGGGTCTGGTGGGTATGTTAGACCCGGCCCGGCCGGAGGTCAAGGAAGCGGTCGGGATATGCCAGACGGCCGGCATCCGGCCGGTGATGATTACCGGCGACCATCCCCTGACCGCCCAACACATCGCCCGCGAGCTAAGAATCGCCAGCGACGGCAGCAACGTTTTGGTGGGTCAACAACTGGCCCAAATGTCCATTGAACAACTGGAGCGGGTGGTGGAAGACGTGCCAGTTTACGCCCGCGTCTCCCCTGAACACAAATTGAACATCGTCCAGGCCCTCCAGGACAAGGGTCACATTGTGGCGATGACCGGCGACGGGGTGAACGACGCCCCCGCCCTCAAGAAAGCCGACATTGGCGTAGCCATGGGCATTACCGGTACAGACGTATCGAAGGAAGCGGCCGATATGGTGCTGTTGGACGATAACTTTGCTACGATTGTAGCGGCCGTCGAAGAAGGGCGAGTCATTTACGACAATATCCGCAAGTTCATCAAGTACATCCTGTCCAGCAACACGGCCGAAATCTGGGTCATGCTCCTGGCCCCCTTCCTGGGGATGCCCCTGCCCTTGTTGCCCCTGCAAATCCTGTGGATTAACCTGGTTACAGACGGTCTACCGGGCCTGGCCCTGGCCGTCGAACCGGCCGAGCCAGGCACCATGCAGCGCAAACCCTACAAGCCCAACGAAAGCATCTTCAGCCGGGGCATGGGCCGGCAAATCCTGTGGGTGGGCATCCTCATCGGCTTTGTCTCCTTGCTGGTCGGCTATCTGGATGGTCGGCCGGCCGGCTTCGCTTTCGACGAAAACGAAACTAGCACGTGGCAAACGATGATTTTCACCACCCTGACCTTCGCGCAAATGGCGAACGTTTTGGGTCTGCGAACGGGCAAGTATTCACTCTTCAAGGTGGGCCTATTCTCCAACAAGGCCATGCTCGGCGCAGTAACCCTGACCATCATTCTGCAATTAGCCGTGATCTACGTTCCCATCCTGCAAAGATTCTTCCACACCCAACCCCTGGACGCTGTCCACTTCGTCGAAGCGGCCATCGCCAGTTTGGTTGTATTCTTGGCTATCGAGGTCGAGAAGTGGCTATTGCGGCGGAGCGGCCGGGATTAACACCAAAACCCCGTAGGTCTTGAAGACCTACGGGGTTTTGCCAAGTCAGGATATAATCAGCCGAATACTCAGCCCATTGAAATGAGGAGTAAGCACTCCCAGGTGCGACCCGGCACGTGGGCGTGCTTCACTCCTCAAGCATTTTGACCTGCTGAACTGAATACGGAGGACTATAGTGGCCGATCAATACGACGTGGTAGTGCTGGGAGCCGGGCCGGGGGGCTACGTGGCCGCCATCCGCGCCGCCCAACTTGGTCTCAAGACCGCGATCATCGAGAAAGAGGCGTTAGGAGGGGTCTGCCTGAACGTAGGCTGTATCCCCTCCAAAGCCCTGCTGAAAAACGCCGAATTGGCCCACACCCTGCAACACCGGGGCAAGGAGTTTGGCTTCCACTTCGACAATCTCCAATTGAACTACAGCGTAGCCTTCCAGCGCAGCCGCGACGTTTCCAATCGCCTGGTCAAAGGTGTCGGCTTCCTGATGAAGAAAAACAACGTGGCTGTTTACGAAGGCACAGGCGCGCTCACCGGCCGCCACACCCTCCACGTTGCGCTGAACAAAGGCGGCGCGGCCGACCTGGAAGCTAAGAATATCATCATCGCCACCGGGGCCCGGCCGCGCTCCGTCCCCGGTGTCATCCTCGACTACCAGAGGATCATCACCTACCGTGAAGCCATCCTCTCGGACAAGCTGCCCCAACGCGCAATCATTATTGGCGGCGGAGCCATCGGCGTTGAATTTGCCTACGTCTGGGCCAATTACGGCGTCGAAGTGACCATCGTTGAATTGCTGCCCCATTTGTTGCCCCGCGAAGACCCCGAGGTGAGTGAAGTATTAGAAAAAGCCTACAAGAAGCTGGGCGTCAAATTTTACACTGGCACGGCCGTCGCCAACGTGGAGACCGGCGACACCGTGCGGGCCACCCTCCAAAGTGGCGTCAACCTGGAAGCCGACCTGATGATGGTCTCCGTCGGCTGGCAGCCCAACACCGACGGTATTGGCCTGGAAACGGCCGGCGTGCAATTGAACAAAGCCGGGGCTATCGAAATTGACGACGGGATGCGAACGAATGTGCCTAATATCTACGCGATTGGCGACGTAACCGGCAAATTGATGCTGGCCCACGTGGGTTCGGCGCAAGGTCTGGTAGCGGCCGAAACCATTGCTGGGGTTCATACTATCCCGTTGGATTATCGCATGATGCCCCGCGCCACTTACTGTGTGCCACAGGTTGCCAGTTTCGGTTACACGGAGCAAGAAGCGAAAGAGGCGGGCTACGAGTTGAAGGTCGGCCGCTTCCCCTTCCGGCCCAATGGCAAGGCCCTGGGCATGGGCGAGCAGGAGGGCTTCGTCAAGATCATTGCCGACGCCAAATATGGCGAAATCCTGGGCGCACACCTGGTTGGCCCCGACGTGACCGAGTTGTTACCGGAACTGACGCTGGCTCAGGCGGCCGAATTGACGGCCGAAGAAATAGCCCGCAACGTTCACGCCCACCCCACTTTAAGTGAAGTGCTGATGGAGGCGGCGCACGGTGTAGAGGGACTCCCGATTCACCTATAAAACGTGAAACGTGAAACGTGAAACGTGAGAAGAACCCTTCACGTTTCACGTTTCACGTCCTGTGGGCGATACAAGACTCGAACTTGTGACCCCTACGATGTCAACGTAGTGCTCTAACCAACTGAGCTAACCGCCCGAACACCTGTCATTATAGCCAGCAGTGGCTTCCTTGTCAACGAAAATCGGTATCTAGCGCAAGCCGCCGGCTTGCATTGTAGCGCAAGCCGCCGGCCTGCATTGTAGCGCAAGCCGCCGGCTTGCGTGGGAGGTACGATGGGCGATCACATCCTGGTCATCGGGGCAACTCTACTGGATACCAAAGGCAAGCCGACGGCCGGCCTACAACCCGGCACCTCCAACCCCGGCCACATCCGCCACACCTGGGGTGGCACGGCCCGCAACGTGGCCGAGAATCTCGGCCGCCTGGGGGCAGGGGTCATTCTCATCTCGGCCGTCGGCGATGACGAGACCGGCTACCGCCTGCTCGACCGGACGGCCGCCGCTGGGGTCAATATGGAGTATATGGTGCAGGCGGCCGACCAGCGCACTGGCGCTTACATTGCCTTGCTGGAAGCCGATGGCTCACTGGCGGTGGCCCTGGATGACGTATCGGTGATGAAAGCGGTGACCGGCACGCACCTGTATAAGAACCGCCGCCTCTTTCGCAGCGCCCAAATGGTCATGTTTGATAGTAGCCTCTCCCCAGAGGCTATGCAGACGGCGGTCAACCTGGCCCTTCGTTACAGCGTTCCCCTGTGCGCCGATCCCTCGTCGGCCCGCCTGGCCGACAAGCTAAGTCCCCATCTGCCCTACCTCCGGCTGGTGGCCCCCAACGAAGTTGAAGCGGCCGCCCTCCTCGGCCGCGACCACCTGGGCTCCAGTCAAGACACCAGCCTCGAAATGGCCCTGGCCTTGCGGCAGCGCGGCATTGAAATCGCCCTTGTCACCCTACCTGACTACAGTCTGGTCTACGCCACTTCCGATGAAACGGGCTACATCCCCGTTCGCGCCAGCGAAATGGTAGACAGCACCGGCGCGGGTGATGCCCTCATGGCCGCCACGATGTTCGGTTTGGTCAACGAGATGTCCGTTATTGAATCCATTCGCCTGGGGGCGGCCGCCGCCAGCCTCACCCTACAAACCAGCCACACCGTCGTCCATGACCTCAGCCTGGATATGCTCTACGACCACCTGGTGATTTGATTGGTGTAGGGCAAACTGGCAGTTTGCCCGCGCAAGCTATCAGCTTGCGCTACAACTCGTAGGCCACGTTTCCAACGCGACGCATTATTCAATCTCGATACGGTAACTCACCACCCAAAGCTCCAATCTAGCCTTCCCTCCTCCGTCCTTCGTCATTTCACCCCCGGATCATTCGTCACCACCAATCCCACGTCTGTCCACAAATAAAACAAGGTCAGGTTGCCGCCCACGGCCGCTATCCGGTACACCGCCCCCCGGCCGGGCAGGTAGGCCCGCCAGCTACGCCCACCGTCCTCACTGATGAGCAGGCCGTCCTCGGCCGCCAGGTACAGCCAGGCCGGTGTGCCAGGGTCAGGCAAAAAGGCGTAGAGTTGGCAGAAATCGGCCGGGATGAGGGGATCAGGGGATGAATGGCAATTCGTGAAGTCAACCAGGTTGCCGGTTAGGGCTTGCCAGGAATCGGCCGCCCCATTTCCTTCGCCGCGTTCCCATTCAACCAGGATGACCTGGTTGCTTTCGCCTTTAGTCAGGGCGTAGAGACGGCCGCCAGCAGCCGTGAACAGATAACTATCCAGAACGTTTTCCAGGCCCGCCTGGACGGGTTGCCAGGTACGGCCGCCGTCCTGGCTGCGCCAGGGGCCTTCAGTCGTGCCAGCCCACAGGTCGGCCGGCCGCGCCGGGTCTGCCACCAGGTTCAACACTAACGCGCCCGGAAAATCCCCCTCATAGCGCTGCTGCCAGGTGTCCCCTCCATCCTGACTGACGTACAGCCCTTCCGCCAGCGAAGACCACAAAGAGGGCCAGGTCGCCAGAAACTGGCCTTTGTCCTCGTCGGCCGTCCACACGGACACTCCTTCCAACAGCGGCCGCCAGGTCATTCCCCCGTCGTCACTGGCATAAAGTGTTGAAGCGGCCCGCACCATGAGGCGGCCGGGCGCATCCGCAAACAGGCGCAGGTCAGGCTGACTCTGAAAGGCAAGGCGATTGGGACGGGTCGAGTCGCCAGGAGTAAAACGCTGCGAGGGGACCGGCAAAGGCAACTGTTCCCACGTCTGCCCCCGATCCGTTGTGCGCCAAAGCGTCTCGTCAGCCAACAGGGCGTAGACCATTCGCCGGTCGTGCGGATCGGCCGCCAGGGTGACGGGTGGCGCGGTCAACGGTTGTAGGGTAGGGATGACGGGTTGGGAGTCGGGAGTGAGCGGTTGGGGGAGGGTCGGAGAAGCAGTGGGCGTAGACAACTCCACCGGCGTCACGGCCGCCGGCAAATCCGGCCTTGCTGTGCAGGCCGCAACCAAGAACACCGCCACCCCGACAATACAAATGGCCCGAGAAAAGGAATCACGTTTCACACATCACGTTTCACGTTTCACGCCTCGTTGGTAATCAGGCTGGCGCAATGGGTATGGTGTAGCACCTGCTCGATAATGTTGCCGCTCACCTCGCGGCCGATACCGGCGTAGCCATGACCCGGCATCACAATCAGGTCAGCCCGGTGCTGGCCTGCGCTTTCGATGATAGCCGTGGCTGGAGGACCCGGCGCAGCCTCAATCCTGACCGGCACACAGCAATCATCCAGTTGCGCCTGCATACTCTTTAGTTCGGTATACAGGTCTTCTTCGTCCTGGTCGTTGGGGTGTAGGCGCAAGAAGAATAGTTCGGCCGAGGTGTCGCGGGCCATTGAGAAGGCCAGATCGAAGGCTTTTTCTCGAAAGGGCGGCCGGTCGAGCGGTATCAAGATTCTCGTGTAAGGTAACATAGCCGCCTCCTCACTCATTATTTGCTCGGCGACCTCCGCCTCTCAGCGGTGAAGCCGAGTCACTACATTCCGGCTCAAGAATGGTCACATCTCCAAACACATAGTAGCATAATTCCAGCCAAAGTTCAATGCGCGAAGAAGCGATGGGACTAAAGTACCATACGATTGACAGGTCTCAAGGCTTTTGTTACGATTTTGGCCCTGGTCACGATTGGGTGACAGCGATAAGGCGGAAGAAGGGAGGATGAACCTTGAAGGATAGAATCGTATACGCGATCCTGTTATGCCTGTTTGTCGTTTTGAGCAGTGGGCCGACGGCCGCTCAAGCGGGCGGCTGCGACGTGAATGGGACAATCGAAGTAGATACGATCTGGCGACCCACCACGTGTACGCCCTACTTGATAACCAGCACCGTCGTCGTAGCCCCTGGCGTGACGCTGACGGTTGAACCTGGGACACAAGTCAAATTCTCTACAGGAACTTCGCTGGAAATTCAAGGAACGTTGATCGCGGTGGGTACGGCCGAAGACCGCATCACCTTCGGTTCCCGCCAACCCTCACCGGCCCCCGGCGATTGGGATGCCATCACCTTCACCGATAGCAGTGTGGACGCTCTCTTCGATGCCAACGGCAACTACGTCAGTGGCAGCATCATTCAACGGGCCTTGATCAAGCATGGTGGCGGTGGGTCAGCGGCCGAAAACGGCCTGATCCGCATCGAAGCCTCCGCCCCCTACATCCACAACAACACCCTGAGCGACGCCCTGGGCGACGGCTTGCACGCCTGGAACGGGGCTGCTCCCGTTATCAGTGACAACGAGGTGCTAAACAACGGTGGGCATGGCATTTGGGTAGCCAGTCTGGGTAGTGTTCTGGTCACTGGCAATACCGTGGACAACAACACCGGGTCGGGTATCCGCTTGCTGGGCGGCGGCGACTATACCATTGCTGGCAACACGGTTACGAACAATACGAGCGACGAAGGTGGCGGCATCTACACCGACGGAATTACCACCACTGTGCGGGCCAATACGGTTCTCAGCAATACGGCTACCCTCAATGGCGGCGGTATCTTCAACCTGGGCGCGGCCCTCATATTGAGCAACACGATCACCAACAACTCCGCCCCGGCCGGCGGCGGCCTCTATGATGGCGGCGCAGCAACCCTCAAAGACAATGTGATCGCTACAAATGTGGCCGCCCCTGCCTCCGGCCCAGGCTATGGCGGCGGCATTTACAGCTTAGGAGCAACCGTCGTTCGCTATAATACCCTTAACGGCAACAGCGCGACCGGCCAGGGCGGCGGCATCTACTTCACCAACGTCGTAAGTGGTACCTCTACCATTGAAGGCAATGAAATCAGCCAGAACTTAGCCAATCAGGAGGGTGGTGGCATCTACGTGGCGGCCGGCGCGCCGGCCATCACTGGCAACAATATCGGCCGCAACCTGGCCCGCTACCGGGGCGGTGGCATCTACGACGGCGGCGCGGCGACCATCAACCAAAACACGATTTCCGAAAACTCAGCCAACTCCCCAGGCGGCTTGAGCTATGGCGGCGGCATCTACAGCCGGGGTGGGTCAACCATCCGCAGCAACACTCTCAACGGCAACGATGCCTCCCTGAGCGGCGGCGGCATTTACGCTGCCAACGAAATGAGTGGGACAGTCCGCATCTTCTACAACTCGCTAAACAACAATGCCGCCGTCTACGATGGCGGCGGCATCTACAACAGTCAAACGGCGGCCGAGATCAGCGGTAACTTCGTTGCCAACAACACGGCCGGCGGCCGGGGTGGGGGCGTCGCCAATTTTGGCTTCCAGGTAGTTATCAATGGCAACACGATTAACGGCAACCTGGCTTCGCCGGCCCTGGGTTATGGCGGCGGCATTTTCGTTGGGGCTAACGCCATCGTCCGCAACAACACGATTTACGCTAACTCCGCTTCGACGGCCGGCGGCGGTCTCTACGCCGGCTACACTTCGATCATCCGCGATAACGTGATCAGTAGCAACGCGACAGGTGGGGTTGGCGGCGGAATCTATTTGGGCGCGGCCGGCGAAGGGGTCGTGCGGGCCAATGCCCTCATCCACAACACGGCCGTCCAGACCAACGGCGGGGGCGGTCTCTATTGCGCCGCCTGCAACTACTTCCTCACTGAAGACACCTTGCTCGCCAACTTGACCGGCCCCCTGGCCGACGCGCCCAATGAGCTATACGCCAGCGCAGCCATCGCCGGCTCCCGCCTGGCGGCCGAAGAATCCTATTGGGGCGTGTCCGACCCGCTGGGTATCCGTGCGGTTATCTGGGATTTCCTGGATGATCCCGCCCTCGGCCGGGTAGACTACAGCCCCTATAAGGAGCGGTCTACCGTCAACGTCCTGGTCAACCCCGATTTCGAGAGCGGCCCCGGCGTGGCCTGGGTCGAATCCCAGGGAGTGGGTTCGGTCATCCACTTCCAGGATTTTGCCCATAGCGGCGATTACGGCGTTCACCTGTGCGGCTTCGATAGCTGCTCCCATTACCTGGAACAGAAAATCACCGTACCAGAGCGTTCGCGACTCACCTACTGGTTCTACATGAGCAGCGACGAAGATACCCTGGTCGCCCGCGACTTTCTCACCTTTGACCTGTATAACCTGGATGGCACGTTCCTGGCTTCCCTGGGCAGTCTCAACAACCAAAGTGTCCGCGACGTCTGGGCCGAGTTTGCTCTACCCATTCGCCCCTACGCCGGCCAGACCGTCCTCCTTCGCCTGACCAGCATAACCAACGAGACCCGGCCGACCCACTTCTACGTGGATGATATGTCTCTCCGCTGAAAGTTTCCGGTGCGTTGCACTTTCGGAAGCGCAATGCGCCTGAAGGACGCTCGCGACACGCAAAAGGACGTTTGAGAGACGATCGTTGCTACGATTCGTACACGCTCACTCCCTAGAATAAGCGATAGATTGGCTACGTCTTGTGCCATAACAAATCTATCATCAAAAGGAGTGAGTTCCATGAACGTCCGAGCGCTTGCCTTGTTGGCTTTGCTGGCTTTGTTGGCTACGGCCGTAACGCCGGCCGCCGCCAACGGTCCCCTCGATCTCGCCAATGGGCGATTAGAAGAGTCCCCCGCCTCTCTCTTATTCATTGAGAACGTTGGTCAATTCGACGGCCGCGCCCGCTTCCAGGCGCGTAGCAGCCAGGGGGTGTTGTGGCTGGCCCAGGATGCCTTGTGGGTAACAGTCTGGGCGCAGAACGTCAACCAGAAGTTGACATTCAGTGGGGCTAACCCGGCCCCGCGCCTGCAACCCTTCGGCCGCCAGGCCAGCCACGTCTCCTACTTCACCGACGCTGGCCGCTTTCCAGATGTGCCGGTGTGGGCTGGCGTACTGTATGAAGACCTCTATCCCGGCATAGACCTGGTCGTTACGGGCGAGAACGGGCAGTGGGTCGCCCGCTTCCTCTGCGCCGCTAACTGCCCGGGCGCCTTAGAGCGCGTCCGGCCGCAGGTTGAGGGGGCCGACTCAAATTCGGATTTTGGCTTGCCGATTTTGGAAGGGACAGAATGGCTCACCTCTAAAATCCAAAATCCAAAATCCAAAATCCAAACTTCCCTACCTTTGGTCTACAGCACCTTTCTCGGTGGCAGCGTCTACGATGAAGGGTTCGACATTTTTGCCGACGATAGTGGTACGGCCTATGTGGCCGGCTCCACCCAATCCCCCAACTTTCCTACCACGCCTGGGGTTTATGACCCCACCCAAAACGGCAGCACCGATGCTTTCGTCGTCCAGTTGAACGCCGACGGCACTGGCTTGCTTTTTGCTACCTTCGTCGGCGGCAGTGGGGCCGATACTGGCTGGGCTATGGCCGTGAAAGGCGAGGTTTACCTGACCGGCTTCACCCAATCCACTAACTTCCCGGTGACGGCCGGGGCCTACGACACCACTCACAACGGTAACAGCGACGTTTACGTGGCGAAACTCAGCGCCACCGGCGCGGAGCTACTTTACGCCACCTACCTGGGCGGCAGCGGCATTGACGACGGCCGGGGTATTGGCGTGGATGGCGATGGCAACGCCTACGTCGCTGGCTACACAGCATCCACCACCTTCCCCACCACCGCCGGGGCCTTTGATACGACCTTCAACGGTATCGGCCCCGACGCCTACGTGACCAAGCTCAACGCGGCCGGTACCGCCCTGGTCTACAGCACCTTCCTGGGCGGTAGTGGTTGGGAGTGGGCCGAGGGATTGGACGTGAACGCCGAGGGCTTTGCCTTTGTAACCGGCCGCACCGATTCAGCTCTTTTCCCCACCACCGACGGTTCTTTTGACACCACCTACAACTCTGGCTTCAACGATGGCTTTGTCACCAAAATCAACCAGAGTGGCAGCGCGTTGAGCTACTCGGCCTTCCTGGGCGGCAACGACCAGGAGGAAGGGAACGACGTGGTGGTAGACGGCAGCGGCAATGCTTACGTCACGGGTTACACCTACTCCGGCAACTTCCCTGTCACCGACGGGGCCTACGACACCACCCTCAACGGCAGCTACGACGTATACGTGGTCAAGGTCAACAGCGCGGGCAGCGCGTTGAGCTATGGCACGTTTGTAGGAGGCAGCAGTTCCGACGAGGGCTACGGCATTACCGTCGGGGCGGCCGGCAACGCTACCGTGACCGGCTTCACCGGCTCCAGCAACTTCCCCACCACCGCCGGGGCTGTGGATACAACCTACAATGGTGGCGGCGACGCTTTCATGTTCCGCTTGAATGAGGCCGGCAGCGGGCTGAACTATGGCACGTTCCTGGGCAGCAACAAGTGGGATTATGGCAACAGTGTAGACGTGGACGCCAGCGGCCGGGCCTACCTGACCGGTTTCACCCAGGGCCGCTTCTTTCCCACCACCACCGGCGCCTATGACACAACCTACAACGGCGGCCGGGACGCCTT
>JBFMFT010000170.1:0-10057 GCA_040751925.1 Chloroflexota bacterium
TATAATGGAATACCATAGAGGCGCGGAAGACAACGGTATTGACCCATGAGCGGTGAACTGATTTTGGTTATTGACGATAGCCAAGAGATCGTCAAATACCTGGCCGAGCGCTTGCTGCCGACCCTCGGCTATCGCACCAAGTACGCGGAGGACGGCCGCGCTGGCCTACAACTCATTCGCCAGGACAGACCCGACCTGGTTATGCTGGACCTGAACTTACCCCAGATGACCGGCCTGGACATCCTGCGTGAATTGGCCCGCGAAGGGATTGAGACGGCCGTCGTTCTGATGACCGGCTACGGCTCAGAAAAAAGCGCGGTCGAGGCTTTTCGCCTGGGGGTGCGCGACTACCTGATCAAACCGTTCACTGTAGACGAGGTGGTGGAGACCATCAACCGCTCGCTGGCCGAGAAACGGCTGCGTCAGGATCGCTCCCATTTATCCGAAGAGTTGCGCCTGGCGAATACCGAGATGCGCCGCCAACTCAACGAGATGACCACCCTCTTCGGCATTGGCAAGACCATTACCGCCCTGTTGAGCGTGGACAAGGTGCTGGAACGGGTGCTGGACGCGGCCGTGCAGTTGAGCAATGCCGAGGAAAGCATCATCTGGCTGCTCGACCCCGAAAGCAACCAGTTACGCCCTTACGCCAAGAAGGGGCTTGACGAGCAAGACCCCCACACCCTCCATTTATCGGTCGAGACTTCGCACGTGGGGCAGGTCATCCGCACCGGGCGGCCGTTGCGCCAGGCTTCTTTCTCTGGCGATGGCATCAAGCTCAAAACGGGCTTTTTGGCCCGCGCCGTCCTCTACGTGCCGCTCAAGCTGCGCGGCGTGGTGCTGGGGGTGCTGGGGGTGAGCAACCGCAGCGCACCCAGGGCTTTCAGCGAACGGGACGAATTTCTCATGTCTGCCCTGGGCGACTACGCGGCGATTGCCCTGGAAAATGCGCGGGTCTTCCAGGCGGCCGACCGCGCCCTGGCCGCCGGCATGGAGGAACTCAATACCCTGATCCAGATTACCCGCGCCATCACCGCCTCCCTTGACCTGGGGGAAGTGCTGCGGTTAGCCATCAAGCAAGTTCACAAGAATTGGCGCATTGAAGCCTCCTCACTCTGGCTGTTGAACGAAGGCCGGCAGACATTGCGAGTGGTCGCCAACGTCGGCACACCGGCCGGTATTCTGCACCAATTGGAAGTGCCGGTCGGCCGCGGCTTCGTTGGGCAGGTGGTAGAAAGCAAGAAGTGGCTTTACACAAATGACGCATTAAACCACCCCTTACACTATAACCTGATAGACAAAAAGACCGGCTTCCATACCCGTTCCCTCTTGTGCGTACCGCTCAACTACCGGGATAAGGTCATCGGCGCGCTGCAATTGGTCAACAAGCAAGATGGGGAGTTTGACGACCGTGACGTGGAGAAGGCTTTGGCAATTGCTACGGCCGTGGCCATCGCCGTCTCCAATGCCCTCCTTTACAAGCAGGCTGAATCGCGCCAGCAGCAGTTGGAGGCCCTCAACGCCGCCAAATCCACCTTCGTCGCCACCGTTTCCCACGACCTGCGCGCCCCGCTCACCTCCGTTAGTGGGCTGGCCGGCGCCCTGGAGCAAATTGGCCCCCTGAACAGCCAGCAAAAGCAGTTTGTCAGCAGCATCACCGATTCGGTGCAACGGATGATGGATTTGGTCAATGGCCTACTGGAGTTGGCTAAAGTCACCACCCAAATTGAGAAGCGGCGCGAGCCTTGCGACCTGGTGGCGATTGTCAGTGAGGTGACGGCCGACTTGCAAGGCCGCGCCCTCTCCAAACAAATCACCCTCACCCTGAAGACGCCGGCCCTGTTGGAGTTGGTGACTGGCGACTCCACCCAATTGCGCCAGGCGGTCAGCAACCTGGTGGATAACGCCATCAAATACTCGGCCGCCGGCGGCAAAGTCAAAATCACCGTCTGGAGCCAGGATAAACGGGCTTTGGTGCGGGTGCAGGATTGGGGGACGGGCATTGCCGCCGCCGACCTGCCCTTTATCTTCGATGAATTTTACCGGGTGAAGGATCACGACGGCCGACCGGTGGAGGGGGTTGGACTAGGGCTGGCTCTGGTGCGCTCGGTGGCCGAGGCGCACGGCGGGCAGGTGTGGGTGGAGAGCAAGAAGGGCCAGGGCAGTACCTTCACCCTGCAACTGCCCCTGGCGACGGCCATTGGTGAGCCGGCGGCGGCCGACCTCCCCTCTCCCCACGAGATGGTCAGTTTGGACAGCGTGACCCCGAAAGTTCCGGCCGATGGGGCGAGCCTATTCCGGTCGGCGGCCACTCCCCTGCCAGCTGCTCTCTAGCGACAGCTCTGGGCGTTTTTGTGGCAATAGTTGACGTTCCCAGGCGATGAGCAAGATAGACACAGGCACGCTCACAGAGATAGCTTTCGGCCGGGACAGTCAACCAGACGTTTAGCCCCTCTTTGAGCCCCCCGCCAATAATGTAGCCAATAGATTCAGCCATGGGACCTGTCTCGCTCCTCGTGTAAAGCCTGCAACGTGGTTTCCAGCGTCTCGCCCCTACACATCCGCTTATCTGCTGCTGCTTCTTGATCATTCGTGTCGGCAAAGGCACGCCCAGCGCGTTGAGTAAGCAGTAAAAAGACTTCCAGTGGAAGTCTGACACGGATTATACAAGGAGACGCGCAACCATGAAACGTTCGTTGAAATTCCTACTTCCCCTCTTAATCGTCTTAGTGACCTTTTCCGCCACCAACGCGGCCGGTACACCCGTCGCGGTGAAGGAGCGCGAGAAGACCAGCCAGGGCATGACGGCCGAAGAGTTCCGCCAGGCTTTGGGCGACCTGTCTCCCTCGGCCGTCACCGCCTGCTCCGCCACTACCTGCCCGGTAGACGCCGCCACGCCGGCCAATCTGGACTCCTGTGTGGAGCGCACCAATTTTTGTGTCTATTACGATGACAGCGTGACCACCGAGACCGAGGCGGAGACGACGGCCGATTACGTCGAACTCTATTGGGATCGCTACACCAGCGACTTCGGCTTCCTCTCGCCCCTCGCCTTGCTCAGTAAAATGGCCGTCTGGATACAGAGCGGCGGCTGCAACGGCGGCACCTCCTACACCTACAACTACTTCTACATGTACGACGGCTGCTTCGCTATCCTGGAAGATTGGATGGAAGTGGCCGGCCACGAACTGTTCCACCGCGTGCAATACAGCTACGACGGGCCAGAGGTCAAGTGGTTCAAGGAAGGCACAGCCAGGGCCATGCAGGATAACGTCTACGACAACATAGACAACTGGGCCAACGCCCTTACCGTCCCTTATTCTTTTAACAGCGAGGCCAACAACTACCTGGCCTCGACCAACAACGACGTCACCACCGACGGGATGCGCTACCAGGCGGCCCTGTGGTGGAAGTACATGAGCGAGCAGTACGGCGCGGACCCCGACGAGCCGGAATTGGGGGTGGACGCCTGGCTGGCTTTGTGGGAGGCGGCCGCTATCACCGACGACATTACGGCCGTCAACGACGCGCTGGCTGCCCTGGGGACGAGCGACGACTTTGACACCGCCTTCCGCCGTTTCGCCGTCGCCAATTACACCAAAGACCTGAGTGGCCTGCCCGACGACTCCTACAACTACGTGGACGAGGAGCAGACAGGCAACCCGGCCGTCTACGGCCCACTCGTCCCCAACGCCGGCGGGACGATTGACCTGACGACCCCGGCCGTGTGGAACGACGAGTATATCGCCCGCTACGGCTTTGACACCTACCAGGCCGACCCCTCAGCCAGCGATTGCCCCATCATCAAGGCCACCTTCCACGCCGATAGCGGCACGGCCGCTTTCTACCACGTCGTCTTGCAGCAGGGCGACGCCTTCTTTGCCCACGCCGAAGGCAGCGGCACGGACTGGACGCGCTCCTTCTTCAACAATGGCGTGACCGAGGTGACGGCTATCGCCGGCAGCGCGGACGACGACGCGACGGTGGACGTGACCCTGGCCTGCGTGGAGCCAATCGTCAACAACGTCATTCCCAACAATGTGGCCCAGGCTTACGTGGGCCCGGCCGCCGCCCCCGGCTCCTTCATCTCCCAGGTCTCCGTCACCGAAAACACGGCCGGCAATCCGGTCATCGCCGGTCTAACTTATACGGATTTCTCGGCCGAGGTGAACGGTATCGAGGCCACCATCACCACCGGCGGCTTCATCCAGGAGCAATACTGGCTGGTCATCGAAGCCCCCGTGCAGGCGGCCGACGGCACGTATGACCTGACCATCAATCTGGAAGACAGCAGTGGCGCGGTGCTGGCCTACGACACCGACCTCAGCGCGGTTACTTACGATAGCGGCCTGGGCGACCAGGTGTTGGTGATTGACCGCTCCGGCTCCATGGGCAGCGACGACAAGCTGGAAGCGGCGCAGGCGGCGGCCAACTTCTACGTGGACGTGACCCTGGACGGCGACGGCCTGGCCGTGGTGCCTTTCAACGGCAACGACGGCCCCAGTATTGGAATGCAGGTGGTAGACACCGCCTTCCGCAACCTGGCCGAAAGCACGATTAACACCCTGACGGCCACCGGCTCCACCAGTATCGGCGACGGGCTGGACGAAGCGGTCAACCGGCGCGGCAGCAGCCCCACCGGCAACACGCGCTGTTCGTTTGTATTGCTCTCTGACGGCATGGAGAATACCTCCCTGTTCTGGTCAGACGTGGAAGCGGCCGTCATCGCCACCGGCTGCCCCGTCACCACCATCGCCTTTGGTCCGGAGTCGGACGAGACGCTGATGCAGGACATCGCCACGGCCACCGGCGGATTGTCCTTCTACAACGACGTTTATTCCAGCAGCTTAGGCCCCGGCATCCAAACCGTTTCGGCCGACGAAATGGCTTTTGACCTGGCCTCCTATTACGAATACGCCCAGGCGCAAACGGCCGACCGCCAGCGTCTCCTCTCGGAAACGGGCAGTGTGCCTTACCCGCCGGTGGAGCAAGTACACAACGTGCCGGTGGATAGCACCGTCTTCGAGGCTCTCTTTGCCCTGGATTGGAACGATCCCCACGCCATGAGTATGCGCCTGCGGCGGCCGGACGGCGTGATCATTGACTCGGCTACCACTCCCTATACCTTCTACGACGCCACCAGCGCACACCTGGGCTGGCGCATCAGCGCGCCCATGCCCGGCACGTGGCAGATGTTGGTCACCGCCCCCAGCGCGCCCCAGTTCAGTTCACTGCCCTACCAGGTTATCGCCAGCGGCCGTACCGGTATGGAACTGAGCCTCGTTCTGCTGGATCAAACGGGTGACCGCCCCACCACTGGCAACCGTGTCCCCCTCTACGCTTTTTTGAGTGGAGCAGAGGAGCAGCCAGCCTTCAGCCTGACCGCTACCGTCACGGCCCCCAATGGCAAGGATACGGTCGTTCCCCTTTACGACGACGGGCAGCACGGCGACGGGACGGCCGGTGACCACTTCTTCGCCGGGGTGTACACGGCCGTCAACCAGGCCGCCGCCGTCCAACCACCCCAGGAAGAAGGCCAGCAATTCAACCCTGACGCCAGCGACCAGGGGGCTTACCAGGTCCACGTGGTGGCCGCCAATTCCAGCGCGCGCCGTGAAGCCCTGGGGGCCTTCGCCGTTCTGGAAGGGGCGGACAGCGACGCCGACGGAATGCCCGACGCTTTTGAGGCTGAGAACCAGGTCAGTCTGCCCGGCCGCGACCCCGACCTGGACAGCCTGCTGAACCTGGACGAATATCTGAATGGCGCCGACCCGCAAAACTCGGATAGTGACGGCGGTGGGGAGAACGACGGCTCGGAAGTCGCCTTTGGACAGCCTCCCCTGGAAGCGGCCGGCGATCAGATCGAAGCCCCAGAGTTCTTCCAACGGCGGGCGGCCGACAGCGCAGTGCGGCTGACCTACGACGTGAAGGGCGAATACGCCACCATGGTCCTCTACCGCGCCACCAGCGACAACGGCCCCTGGACGCTACGCCAGGCTAATCTTTCCCTGACCGGCGTCTACACCGACACGGCTACCAACGGCACAGTCTATTACTACCGGCTCATTGCCACCGACAGCGGCGGCCACAGCAGCGAGGTTTTGAGCAGCGTGGGCGTCCGGCCGCGCCTCGACCCCGTCCCGCCGGAAGCGCGGGTGGTCATTGACAATGGCGCGGCCCAAACGCTCGACCTGACCGTTAGCCTCAGCTTCGTCCCTTACGCCGAGGATGAGACGGGCGCATTTAGCGACATTACTGAAGTGCAACTCGGCCATGACCCGCACAGTTTTGGCTCGTGGCTGGCCTTCACCTATCCCTTGACCTGGACGCTGGCCGCCGCCGACCCCGGCGAAGTGGCCCACGTCTACGCCCGCTTCCGCGACGCGGCCGGCAACGAATCGGTGGGTGTGGAAGTCGGCTCGATTCGCTATGAGCCGGCAACCCTCTACCTTAGCTCGACGACCAATGGCTCGGCCGGTGGGGTGAACTTTGGCGACGAGGACGTACTTTCCTACGATACGGCCACGGCGACCTGGGCCAAGTACCTCGACCTGTCCGACGTGGGGTTGCTCAACGCCGACGTGGACGCGGTGGCCCTCCTGGCTGATGGCAGCGTCCTACTGAGCCTGGACGCCGCCTTTAACATCCCCGTCCTGGGCGCGGTGGACGACTCGGACGTGGTGAAGTTCATCCCCACCTCGACCGGCAACAACACGGCCGGTACCTTCGAGATGTACTTCGACGGCTCGGACGTAGGGCTGACCACCAACAATGAGGATGTGGATGGGATTGACTTCAGCCCGGCCGGTAACTTGCTTGTCAGCACGGTTGGCAATGCCTCGGTGCCAGGGGTGGCGGCCACCGACGAGGATTTGTTGGAGTTTACGGCCACCTCATTGGGTTGGAATACGGCCGGTACCTGGGGGCTGTACTTCGACGGCTCCGACGTGGGCCTAGGCGACCTCTCCAGTGAAGACGTAGGCGGAGTGTGGGTGGAGGCCAGTAGCGGCCGTATCTACCTGAACACCACCGGCGCGTTCTCGGTGTCCGGTGTCAGCGGCGACGGTAACGACGCCTTCTTCTGCACACCCGGCTCAACCGGCACGACGACGGCCTGCTCCTTTGGCCCCGGCCTCTACTGGGACGGCGACGCCAATGGCTTTGCCGGCGAGTTGCTGGATGGCCTGGCGATTGTGAAACAATAGCACACGGATAACGCGGATCGGCGCGGATGGACGCGGATCAAAGAAGAGTGATCCGCGTTTATCCGCGTCATCCGCGTTCCATTCTTCTTAATAGCGGTAGCGGCGGTAGGAGCGGGAGTCCACGTCACGGCCGAGGGCAAATAGCTTGACCAGCAAGAAGCCAGCGATGAAGCCGCCGATGTGCGCCGCGTAAGCCACGCCCCCCTCCTGTGCACCCGCGCCCAGCACGCCCGCACCGCTGATGAGTTGGAAGATAAACCACAGGCCCACAGCCACGATAGCCGGTACTTGGGTGATGATCCGCACCAAAATGACCGTGACGCGCCGCTGGGGGAACAAGAGCAGATAGCCGCCCAAAACACCTGAAATAGCCCCCGAGGCCCCCAGGCTGGGAATCATCGGGTTGCTGCCAAAGAAAACGGTCGTTGTGACGTGGGCCAGGGAAGCCAACACGCCGCAGAGCAGGTAAAAGAGGAGGTAGCGCCGGTGGCCCAGGCTATTCTCCAGGTTGTCGCCAAAGATCCACAGGTAGAGCATATTGCCACCCAGATGGGCCAGGCTGCCGTGCATGAACATAGAGGTCAGGAGGGTGACGTAGACGGAAATGGGGGTGGGTTGCAGGCCGGGCATGGTGAAGCGCGCCCCACTGAGTGGGTCTCGGAGTAACTGGTCGGCCGTCACCAGGTCTTCGCCGGTCACGATTTCTTGCGGTACGGTGGCGAAGGCGTAGGTGAAGCGGTCATTTCCCCCCAAGCCTTGTAAGAACACAAAGACCAGGACGTTGGCGATAATGAGCAGGTAATTGACGATGGGCGTCGTGGTACGATCAGTATTGTCATCCCCAATGGGTAAGATCATCATCGTTCTTTCCTCCTCAAAACCCCGTAGGTTTTCCGAAACCTACGGGGTTTTCAGGACAACAGAAAACACACTCCCCCGGCCGAGACCCTCACTACTCGCCGTGACCTGCCCACCGTGCGCTTCGACGATGGCCTTGACGATGGCTAACCCCAGGCCCGTCCCCCGTCCGTCACGGCCGCGACTGCTGTCAGTCCGGTAGAAGCGGTCAAAGACGTGGGGCAACTGCTCTGGGGCTATCCCCACGCCTGTGTCGCGCACCCTGATCTGCAACTGATCCCCTGGCTGCTCCACCTGTACGGTAATCAGGCCCCCCTCTGGCGTGTGGCGCACGGCGTTATCCAGCAAGTTGTGGACGACCTGGCGCAGACGGGCCGCGTCTACGGCGATGGGAGTCAACGCCCCCAATAATTCAACCTGCAAACGCACTCCCTTACCGGCCGCCAATGGTCTAAAGAGGTCGGCCGTCTCCTTGACCAGCGCGGCCACGTCCGTCGGCTCACGGAGCAGGGGGAGTTGGCGGGCCTCCGCCTGGGCCAGTTCGTGCAAGTCATTGACCAACGTGGTCAGGTGTTGCGTCTGGTCTACCAGGCGGGCGATTTCCTCGGCCGACAGGGGGTAAACGCCGTCCAGAATGGCCTGCAAGCTGCCTTGTAAGACGTGTAACGGGTGGCGGAGTTCGTGGGCTACGTCGGCCAGCAGATTGCGGCGCAGGGTTTCGGCCTTTTGCAATTGCTCGGCCATGTCGTTGAAGGCCGTGGCTACGGCGACCAACTCCTGGCTGCCTTTCACTGGCACACGCTGGCTGAAATCCTGGGCCTTGATGGCCCTGGCCGCCGCTTCTAAACGTTGCAAGGGGGACGTGAGGGTGCGGCCGAGCCAGATACCCACAGCCAGGGCGGCCACCGCCCCTACCACCACCAGGGCCGTCAGATTCGCCAACGCCTCGGCCACAAACAACTCACGTAGACGCTGCAAGGTCCCCTCCGGCAGCGCTTGGGCCACTTCCGGTAGGGTCGTGCGTAAGGTCTCAAACTGTGGCCCAAACCGAAAAACGATGGCGCGGAAGAAAAAGGGCGACAGAGCCACGAATAGGGCCACGCCGCCGATGATCAGACTAAAACGCACCCACAACCGGTTCATAACCTCATCTCAAAACCCCGTAGGTTTCCGAAACCTACGGGGTTTTGTCTTCACTCAGGCGATAACCCACGCCATAGACCGTCAAAATGTAGGTGGGCTGGTGGGGGTTTGGCTCAATCTTTTGGCGCAGGTTGCGAACGTGGCTATCCAGCGTGCGGTCAAGGCCCTCGTAGTCGGCCCCTAACCCCCGGCTGATGAGTTCACTGCGGGTGAAGACGTAGCCAGCGTTTTCCAGGAGGAGTTGCAGGAGATTGAATTCAGTGGGGGTCAGGTCAACCGGCCGGCCGGCCACCCGCACCTCGCGTCGCCCCACGTCCATCTCCAGGCGACCACTGCGTAAAACAGGGGACTGGTGAGCTTCGTGATGGCGCAGGCGGGCGCGCACCCGCGCCACCACTTCACGTGGATTATACGGTTTGGTCACGTAGTCGTCCGCGCCCATCTCCAAGCCCACGATTTTATCGGTGTCCTCTACGCGGGCAGTCAGCATGATGATGGGAATGTGAGCCAGCAGGGGGTCGGCGCGCACCGTGCGGGTCACGTCGTAACCATCCACGTCCGGCAACGTCAGGTCGAGCAGGAGGAGGTCGGGCTTGTCGCGGCGCAGGGTATGGACGGCCGTCTCCCCATTGTAGGCCACCAGCACCTCGTAGCCGGCCCGCTCCAGGTAGGCGCGCAGCAGCCGCACGACCTCCCGATCATCGTCCACAACCAGAATTCGCTGCCTGGACATCCTACTCCACCACCGTGCGAAAGACGGCCCGCGCCCCGGCCGCCCGCAGAGCCGCCCCAATCTCCGCTTCTTGCTCGTCTGCCACCAGGGCAATCATATTCCCCCCCCGGCCGGCCCC
>JBFMFT010000171.1:0-9993 GCA_040751925.1 Chloroflexota bacterium
AGCCAGCGGCTTGCGCTACTGCCGCTTACTACCCGCAAGCCAGCGGCTTGCGCTACTGCCGCTTACTACCCGCAAGCCAGGGGCTTGCGCTACCTGCCACTTGCTACCTGCAAGCCAGGGGCTTGCGCTACCTGCCACTTGCTACCTGCAAGCCAGGGGCTTGCGCTACTGCCACTTGCTACCCGCAAGCCAGCGGCTTGCGGCACTTGCCACTTGCTACCCGCACGGCTTGCGCTACCTGCCACCTGCCACCGGCCACTTTTCTAACTCCATCTTGCGTAGCCGGTACAACATCTCCTGGGTCAGTTGGCGGTGCTTGCTGGCAATGTCGGCCTGGACGCCAAAGAGGGCGATGAAGACGCCGGCCAGAAAGAGGCCGGTGCCAATGGAAACGGATTGAGCGTAGCGGGCGACGCCGGACAGTTCGGTGAAGAAATAGAAATAAGCAAAGCGAGCCAGCAGGCCCAGACCGGCCAGCAGGAAGGGGGCGGCGATGTAGGTGAAGGTGCGTAACGGCTCGTAGAAGGCGTAGAGGCGGAGAATGGTGCTGGCCTGGGCCTTGATGAAACGCCAGGTGCTGGCTTGCAGGCGCGACGGCCGGGTAGGTGAATTGACTTTTACCGGCACGCTGACGATGGTGAGGCCCATTTTGCCGGCCTGGATGATCGTTTCCAGGGTGTAGCTGTAGTTGGTGAGGATGTTCAGGCGCAGGGCGGCCTCACGGCTGAAGGCGCGGAAGCCGCTGGGGGCGTCGGGTACGGCCGTGCCACTGACCGTCCGCACCATCCAACTGCCCAGCTTTTGCAGCAGCTTCTTGACCGGCGAGAAGTGGGTCACTTGTTCCACCTGGCGGTCGCCGATGGCGATGTGGGCCTGGCCCTGGACGATGGGCGCAACCAGGTGGGGGATGTAGGCGGCCGGGTATTGGTTGTCGCCGTCGGTATTGACGATGACGTCGGCCCCCAGGCGCAAGCAGGTCTCCAGGCCGGTCTGGAAGGCGCGGGCCAGCCCCAGGTTGGTGGGGTGGCGGACCACGTGGTTGACACCAAGCTGGCGAGCTACTTCTACGGTATCGTCCGTGCTGCCGTCGTCAATGACGAGGGTCTCGATGCAGTCAATCCCTGGCAGGGTGGTGGGCAGGCCGGCCAGGGCGGCCGGTAACGTGTCTGCCTCGTTCAAGCAAGGGATTTGGACGATGAGCTTCACGCCTACAAGTATAGCGTGAAACGTGAGGAGTGAAACGTGAAACGTGAAACGTGAAGCGCATCTTCTCACGTTTCACGTTTCACTTTTCACGCAGAATATCGTCTATTTCCAGCCAGTGCAGCCCCTCCCACAAGTAGGCTTCCAGGTCAATACGGAAGTCTTCACCAACGATTACCCCTTCGGCGCGGAGGCGAGCGGCCTGCTCCTGGGCGGCGTAGATGGGGTTGACGATGCTGATACGCCCCTGGCCGTTGATGACCCGCTGCCAGGGGACATCGGCGTGGGTGGTCACGTTGTCTTTGAGGGCGTGGAGGGCGTAGCCGACGGCGCGGGCGGCGTGGGGCAGACCAAGCATTTGGGCGATGCGGCCGTAGGTGGTGACTTTCCCGTGTGGGATGCGGCGCACGACGGCGTAGACCTGTTCGTTGAAGCTGTGGGTGGACATGAGGCCATTGTGCCTCATTGTGAGCGGTCTGGCAAGCGGCAAAATGGAAGTCCGGCCGGGTTGGGCGGCCGGCCGGACTGCTCCTTCCATCTCTCTGCCTCCCCAGGTGCGACCTGAGTGGCTCCAGTCTCTTGAGGAGCAAGGCACGCCCACGTGCCGCACCTGGGGTGCTTGCTCCTCAAATTGGGACTGGGTGTTATGGGCAATTGACGGTTCTAGTCAAGACGCTCTGGCTGGGGTCGAAGAGATAGCCTTCCAGAGTCACGTCATCAACGGTGATGGTACAAACGCCGCCGCCGGCCGTTGGGACGCGGAAGCTGGCCCAACCCGTGCTGTTGGTGACGGCGCTGGTAATCCACGTGCCGTCAGGCAAAGTGAAGGTCACGTCTACAGTAGCTCCTGGTACGACTACCAGATTCTCAGGATCGGCCACCTGGATACGAGCGGCCAATTCATTGGGCTGAAAAATCTCAAAGCCCATCTGGATTTTGCGAGAGACGAGCGTACCGGTTTCGCTATATTGAATGGTGCGAAGGTCATAATTGACACCATTAAAGGAGTAGCCGGCCAGGACGATGTTTCCCTCAGCATCTACAGCGACTCCACCACTGCCATCGGCCTGCCCACTATCGTAGGCTACGTCCCAAAGAAGCGTTCCCGCGCTGTCGTATTTGATGAGGCGGGTGTCAACAGGAATAGTTCCATTCGAGAGGCTTTTGGTAGCGCCAACGTAGACGGCGCCGGACCCGTCAACAGCCATGCCGGCCGGAAAAGCCTCCTGGCCCGCATCGTAACGGCGGTCCCACAAGAGGGTACCGCTATTGTTGTATTTCAGCGTCACGGCTTCAATGGTAACGTTGTCGCTCGACCAGCCCGACACATACACGTTGCCGGCGCTGTCTAAAGCCAGGTCATTGGCATAGTCGTAGACACCGGGGTTGTAAGTGTGGTCCCACAGGACATTGCCGTTGCTATCGTACTTTGTGGTCCGGTAGGCGTCGTCCAAGAACCCAGTCACGTAGAGGTTGCCACTGGCATCGCGGGCAATATCGCCATCACGGTCACGGCCGGAGTGAACATCGGTCTTATTCCAAATGATAACCCCGTTGCTATCCAGTTTAAGGAGGTAGCGATCGGAATCTGACTGGCCGGTATATCTCACCCCTGCCACATAAACGTTGCCAGATTCATCAGGAACCGCGCCTGAGGCCTGGTCGCCGCTGCCACTGTTGTAGCGCGCCACCCACTGCAACGCGCCAGCGCTGTTATACTTGGCTACCAGCAGTTCGTCATAGGTACTCTTGTAAGAGATGTCTGAAATGTAAATATTACCGGCCGTGTCAAGGGCCACCGAGCCGCTGAAGACATAGAGGCCTTCGTTGCCCCCGTCGTCCAGGACAGCGTTCCAGACGACGTTGCCATTGCTGTCGTACTTGACGAGCCGAAAGTCCTTGTTGATTCCGTTGTCGGAATAACCGAACACAAAGCTGTTACCGGCCGCATCGGTGGCAATGTCAATGGCCTTATCCTCGTAACCTCCGTCGAAGGTGACATTCCAGGTCATAGATGGCGGATCGCCACCCCCTACTGGCCCGGCCGCCACAGTGAACCCGCTAGTTGCCGAAAAGCCGAGCAACAGTATTAATCCACACCACAAAGCTCCCCAGGCAAACAACGACTTGTTCTTCTTCTCGTAGTTCATCATGTCCTCCAAATACCCCCGTGGGTAGTGTTCCGTTATAATCCAGTAAGTGGCCTCTTTCCCTAAGAGGGACGTTGGTCGGCCGTCGCCTGATCATTCCTGGCGGCGGATAGGTGCGGGTAAGAGGATGATTACGTGCGTATCATTTTCACCTCCGGTTGGATTGTAGCGACACGGATAGCTGTCATCGGATTGGGGGAGCGGATTGAGCGGAGGGCCGACGGCCGCTCCGTTCAATCCGTTCTCAAAATCCGTTGACAGCCATCCGCGCCAGGGAACGACTTAAGGGCAATCACATCCTACCATAACTGGGCGCGGCGTTCTGCAATCGAAATGAAAAGAAAGTGCAAGGGTAAGGAAGATGGGGAGGTAAGGTATGAGTAAAGGAGTTCAGAACGGGGAAGAGCCACTCGGCCGCGCGGCCTTGCGCCGGGCCATGAAAGCCTGGCACGACCCGCAACAATTGGGCGAACATCCCATTGCCCAACTCAAGACCGTCGCCAACCGCCACCAGACGACCGGACGCAACAGCGCGCCGGCCGAATGGGGCCTGAGTGTGCGCGAGGTGCTGCGGGCGGCCCTGGAACGGCTGCGGCCGGACAACGGCTTACCCAGATACGATGACGAACGCTGGCGGTCGTATATTATTTTGAAAGAGAAGTACATAAATGGTCGCAGCCGTGACGACCTGGCGACCCAGTTGAATATCGTTCTCCGTACTTATCATTACGCGGAAGCGGATGCTCTGGGCAAACTAGCCAGCGTTTTGCGCCAGTTTGAGGATGAGTTGCGCCAGCCAGCCCCGGCCGCCCCCACCCTGGCTGCGGTCCCCTTCATGGCCCCGCCTAAACCGGCTTACGAATTGGTCGGCCGCTACAACTTGCTGGAAGAATTGAAGGGACGGCTGTTTAGCCAGGGCTGCCTGGCCCTGACAGCCTTGAATGGGCTGCCGGGGGTGGGCAAAACAGCCCTGGCGATTGAACTGGCCCACGACCCGGAAGTGCTGGCCCGCTTCAATGAGGGTGTGCTGTGGGCCCCGCTCGGCCGCCAGCCGGACGTATTGGTCCTTCTGGGCGGGTGGGGAATGGCCGTGGGTATCCCCAGCGAAGAGGTAGCCCGGCTGAATACGGCCGTCGAGCGAGCCAGGGCCGTCCACCGGGCCATCGGCGCGCGCCGGCTGCTCCTGGTCATAGACGACGCCTGGCAATTGGCGGCGGCGTTGGCCTTCCGCGTGGGTGGGCCGCACTGCGCCTATTTGCTAACCACCCGCCAGCGTGACCTGGCCCGCGACTTTGCGGAGACCGGCGCGCGGCCGGTGCCCGAATTGAACCCCTCGGCCGGCCTGGTCTTGTTCAGCCAACTGGCCCCCGAGGTGGCGGCGGCCGATCCCAATGGGGCGGCCGAGTTGGTGGGAGCCGTAGGTGGTCTGCCTCTAGCGATTATTCTGATGGCCAGGTGGGCCAGGCGACAGGAGCAGGCGGGGCAAGGTTCGCTGCGGGAAGCCCTGGCCCGGCTGCGGGCGGCCGGGCAACGACTGGCCCTGGCCCAGCCGCAGGCTTTGCTGGATAGTCACCCGGGCCTGCCGGCCGGGGCATCGCTCTCTTTGCCAGCGGTTATTGGGATTAGCCTGGAAGCGTTGGACGAGCCGGCCCGTTGCGCCCTGGTTGCCCTGGCCGTCTTCCCGCCCAAACCAAACACTTTCTCGCATGAGGCGGCCCTGGCGGTGTCGGCCGCTCCTCCTGAAACGATCCACTCCCTGGTCAATAGTGGCCTGCTGGAGCCCAGTGGAGCGGAGCGTTATACCCTGCACCAGACGATTGCCGACTACGCGCGGAGCGTTCACTTTGACCTCCTGGCTTCCTGCCGGTTGGCTGAATACTTCACCCGGTACGTGGTGGCCCACGAGCAAGAGTACCCCCGCCTCGACCGGGAAGGGGTGAACATCCTGGCGGCATTGGAGGCGGCGGCCGAGCAGGGGCTTGACGATACGTTGATTCAGGGGGCCAATGCCCTTAGCCACTTCTTGAGTGATAGGGGTCTGTATGACCAGGCTGAACGTCACCTGAAACGAGCTGAACAGGTAGCGAGGTCATTGTCGGATGCGGCCGGCCTGACAACAACCTTACTCAATCTGGGTACCATGAGTCGACGCCAGGGAAGTTTCGAGCAGTCGCTATCCACCTTACAGGAATGTTTGACGTTGGCCCAGGAGGAGGCTAATCAGGCTCAAATGAGCGCGATCCTGGGCAGCCTCGGCGAGACCTACATACAATTGGGACAAATCGAGCGGGCGAAAGAACTATTCCGAAGGACGTTGGCCGTGGGTGAAAGGGAGATGAGTCAGCAGACCACCGCTACCTACTTGGGTTACATTGCTGTCTGCGACGTACTTTTGGGCCGGGTCACAGCGGCCACGGTGGAGAATCTGCAACGAGCGGTGACGATCAGCCGGGAAGTCGCTGACCGAGGAGCAGAGATCGTCCACCTTTTCAACCTGGCCTCGGCCTACAGCTACCTGGGTCAGTTCAAGTCAGCCATAGCGTGTTATCAGAAAGCCTTGATTGCCAACCAGAGTACCGACCGCCGCCGCCAGCAGGGACGTATCTTGTGTTACCTGGGGACTGCCTACTTCTCTCTGGAGCGGCCGGAAGAAGCCATAGAGGCGCTGCAAGAAGCCCTGGTCGTTTGCCAGGGAATTGGGGAACAGGTGGCAGAGGCAGACTGCCTGGGCGAGTTGGGGCGCGTTTATACGCAGGTGGGGCGGGTTGAGCAGGCGATTGACAGTCTCATGGGAGCTTTAGCCATTACGAGGGCCATTGGCGCGTGTCGTGACGAGGGGCACTGGCTAGGCCACCTGGGTACGGCTTACTACCAGGCCGGCCGGCATGACCAGGCGTTGGAGCTATACCAGCAAGCCCTGACTATCAGCCGGCGGGAGGACGTTAAAGATCGCCGTCACGAGGGGATATGGTTGGGGTTCATGGGGACGGTCTACCGGGCGATGGGTCAACTGGAACTGGCCCTGCCTGCTCTGGAAGAGGCCACGACGATTGCTGGGGAGACGAATGACCGGCATTACGGCGGCCGGTGGTGGGCGGAACTCGGCCGCCTCCACCGCGACCAAGGCAACGTCACAGAGGCCAGGCGCGCCCTTGAACGCGCCATGAACCTGATGTGCGATACCGATTTGCCCATAGCCGGACGTATCGAGCAGGAGCTAGAAGAACTCCATACATTTTCATAGCAAATTCCATGACATCTGTCACTCCAAATCTGCTGGCTTGTGGACTAAGATGAAGGGTGACTGGTCGCTAACGAACGGCCGACGGCCGCCCTAGCTTGCCAGAATCTACCCATGAGCAAGAAACATTTTTCAGAGTAGACCACAGGAGGACGCGATGGCTGGACTGGACAGGGAAACCCGCGAGATGATCCTGGACACCCTTCGCAAATACGCCGAACACAAGTTGACGCCGGCGTATTTGTTGGCCCTTGACCACGAAGATAAGTTCCCCACCGACGTTTTGCATGAATTGTATGATCCGGCCCAATTGGGCCTGCACCTGGTTTTCATCCCCGAAGAATTTGGCGGCCTGGGCGGCGGGGCTTACGACATCTACCGCGTGTCGGAACTGATGGCCTCCATTGACCTGGGCGTGGCCACCGGCGTTTTGGCGACCTTTCTCGGCACCGACCCCATTACCGTCGGTGGTACGGCCGAGCAGAAGCACTATTGGATGGCCCGCGTGGCCGACGAAGCCCTACTCATGGCTTACGCGGCCACCGAACCCCAGGCTGGCAGTGACCTGGCCGCGCTGACGACGAAGGCGACACCGGTAGGGGAAAACGGCCGCGCCAGCGGTTATAAGCTCACCGGCCGCAAGCAGTGGATTAGCAATGGTGGCGTGGCTGACCTCTACTCCGTGCTGGCGATTGCCCCCGGTGGGCCGTCGTGGTTCATCGTGGATAAGGACACGCCGGGCTTCCAGCATGGCAAGCCGGAGGATAAGCATGGGATTCGGGCCAGCAACACGGCCGCCCTCTTTCTGGAAGACGTGTACGTGCCGGCCGAACGGCTGGTGGGGGGGGTGGAAGGCAAGGGGTTAGCCCAGGCCCAGGCCGTCTTTGGCTACACCCGGCTGATGGTCGGCGCGTTTGGCCTGGGGGCCGGCTGGGCCGCTCTGCGCCGGGCCATCCACTATTCACAGGAGCGTGTCCAGGCTGGTTCGCCCCTCAGCCAGAAGCAGGGCTACACCCACAAGTTGATCGTCCCCAACGCGGCTCGCCTGGAAGCGGCTCGTTCCTACATCGAGTGGGTGGCCGAACGGCTGGATAGTGGGGAGGAAGGGTTGGCGACGGAGGGGGCGGTGGCTAAGTATACGGCTACGGAAGCGGGCAACCGGGCGGCCGAAGACGCTATCCAGGCCCTTGGCGGCTATGGTTATACCCGTGAGTACATGGTGGAGAAGATTAAGCGCGACGTGCGGATTACCACCATTTACGAAGGCACGTCGGAGATTATGGAATGGACGATTGCCCGCGACCGCTGGCAATTGCATCTGAAGTCACGGGGAGCTTATTACCAGGAATGGGCAGCCAGGCTGGAAGCGATCCAGCGCGCCGAGCCGGACAATGGGGCCGGCCCGGCCGCCCTCGCCCTGCGCGCCCTGGCGACCATCCTGGAACGCTGCCGGCTGGATCGGCTGACCCGCCACCAGCACGTCCTCTTTCGCCTGGGTGAGCTGATTGCCCACGCGGAGGCGGCGGCCGTTTTTGCCGAGCGAGTTGCCAACAAGCCGACCGAAGCGATTAACCTGGACGTGCCAACCCGCCAGACTCTGGCACGTATCTACGCTCGCGAGGTGGCCCTCAAGGTAGCGGCCGAAGGGCTGCGGTGGGCCGTCGGCGCGGGGCAGAGCGACCCCCATTTAGCGGCGTCGCTGGATTTACCCGCCATCTATCAGTGTCAAGCCGGGCTTATGGCCGATATGGATTTGGCGGCCGAAAAACTGAACAAAGCGGTGGCAAGTGGCAAGTAGCAGGTAGCAGGTAGCAGGTGGCAGGTGGCAAGTGGCAAGTCCCACCTGCCACCTGCCATCTGCCACCCTTTGAAGGTGAGGAGGAACAACATGACTCATACGAACAGCCGGGCGATAGCCATCGTGGGTGTTGGGGCTATCTTGCCCGAAGCGGCCGACGCGCCGACCTTCTGGGAGAATGTGCTGCACAAGCGGTACAGCATCAGCGAAGTCCCGCCAGAGCGTTGGTCTATTACCGATTACTACGACCCCGATCCCAAAGCCCCAGACAAAACCTACAGCAAAATTGGTGGGTGGGTGCGGGGCTTTCAATTTGACTGGAAACGTTTTCGCATCCCGCCCAAAGTGGCGGGGGCAATGGATCAGGGCCAGCAATGGGCCTTGACCACGGCGGCCGAGGCCCTGGCTGACTACGGCTACCCCCAACGGCCGCTGGATACCGAGCGCACGGCCGTCGTCTTAGGAACGGCCATGGGCGGGGAGCTGGGTTACGAAACCCATTTGCGGATCGTCTACCCCGAGTTCATGCACGCGCTGGAAGCGTCGTCTGACTTTGCCGGGCTGCCGCCCGATCGTCGCCAGGCCATCCTGACCCAATGGCACGAGGCTCTGGATCGGCAGATTCCCCCGATCACCGAGGATTCGATGCCCGGCGAATTGCCCAATATCGTCTCCGGCCGCGTCGCCAACGTCCTCAATTTGCGCGGCCCCAACTTCATTACCGACGCCGCCTGCGCCTCCAGCTTTGCGGCCGTCGAGGCGGCGATGGAACTCTTGGACGAGTATAAGGTAGACGCGGTGCTAACCGGCGGCGTAGACCGCAACATGGGCGCGTCTAGCTTCGTCAAGTTCTGCAAGATCGGGGCGTTGAGCGCAACCGGCACTCGTCCTTTTGGCGATGGGGCGGATGGCTTTGTTATGGGCGAGGGGGCGGCCGTCTTCTTGCTCAAGCGATTGGCCGACGCCGAGCGCGACGGCGACAGAATTTACGCCGTCATTCGCGGGGTGGGTGGGGCCAGCGACGGCCGGGGCAAGGGTATTACCGCGCCCAACCCCATCGGCCAACAACTGGCGATGCGCCGCGCCTGGGAAAACGCCAGTCTCGACCCGGCCACGGCCACCCTCATCGAAGCGCACGGCACGAGTACCCGTGTCGGCGATGTAGTGGAGGTGGAAAGCCTGGCGACGGTTTTTGACGCTGCGCCGCGCGGCCGGATTGCCCTGGGGTCGGTCAAGAGCAATTTCGGCCATCTGAAGGCGGGGGCAGGGGCGGCCGGATTGCTCAAGGCGACTCTGGCTCTCCACCACAGGGTCTTGCCGCCAACCCTCCATGCCAGACCAACGAACCCCAACATTGACTTTAGCCAGACACCCTTCTTCTTGAACCACGAGGCCCAAGAATGGAGCAAGACCAATGGCACACCCCGCCGCTGTGGGGTCAGCGCGTATGGCTTTGGCGGCACGAATTTTCACGTCGTATTAGAAGAACACGTGCCGGGCCTCTTGACCCACGAAGACCGGGTGTATACGGGTGTATCGGTGACGGAGCAGGGGAGCAGGGGAGCAGAGGAACAGGGGAGCAGAGGAGCAGGGGAGCAGGA
>JBFMFT010000172.1:0-9857 GCA_040751925.1 Chloroflexota bacterium
TCCCCCTGCTAGGGGGAGGGTTAGGGAGGGGGTGTTCGTCTCATTCGTTCGATTCCAGCTCGAGAATGTACTCTTCGACCGTCTCCGCACCTGGCTTATCGGGCAGCAATATCTCCACGCCGATCATCTTGAACCCACATTTTTCCAGGACGTGGATGGAGGCGACGTTGTGTTTGGCGACGTGGGCATAGAGGGGGCGCGGCTTGACGTGACCCAGGAATTGGGAGAGGGCTTTGGTGGCGATACCCTTTCCCCAGTAGGCCCGGCCGAGCCAGTAGCCCACTTCTCGTTCCCCATGCTGCTCAAAGCTGACGATGTTGCCAGCTACCTGTCCGTCGAAGAGGATGGTCTTTAGGACGTTGGTCTGGTCGGCCAGAATCTTTGTCCAGTGGGCCATGAACTCCTCCCACTCACGGGCCGGGAAGGCGGCCATCTGGGTGGCGGCCGGGTCGAGTTGCTGCTCGAAGAAGATGGGGAGGTCGCTTTCGGTCACGTCTCGCAGGTGAACGTCGCTTATCATAAGGCTTTCACTAGGCTGGTTAACCCGCCCAATTGGCTGTCGGCCGAAATGAAAGGGATGAGGGGTAGCGGCCGAAGGGGTGTAATGCTATTGCTCATGGCTCACTAGCGCGCCAGCCTAATTCTGAGCCTGGACAGCGGGGAGCCAGTTCACGACGGCGGCAGCCGGTTTCGCAAACGCAGTCCTCGCCAGGTGTTGGTTAAGCAGTCGCTGGTGGGCGATGTACCAACTTGTCATGCTGTTTGAGTCTGTTGAGCAATCCAGTTGTGGGTTCCAGCTTCAACCAATACGCGAACTCTGCGGTAAGCGGGCGAATAGGTCCATCTGCTTCCAATTCCAAACTGGCTTTTTCGCTGAAGGCGTAATGTCCTGCCAAAATAGCTCTTTTGATCCGTACCAGGGTGCCACTCATGGTTCAAGTATTACACGGTGAAGCCCGCTCCAGCTGGGTAAGCGAGCCAGGCGCGGAATTTTGGTGTCTTCAACCTCATTATAACTGACGCTGGAACGAGATACAATTGACGATCATGAGAACGGCCGACTTCGGCCACCACCTCCCCGACATCCATCGTGGCTGTCCTGTTACATGAAGAATGGCGGACTGGAGAGGATGTAGTTCTCGAACTTGCCGAAAGCGTGGTCACTCATAAAGAGGACGGTAAAGGCTTCCAGTTGAAAGCTCCGCCTCAGCAGGTAATCAACGGCCGCGCGGTTGATCAGTGGCACTTGCATCCCGAAGTCTTCCTCATTTCGGGCGGCCGCCTCCGCCTCAGCGCGGGCTAGAACGGCCGGAAAATCAGACTCGTTCAGCAGGGCAATTGGCCCCGTGCCTTTGCCAAAGTAACCGTAGCCAACGACCTGATCGCCGCGATAGAAGAGGTAGGCCGGCCGGTCATGCAATAGAAATTTATGATCGGCGTCGCGCGCGAAACCGAGGATGGCTTGGTCAATTGCGCGGATGGTGGACAGCGTTTCTGGCCCGGCCGTGACCGACCTGAATACCAGATCGGTCTCTATTTTGACCGGCTCAGGCTTGCGGTAGAGGTAGTAGATGGGGAAGCGGGGGTACACGCCGGACTTGAGATAGCAAACCAGGGCGCGGACGTCGGTTGTGGCAATGATGGCTCGATGGCGCGTGCCCTCGGCCGGGAAGGCCCGCGCCAGCAGTTCGCGGCCGACGCCCCTGGCCTGATGGCCGGGGAGGACGAAATACTCTAGCAACTCGCGCACGCCGTCGTGGAGGGTTGAGCGGGCGTAGCCGATGATCTGCCCCTCGTTCTCGGCGACCCAGAATTGCTCGGCCGTGCGCGCCACATGCTCAAACAGCGTTTGGCGGCGTTCCCAATAATCGGCGATAGAAGCCGGGTCCGTCCAAATTTTCTCGCCCTCTGGCGTACCTATACGGTGTTCGAGGTCGGCTGTGGTCTGCACGAAAACGTCATAGACGGCGCGCGCGTCGGCCAACGTGCCGGGGCGGTAGGTGGGGTTCACAGGGTCTCTCCTTCTCCTTCTACCAGAGTTTATCCGAATTAAATCTTGGACAGGATTTACAGAATGAAGTCCAGTCCTGAAATCTTGCCTAATACCATAATGTCTACTGAGTTCGTGGCGCTCTATAACCAGGCCAGTACCCCTTCAAGGCAAGCGTGCCTCGCCCAATGGCTTCGGCCGCTCCGACATCACCCCTTCCAGACCGGCCGGGTACGTTATTCTGTGTGTCCGTGCCAGGTGAGAGGCCAGTTCCCGGTAGAAGTTGAATGCTTTTGACCTGCCATAATCAAAAAGAGTGGTATGCGTTGACGCCGCCGATAGGTGTTGTCCTGCTCAAACCGCTCGCGTTGCGGCTCTGCCTCGCGAACACTTTCAACGACAAAGCCAGCTTGCTGTAGGCCAACAAAATAGTTTTCAACTGTCCGATGATACTTGACGATTTGACCACCTAGCCATGAAGTAATGCGCTGGCCGGTATGGAAGTAGTTATCCACAACCCAGTCTTGGCGTGGCCCGTTTCCTAGCCATCCCCGGTCGCAAGAAGTGATGACTGGATGCTCAACGGAAAATACAAGCCGCCCACCTCGGATTAATGTTTGGTAAATCTGTTCAAGAACGGCATCGACATCTTTGAGATAATGGAAGACCAAACGTGAAACGACCAAATCGAAAGCCTCGGTGGGGAAATCCCAATCTTCGATTCTTGCTTGCATGACTTTGCCAGTTGTCCCGGCGAGTGCTTGTCGAGCGGCTTCGACCATATTGTGCGAGCCTTCTATGCCCAGGTAGGTTTGGCATCCTTTTGCGAGCGCTTCGCGACCAAAGGCGGCATCGCCACATCCGAGGTCTAGAATCCGTCGGTTAGTCAGGTCGCCGGCTAATTCAAGAATGATCGGCTTCTCCAAAGTGTCATTTGGATTCTCTGTGCGGTTCCGACTTGCCATATAGGTGTTGAAGATGGCGTCATCATCATAGAAGGCAGGGCCGTCGTAAGTCATAGTAGTTTTTCTCAGAAGTGGTGTTGAGACGCAAGCGCCTAACTGTTGGTACAGATTCGCTAAGATTTAGCTGCGCCGCTACGCTTACAAAATGACGCAGCGCAACATGATGCTGCTCAAGGTGATCATTTTTATCATATATCATCGGGCTGATCATCTTCCTGAGGCTTTGTAAGGAGGATGATGGCTTACTCGCTACAAATGCCTCGTTCGGCCGCCGTGTGCCTATGCCAGCAGCACCGGCCGGTCAAGAAAGTCACCATACTGGTGGGCGGCTACAACGATGGCCCGGTTTTCCGCTTCTGTCAGTGACCGGAAGAGGTTTGTTTCGATGACTACGGCCGCTTTTTTGAGCGTGCGCTTCCAGGTACCCACGATCTGACCATCAACGACAATTATATACTGAAGGGCATTGCCCATCGCCCACAACCTGGCGGCGATTTCGGCGTCGCCCAGGGCGCTGCGATCTTTATAGCCAGAAATGTACTCGTCATAAATGGACAGCAAATAGGCTGTGGGCGGAACCTCTTTTACCGATGGTGTCGCCGTCGAAAGCCAGTAAGTCCGGCCGTCAACAACTTCCTGTGTGAATTCGGCTTTGACCGCTTCGAGGCCGTAGCGGGCATCGGCCGTCGTCAGTCCTGACCACTTCGCATAATCCTGTATAGTAGCTGGCCCGCGACTGATAAAGTAACGGCGACTGAGTTCGGCCAATGCCTCCTCACGCGCCAGAGTTATGGCCTCTGGGGCGCGTTCGTCCAGCAACGTATAGGTGAATTGTTTGCCCTGGCGCGGGCCGCTGCAGATGATCCCATCTAGTTCCGCCTGCATCAACAGATAGCTCAGGCGCAATTCGCCTTCGGTGGCAACGCCGGCTTGCTGAAGGGCGTGGCGTAATTCCTCGCGGGTAAGCTGTTGTCTGTCTCGTAAGGCTTTTGCCAGGGCGTCGTGGCTGCGGGTAAAGGTGGCCTGGTCGAGTTCTAGCCGGTGATAGTAGGTACCGTTGATCTGATGGACGCGGGGGGCGGTGAGGGTCAGGAGCCAGCGGATGTCGTGGGGAGTGACGAAATGCCAGGTCGGCCGCAGGACGTGGGTGCGGAGGATAGTACCCTCGTTGAAGGCGTGTTCTATAGCGGTGTCTGTCGTTCCATTTAGACGCAGCCCAATTGCCCACTTCGCCCCGGCGTAATCCTGGGCCTGGGCCGCGACGAGCCAGTCCACGACGGCGGCCGGGGTCGCCAATGTAGTCCCCGCCAGGTGTTGGTTAAGTAATCGCTGGTGCGCGATGTCCATTTACTTCACTGTGCATAGGGCCTGGCGGATCTCGCCGAGGTGATAGGCTGTATGAACCACGATAGCTAGCGCGCCACCTACGAGCGTCTCGTCGTCCCAACTCTGGAAGCCGCGCATCATGGCGAATACGCGCTGATAGGTCTCTTTGAGTTGCTGCTTGAGCGCCACCCATTCAGCCGGTGTGACTTCACGGATCGTGCGCCAGATTTCACCCCAGTCCACGTCGCCGCTGTCCTGGGTGAGCAGATAGCGTTCGAGGACTTCCAGGTAGAAGGTGACGTGAGCGACCTGGGCAGCGAGGGAGGCGCACTTGCCCCCAACCGGGCGCGAGGCTTCGGCCGCGTTGATGGTTTCTAGTGTCTCTAAGAGTGAAGTATTCCTGTCGAGGAATATGCCGTGATGGGTCTCGAAAGTCTCCTCGAGAATGTCAAATAGCTCTCTGGTAAATCGTTCCTGGTCAATGACTTTACCCATGCCGTCCCCTGTAAAAATGGTCTCTGTGACGGACGCGAAGCTCACTCACAACCTGGACGGTACGAAACTCGTCCAGGTAATCTGTCGTATCATGCGTGTCCCAGAAATCGGCCGCCGCTTCGTAGTTGTCAAAATGGTCAGGAGTTGGTTCAATGGCCTTTTCGTCCACGGTAATATCTCCTTTCAGGATGCGTCATGTCTCGTGCCGAGATGGGCAAGGCTACATTTCGCGGTTTCTGAATGAAAAAGACAACCAGATACCGGCCGGAGTTTGTTTGACCGTAAGCCAGGTTCAAGTTTCGCCAGCAACGTCGCCTTTTTCCCAAAAGCGGACAAGAGGACGACCGAACAAAACCTCCTCTACTTCGTCCGTTGTGACGCTATGTTTGGTGGCTAGTTTCTCAACGGTCGTATCCTTCCAGATGATCTCGAAAATCTCCAAGTCTACCTCCAAGCCACCAGCATCAGCGTTTCGACAAGCGTATTATAACATAATGTGCTATCCTGAATTGGCACTGCTACTTTTGTCTCTAGCTCACTGCAATTCGCTTAAGGCGGGTACCTTGAAAAGAACGGCCGGCATTGGCCTAGAAGGTCTATAATCAATGTGCACATGGTACGCTTGAGCATCTCCACGAAGGGCCACGAATAAGCATTTCGTGAAACTTCGTGCCTTTGGTGGATCATCAATAAGTTATCGTGAAAACGGCCGCCTTCGACTACCCCCTCCCACCCGAGCGGATCGCCCAACGGCCGCTGGCCGAACGCGACGCCAGCCGCCTGCTGGTGCTACATCGAGAAACGGGCGAGTTGGAGCATCGCCGTTTTAAGGAGATTGGGGAGTACCTGCGGCCGGGCGACGTGCTAGTGGCGAATGATAGCCGCGTCATTCCGGCGCGGCTGTCCGGCCGCAAGCTGGGCAGCGGCGGCCGGGTAGAGATTCTCTTGCTCAAGCAACTGGACGCTGTGCGCTGGCAGGCGTTAGTGGGCGGCCGACGGGTGAAGGAGGGGGTGCAGATAGTCTTGTTGGATGCCCAGGAGCAAGAGACCGGCCTGGTAGCGACGGTGGCGGCCGTGCTGAATGGAGCGGAGCGCGAGGTGACTTTTAACCGGCCGCTCGACGATGAGCTAGACCAGTTAGGCCAGGCCCCTTTGCCGCCCTACATCCACGAACGGTTAGCCGACCGCGACCGCTACCAGACGATCTACGCCTGGCCGCCCGGTTCGGCCGCCGCTCCCACCGCCGGCCTCCACTTTACGCCTGCTGTCCTGTTGGCGTTGCGTGAGAAAGGCGTTCTATTCGAGACCGTCACCCTGCACGTGGGGCTGGACACCTTCCAGCCGGTCAGCGTGGCGGAGGCGGCCGAACACCCTATTCACAGTGAATGGGTGCGCCTGACGCCCGAAACAGCCCGGCGGATCAACGAGGCCAAGCTGGCCGGCGGCCGTATCATCGCCGTCGGCACAACCAGCGTGCGGGTGCTGGAAACGGCCGCCCTCCGTTCGGTCGGGGTGGAGGGGACCCTGCGCTGGAGCAGTGTGGAGGACGGAGGACGAAGGACAGAGGACGAAAGGCTCCCCATCCAAAATCCAAAATCCAAAATCCAAAATCCGTTGGCTTGCCCCTGGCCGCCGGTCATGGCCTACGAAGGGCCGACTGACTTATTTATCCTGCCTGGCTACCACTTCCGCGTGGTAGATGCCCTCATTACCAATTTCCACCTGCCCCAATCTACCCTGATGATGCTGGTCTCGGCTTTCGCCGGCCGGGAGCGAATCATGGCCGCTTACCAGGCGGCTATCCAGGCCGAATATCGCTTCCTCTCCTTCGGGGACGCCATGCTCATTCTGTAAAAGATGTGACATTCGTCGGCCGAAAATCGGACTTTCGTCCATATCGCCGCCGGCGCAAAGCCATTACAATAACAACAGGCAGCATAGGCTCGCTACTGGACTGCCCACTCTGGTCGCGTTGACCAATCCAAATCTATATCAACCGAGTGATGATTCCGATCAGGAGTTGGTGATGGGCCATAGGCTCACCGTTGACGGAATATGAAGACGTGGACTTGTGTTCAAGGGAGTAATGCTATGAAACGAGCAGTTTTAATAACCCTGGCTATGGCCCTCTTACTGGTAGCGGCCGTTCCCGCCTCAACCGAAACCCAGGCTACCTGGGTCAAGCAGGCCCCCCTCCCCATCTCCGGCAGCCTCGAGAGCGTAGACATGATCTCGATCACGGAAGGCTGGGCGGTGGGCGACAGTGTGGATGGGGCAGTCACCCTGCACACCACCGACGGCGGCGTGACCTGGATTCCACAAGACGCCAATACACCGGATGGCTTGTGGGGGGTGGACTTTCTGGACGCGACCCACGGCTGGGCGGTGGGGAACGTGATGCTCTACACCACCGATGGCGGCCTGACCTGGCATACGGGCAACAAACCGCCTGGCGGCTCTAGCTACGCGGTAGATTTCGCGGACGCCAATAACGGCTGGGCCATCGGCAACGGCGGCACAACCTGGTGGACGACAGATGGCGGCCGGAACTGGTCGTGGGTCAGTATCGGCAACTTCAACAACCTCTCCGACGTGGATTTCGTGGATACCAGCAACGGCTGGGCCGTCGGCGCGAGCGGTACCATCGCCCACTCCACCAATGGTGGGGTCAGTTGGGCCATGCAGTCAAGCGGCACGAACGCCTGGCTGCATGGGGTAAGCTTCGTCAGCGCTTCGGAAGGGTGGGCGGCCGGCGACAATGTGGTGCTGCACACCACTGATGGCGGGGCAACCTGGACACGACAAACCACGCCGCCGGGTACCTGGATCACTAGCTTGCACTTTAGCGACAGCCAGAATGGTTGGGCCGTCGGGGATAATGTCATCCGCACCGCCGACGGCGGGGCTACCTGGACCGAACAGCCCATTCAACTCCTAGACGTGGATACACTGACGGAGGTGAGCTTTGCCGACACCACGCATGGGGTGATCGTCGTTGACAGCGGCGGCGTGTTCACCACGGACGATGGTGGGACGACCTGGGTCAACCGGCAGAGCGGCAGCGTGAACGAGGTCTACGGCATGGCTTCGCTGGACGCCCAGTACGCCTGGGCCACCACCACCTTTGGCGAGTTCGAGTACACCACCGACGGCGGCCTGCACTGGCAGCGTGTGCGGATTGGCTCGCAGTACAGCCATCTCTACGCGGCCGACTTCGTGGACAGCCTGGAAGGTTGGCTGGTCGGGGACGGCGACCAGTCCAACAATCATGGCGTCGTCCATCACACCACCGACGGCGGGGCCACCTGGACCCAGCAATTCGCTGGCGGCTACCTGACCCAACTCTACGGCGTAGATGCCATCAACCGGCGCACGATTGTGGCCGTAGGCAACACCGGCGTCTTGCGCTCGACCAACGGCGGAGCCAGTTGGCAGTGGGTTCAAGACCCCGATGCGAACGCGCTCCTCACCGACGTGGAGTTCTACGGCCGCACGGGTTGGGCCGTCGGCAGCAGTGGCCTGATTCTGATCAGCCGCGACAGCGGGGCTACTTGGGTTCGGCAGCGCTACAACGCCGCCGACTCGCTGACCGACGTGGCCTTTGCCGACCGTAACAATGGTTGGGCCGTCGGCTATTATGGCCGGGTTCTGCACACCACCAACGGCGGCCGGACGTGGCAAACGCAGAATCCAGGGCCGGTTTGCAACAACGTCAGTATCCTGGCCGTGGACGCCATCAGCCCGACCACCGCCTGGATTGCTGGCGGCCCTTACGACGTGTGCCTGGCGCGGACGACCGACGGCGGGGCGACCTGGACGCGGGAGAGTCTGCAAGAAGCGATTAGCATCACGTCGTTAGAATTCCAGGACGCTGACAATGGTTGGGTGGGCGCTTCGGCCGGCATCTGGCGGCGTTCGCCTTGATCTGTGTTTCAGAGACTCGGTTTCTTTGGAGAAACCGAGTTTCTGAGTGCGAAGGAGATAAGCCATGAAACGCTTTTCGCTCGTTATACTTTTACTAACTGTTCTGGTAGAGGCAGCCTGGGCGGCCGAACCCGTTGAACAATCTGCCAGATTGTTCGACTTAGAAGCGAGGGTAGCTTGCCAGACGACCATTGAGGCGGTTTTTTGGCAATACCGCACCTGGCCGGCCGAGAACCCCGACCCCAAGCCCGCTTTCGAGCAGGTAGCCGCGCCGGCGGCCATCCAGGCGCGAGTGGAAGAAAGCCTGCGCCAGTCGAACGCTTTGCTGGCCCTGTGGCAGCAGCCCATTACGGGCCAGATGTTGCAGGCGGAGATGAGCCGCATGGCCCGTGAAACGCGCCAACCCGAAGTTTTGCGCGCTCTCTTCGCCGCCCTGGGCAACGACCCGGCCGTGATTGCCGAGTGCCTGGCCCGGCCGGCCCTGACCAACCGCTTGCTATCCAACTGGTATCGCGGCGACCAGCGTTTCGCCGCTGCCAACCAGCCCTTCCGCGCCTGGTGGGAAGCGAATCAAACGAACTATAGCCTGGAAGTGGCCGTACCGGCCTTCGCTTACACCCTGCCGGCCATCGAGGCGGTGACTGTGGGCGAAGACGATACCTGGGCCGACACACCCTCCATTCCCAATTCCACCACAGCGACGGCCGTCTGGACCGGTTCGGAGGTTTTGTTCTGGGGTGGGGGGAACAACGCCAGTTACGGTAAGGAGAATTTCGGCTGGAGCTATAATCCCGCCACCGACACGTGGGCCACCCTGAGCAACGTCAACGCCCCAGAGCCACGCGCCAGCCACACAGCTATCTGGACGGGGGCTGAGATGATCGTCTGGGGCGGCTGCAACCGCTTTGACATCTCCTTCTGCGCCACCAACACCGGCGGCCGTTACAACCCGCTGACCGATTCCTGGCAGGCGACCAGCAACGCCGGCGCGCCCCCTGGCAGCGTCGGCCACTCAGTCGTCTGGACGGGTTCTAAGATGATCGTCTGGGGCGGCTGCACCAATGCCGAGCATTGCTACGACACCAATACGGGCGGCGTCTATGACCCGGCCACCAACACCTGGACGGCCACCGCCCTGGCCGGCGCGCCGTCGGCGC
>JBFMFT010000173.1:0-9816 GCA_040751925.1 Chloroflexota bacterium
AAGTAAAGTTGGCCGCCGTGGCCAGCCTGGGGCAGATTGGCGGCGACCGCGCTCAAGGTATCTTGAGCCGGTTGGCAAGGGACCCCGACGCGGCCGATTTGTACGAGGCGATAGAAGAAGCCTTAGAGGAAGCGGAGTGGCTAGGTGGGGAATTTGAGTTGCCTATACTCGATGTGGAGGAAGAGGACGAGGAGTTTTAGCCGCCTGTTTGTCGCACTGCCTCTGCTGGTCTGGCTGGGCGCGCCGGCGGCGCAGAGTAATCCTTTTACGGCCGTCTCCCAGGCCAACTACGAGTACGGCCAGGCGATGCGTTTTTCCTTGCAGGTGGATAGCCAGGTGGCGTTGCAGGCCGTCACTCTCTTCTTCCGCGCTGGCGAATCGGCCAATACCTATACGGCCGATTGGCGTCTCCTGCCCCGCCGTCAGGTCACTCTTAGCCACGCCCTCGATTTGCAGCAAACCTTTCTGCCACCCTTTGCGCCTATTACTTACTGGTGGGCGTTGGAGGAGACTGGCGGCCGGGTTCACACCCTGGAACGCCAGGTTTTGACCTACGCGGACGACCGCTACAACTGGCGGCAATTGTCGGATGGCGGTGTGTCGGTTTATTGGACGGGCCAGGATACGGTGTTGGGACAGTTGGCCCTGGACGTGGTGGCGGAAACTTGGCCGCGCCTGACGGCCGTTATCCCCGTCGAGACGATTCCCCCCTTCCGCATCTACGTCTACCCCTCGGTGAATGAGCTACAGGAGGCGATGCGGCTGGCCGGCCGGGGTTGGGAATGGGTGGGAGCGCAGTTCATCCCGGAATCGAACACCATCGCCGTGGCCGCCGGTAACGCGAATACGGCCGCTTTCGATTTGCGCCAGAGTATTCCTCACGAACTCAGCCACTTGTTGCTGGCCTGGGCCGCCGGCCCCAGCTATGAGAACGCGCCTAAATGGTTGGACGAGGGGCTGGCAACGTTCTCTGAAAGCGCGGTCAATCCCACCTACGAAGCGATCTTGGGCGAGGCGACGGCCGCCGGAACGACGATTCCTTTCCACGAGTTGTGTCAGAGCTTTCCGACGGCCGGCGATGAGATTGTGCTGGCTTACGCCCAAAGCGGCTCGCTGGTGCGGACGCTGCAAGCGCAGTATGGCAACCAGGCTTTGCGTGACCTGGTGGTGAGTTATGCGGACGGCCGGGGCTGCGACGCCGGCGTGCGCCACGTCCTGGGAACGTCGCTGGCGGAACTCGAACGGGCCTGGCTGGACACCCAGGCCAACCAGCCGGCGATCGGCCGCTTCTGGCGGGAAAACAGCCTGTGGCTCATCCTCCTGGTCGCCAGCTTCGGCCTGACCAGCCTCCTTTTACTCAATCCGTTGAAGAGTCGCGGGGATTAGGGGATTAGGGGATTCATTGAATAAACAATCCCCTAATCCCCTAATCCCCGCCCATTTCTGATGGGCGCCAATCCAAAATCCAAAACCCAAAATCCAAAATTCTTGGCTTTTTTCCAAAGGGGGACGGAGTTGCTGCGGGAGGGGCGGGCGGCCGAAGCGATTCCCCTCCTGGAAAGAGCGCATGGATTGGATGGTGAACACGTAGACGCCGCCCTGAATTTGAGCGCGGCTTATATTTTGGGCGGCCGTTTCCGGCAGGCGGTCGCCAAACTGGAAGCCTTGAGTCAGGCCGCGCCAGACAACGTGATGGTATGGACGAATCTGGGGGCGGCCTACCTGGGAAATCCGGTGCTGGCGACGGGTGAGATGCAGTTGCGGGCGATTGCCGCTTTTGAGAAGGCTCTGGCGATTAACCCCATTGCCCCGAACGTCGCTTACAACATTGGGCTGATTTACCTGGATCGGCAGGAGCGGGAGCAGGCTGTGGCCTGGTTTGAGCGGGCCTTGCAAGCGAATCCCCATGACCGCGATGCCCAGAGGCGTCTCGGCCGGCTGACCACGCCCAAGAAATAAACCAACCTCCAGGGGTTCTGAACCTCTCGGAAGTTTTGCTATAGTAGGTCACGTTTCCAACGTGACCCTTACCGGCAGCCACCGAGGAAGCGGCCGTTGCGCCGCCACAATCTGACGCAAGCGACCAGCCCCACCCCGGCCAGAAACAAGCCCAACGGCACGTCCCAGGGCAGATAGCGAAAGACGTAGGTATGCGCCCCGGCCGGAGCCTCCACCTCCAACCACTGGCGGCCGACCAACGCCATCCGCTGCCCATCCTGCCAGGCTCGCCAGCCTGTCCACGTATTCTCTTTGACTACGAGGCGGCCGGAGGCACTTGAGTTGCACGTCACTTTTAGGTAACCACCTAGACCTGTGGCCGTGCAAGGCTCTTGCCCGGCGGCCGTCACGACGGCCGCATACGCTTCGCCCTCCCGCGCATAGATAGGGATACCGACCACCGTCCCCAGTTCACGAGTTGCGCCCGTCGGTGGTCCGTTAAGACTGGCCTCCAACACGGCCGGGGGCAATTGGCGGTCACGCCAATCCCAGGGGCGATAACCAGGGCTGATTTTGAGACCTAGACGGACAGCCGGTTCCGTGAACAGGTGTACGCCATAGGGAGGCTGCACCCATTGTAGATCGGGCGTCTGCAATGCTTCCAGCAAAGCCCACGCTTCGGGCGGCATCGGTTTCGTCGTCAGCCAGAGTTGCGAGAAGTCATAAGCCGAGCGCAGGGCCAGGGTCAGGGGAATAAGCATAAGCCATTTGGACGAGAGAAGGCGGCGCAGGCCGGTTTCCTGACCGCGCCACCGGCCATCAGGCCAGTCCACGGCGAGCAGGCGATCCAGTCCGTAAGCAGCTAGAGCCAGAATGGGTGGCACGGCCAGGCCGGCGATTAAGGAGGAATGGCGAATGCCGGCTACGCCCGGCGCTATCACCGCCGCCCACCTCAGCACAACAGCGCTGGCGACCAGAAAGGCCAGAAGCATGATCGCTACCAGAAACCCCAGTTGACGGCGGTCTTCCCGCCGGCCTAGCCCCAGGCCTACGCCTGCCAGAAGAACTGGCGTCCAGCCGATGTAGAGGGTATATAATTCCACCCAGGGCAGTTTACCTAATACCTGCGTCGCATAGTAGCCAACATCGTTAATCACCAGGTTCAGCGGTAGGTAGGCGAGTGGTTGGGAAGCCTGGAAATCGGGAAAGACATCTTTGGTGAAATAAGGCCAGAAGTGAGCGAGGGGAACGAGAAAGGGGGCGGCCAGCAGGAGACCCAGCCCACCGGCCAGGACATACGCTTTCCAGAGCGGCCGCTGCTTCCCTTTTGGCTCCAGCAGGAGAAAGGCCAGGGCCGGCAGCGTCCCAAGTAACCCTACCTGCATGTAGCCGTGCCCGGCCAGCAGGGCCGAAGTCGTCACCACAGCCAGCAGGACAATAGAACGATAATGAGGGCGGCGCGCCACCCTCAGCAGGGCAGGCAAGACCAGGCTGACCATGGCCGCCGATAGCACCAGGCCAAAAATGCCTGAAGCCAGGCGGCCGGCCAGGTGACCGGCCACCACGGCCATGAGACCGCTCCATACCCGCGCCAGGCGGCCGAGACGGAGTTCCCAGGCTAACCACCATTGGGCCAGGCCGGCCACGCCCAACGAGACCACCAGAGCCACCTTCGCCCCCACCGGCACGCCCCACAGCAGCGTGGTCACCATCACCAGAGGGTGTAACATGCTGCCGTGGGTGTCAGCAAAGGCGGGCGCGCCACCTCGCTGCGCGCCATCCCAGAGGGCGCACCAGCCACAGGCGCGCAGCCGCGTCCACAGATGATGGGTCGGTAGATGGGTATTGTATTCGTGGCCGATGGGGATAGTGTTCGGGTTGAAGTCCAGGTAGGCCCGGCCGACCCAAGCCGCCCACAGGCCGATGAGGGCTATTTCAACCAGGGTGGCGGCGTTGACGCGCAGCCATGCCTTCACCCAGGCCAGGGTTAGGCTTGGGAGTTGTAGACCGAACCAGCTATGGCCTGGGCTCAATAGGCTGGCCATGGCTATCGGATTGCCAACCGGCGCGTCTGTCACGTCTGCTTTGTGTTCCATAGTAAATGAGGGAGGAGATTGGAGATCGCGTCTCCAATCTCCCTTTTTGAATTACGGCACGACAAATGTTACCGTATAATCATTGACGTCACTGAGGTGGACGCGGGCCGTCCACGTCCCGGCCGCAAGACCACTCACGTCAGCGTCAAACGTGTACTCGCTAGTGGTCGTGTTGTAGGCGAAGGCATTACCACTGGCCCCACCACTCCACACGGCCGCCTGCTCCTGGCCGTTGGGCCCGGTCAGCCATAAGGTAGCCGTCGCCCCACCGTAGACGCCACTGGCGGCGCAGGCATCGTTGATGCGGAAAGCAAAGGAGAGTGGGGCGGCCGGATTGACCGTCTGCCCATCGGGAGGAAAGTCCAGTTCCACGTCGTAGTTGACTTGCAGCGTGCTTTCCTCGTAGAGGTGGTTCCCTGCCACATCCTGGGCTTGCACGGCCAAGACGTTCGGCCCGGCCAGCAAAGTCAAGAATTGACCGTCGGCCGTCTCCGCGCCATTGAAGGTCGCCACGGCCGACCCGTCCAGGCCGGAGAGCGCGTCGCTCGCGGTCAGGTCTAGTTGCAGCGTCGCCGTCGAGCAGAAGGTCTGGGAGGCGGGCAAGTTCGTTGTGACTTGCGGCGGCGTGCGGTCTATGGAGATGCCGCTTAGAGTCACGGTGTCTACGTTGCCCACTTCGTCGGTGGCGGTGAAGGTGAAGCTCTGATTGAGGCCATCGGTCAAGAGGAACGTATCCCCAGGACAGGTTACGGCCCCCACACCCCCCGTGCAAGTAATCTTGACCTCGGGCGCCCACGCCCTCCAGCCACCAGGGTTGGTGTCGTCGTTCCAAAGCACGGCCTCAATAGTGAGCGGCCCGGACGCCGTCGGCGTGGCCGTTGGTTCTGGCTCACCTTCTGGCGCGCCGGGGGCATCCCCTCCTTCGGCCTGGAACAGGGCGGCCTGGGCATCGGAGAACACCAGCGGCAAGGTGATGCTGGTCGCCTCGCCCGTGCGATGGAATACGCGCACCACCATGTCGCCTAAGTAGGGCACTACGGAGACCGCTGTGCGTTGGGGGTAATAGTATTCCTCGTCAATGGTAGCGATTTCCACGGCGATGTGGTTGCCCTCCTTAAAGGTGTGGACGCGGGTGTCGCCGCGGAATTCGTTGCCCTCGAACCAGCCGTTGGCCTCTTGCTCCCAAGCGCAAGCGTTGGCGTGGGTCACGAAGAAGGAGGTCGAATCGTTATAAAGTTTTTCGAACACCCGCAGGTGAACCTGGAGCGGATAGCCAGCGCCCGTATCTGGCTCGCCATATAAGTGGATGGTGGGCGGACCCACCAGGGTCACGTCCTGGTTCAGACGGGGCGAGACGTAGATCAAGGTCCAGTAGCTGTGGTCATTGAGGTGCTGGTCCAGGGTATTGAAGTAAGGAGTAGGCGGGTCATAAACACGTTCGGCTATGGCCGTTTCCAGGTTATAACCGTTGGCTGTGTAGTCCTGGTTGAGAACGTCGTAGCCTTCTGTCGTAGCCGGTGGCGTCAACTCCAGATCCGGCCCACTGCGGAGGTAGAGGGTAATGGGTGTACTGGGCGGCGGCCAGCTATTCGCCCCCTGCCAGGTAAAGGTTGGCGTAGCACCGGCCCCGGGCGTGCTGCTGAAAGAGTCCACGCGGTACTCCACTGGCGTCGGGTGCGCCCCAAGCGTGGGCGGGGGGGTGCCGGTTGGGTTGGGGACAGAGGTGGCGGTGGGGGTGTCAACGTAGAACGGCCCCAGGTAGGTGCTCAGCCAGTTTCTCTCGGCCGCCTCACGATATTCCTTGTCGCCCAGCCAGGGATCGTTGGTGTGGGTTTCACCGCGCGACAGGAGAAGACGGCTGCCGGGGTAGCCAGTGATAGGGGCCGGCGGAGTGACCGTTTGCCAGCCGGCGATCATCTCGTCGGTCCACTGCCAGACGTCGTACTGGCTGCCCATGACGAAGACCTGGGGAAAAGGCACGGGCGTGCCCGGCGTGCCCACTGCCGTCGGTATAAAAGCCAGTTCGTCGCCAGGATCGCGTGTGGCGAGAATTGATTGCCACGTGGCGGTAATGGGGATCTGCGGCGTCAGGAAGGCGCCGGCCAGTTGGGCGTAGAGGGTCGGTTCCCAGGTGACAGCCACGTCGGGGTCGAATTGGGCGGCCACGTTGGCGTTGAAGCAGTCTTGCAGCAGAGTCGTCTCGGCCAGAAAGGGACTGGCGTCGCGGGGCATGGCCACGCGCAGACTTCCCCGCAGATCGCGGGTTGGCTCCACGTCGGCCACGGCCAGCCACGAGGCCAAGCCGCCCTGGCTGACTCCCAGGATACCAATATGATCGGCATCCACCATACCGGTTGTGCCAGGAGGGCCAAGCAGAAGCGCGTTCTTGACCGCAGCCAAGTCATCCCGTTCGATGTCACTGTAAAAGGTGAACTGGGTATTCGATTCACCGGAGGCGCCTTGTCCTCTCCAGCTAAACAGGAGCGTTACATAGCACTGCCGAGCCCAGCTTTCGGCCTGCGCTTCCAGTTGCGCGGCCGGAATGGCATAGCCAGGGGCGATAATCAGACCCGGCAGATTACTATAGTAGGTCGTCTCCGTAGGCTTTGGATAGATGAATTTAGCCTGTAGTTGTCCGCCCAAAACATTGATGCTTTTGGGAGTCACGCCCTTCCAATTGTTGGCGTCCCAGGGCACACAAAGTGGGCCATCTACCCCCGTCGTCAAGGCCGCCGGTAAAATACCACTCACAGCCAGGGCCAAAAGGGCCAGCAAAATCCAACGGTTTTTGTTCATGTTATCCTCCCAAGGTTATTGAACCTTGTTGACTTGCTGGCGAGCGAGTGTTCACATCTTTTTTAACTTACTTTATTCATCACTTCATCGTCTCTCGTTCATTTCGTCCTCCCGATGTAGCTGACAATCGTTGGAATATCAACGACCGCCCACCGCATTACTTTTGATTCATCACTCGTCACTTTAACTTATCCCTTCATCGGAAATACCACGTTTCGCTGGTATTCTGGCCAAAAATCGAATCGCCTACATACAACAAGAGAGCCTTGTTAACCGGGTCATAGACCATCCCGCCATTGCTCTCACTCGGGTGGACGACCGGGTTGGCCTGCTGCCACTGCACGCCGTTCCAGGCGTAGGTGTCGGTCAACCACTGGCCACCTTCTAGGCCGCCAAAGAGGAGGGTGCGCCGCAACTGGGGAGAATAAGCCATAGTCATGCGCGAACGGCGCGAGGGATGGCGGCTGGGATCGAGTTGCACCCAATCGCCACTCCCGGCTCGTTCCCAGGTGTCGTTAAAGGACTGCCAGCCAACTCCGTCGTCGCCGGCAAAAAGAACGGTGACGCCGCGCCGGCTGTCGTAGGCCAGCCCCACCCCAAAGCGAGGCGACGGGCTGGCAATGTCCTGGAGAACCCAGTTCACGCCGTCCCATTCCCAGGTCTCATCCGAATACCAGTAGTCGGATGGCTCACCGCCGAAGAGGACCACCCGTTGCCGGGCGCTGTCGTAGACCATGGTGTTCAACCAGCGCGGACTGGGCGACGCGGCCGGCCAAACCTCTGTCCAATCCTCCCCATCCCATAGCCAGGTGTCGCCAAACTCCGCCGCATTTGCCTCACCACCAAAGAGAACGGTGACACCGCGCACTTCGTCGTAGGCCATGCCGTAGCCATAGCGCGGCGCGGGTTTGTGAACTGGCTCCCGCTCTACCCAGGACATCGATACTGAATCCCACTCCCACGTGTCATCCAATTCAATCCCATTGTCCCCTCCGCCAAAGAGGACAGCCACGCCGCGGGCGGTGTCATAGGCCAGGGTTGCGTCATTGCGGGGCGAAGGGGAAACGGGGGAGAGCATCTGCGTCCAGCCGTGAGCCAGCCTCACCGCCGGCCGGCCGGCCGCCTCTATTTGACCGCCGGCCAGCACCGGAATCGTAAGGACGAACAACAGAGTTAATACAACGAAGGGCACGAGTATTTTTCTCATGGTAAAGTCTCCTCTGGATTACAGCATCAGGCAATACAAACACTCCAACCGCAGCCGTTGGCCCGGCTTATGGACGAGATCAGTTCGCGAAGGAGTCTTATCAAGAAACGGGTTCCTGGCAGTGGCTCCTATTCACTCATTGAACAGGATACCACTTTAGGCGGCCGATGGGTAGTGACATTTGTCATATCTTTCATGACCAATGTCATAGTCCCGGCGGCCATCCAAAGTTGGTTGTCATCTTATCACGCAAGCTTTGCTGATCCTATTACAACCCTGGCTCGGTGGCCGTCAGCCGTCGGCCGTCGCCGGTCGTTTATGCTATAATACCCCCATGACCCAATCCCTGATCGTCGTGGGCGGTGGGCTGGCCGGCTGCGAGGCGGCCTGGCAAGCGGCCCAACTGGGCGCGCCGGTGCGTCTCTACGAGATGCGGCCAACCCAGACCACCCCCGCCCACGTCACGGATAAGCTGGCTGAACTGGTGTGCAGCAACTCCCTGGGCAGCACCCAGGTAGACAAAGCCCCCGGCCTGCTCAAAGCCGAACTGCGCGGCCTGGGTTCGCTCATCCTGCAATGCGCCGAAGAAGCGGCCGTGCCGGCCGGCACGTCGCTGGCGGTTGACCGAGACCTCTTTGCCGGAGCGGTGACGCAGCGGATCGCCAGCCATCCCCTCATTGAATTGGTGCGGGCGGAGGTGGCGGCCGTCCCCGACACGCCGTGCATTATTGCCAGTGGGCCGCTGACCTCGCCGGCGTTGACGGCCGACCTCGAACGGCTGACCGGCCAGGAGTATCTCTATTTCTTCGATGCCGTGGCCCCGATTGTCAGCCTGGACAGCGTCAACGTGGAGATTGCCTTCCGGTCGTCGCGCTACGACCAGGGGGAGCAGGACGAGGGGGATTACATGAACTGCCCCCTGACGGAAGAGGAATACGGCCGTTTTGTGGAGGCCCTGGCGACGGCCGAGACGATCACCCGGCGCGATTTTGAGCGTGAAGAGGCCACTTTCTTCGAGGGCTGCCTGCCGGTAGAGGTTCTGGCCCGGCGCGACCCGGATGCCCTGCGCTTTGGCCCGATGCGGCCGGTGGGCTTGCGCGATCCCCGCACCAGCCAGCGACCTTACGCCGTCGTCCAACTGCGCCAGGATAACCTGTTGGGGACGCTCTATAACCTGGTCGGTTTTCAGACCAATCTGAAATGGGGCGAGCAGAAGCGAGTCTTGCGCCTGATTCCAGGGTTGGAGCGGGCGGAGTTCCTGCGCTACGGGATGATGCACCGCAACACCTTTATCAACGCGCCGGAGTTGCTGCAACCGACGATGCAATATCGCGGCCGGGCCGACCTCTTCTTCGCCGGGCAGATTACCGGCGTGGAGGGCTACGTGGGCAACGCCGCCACCGGATTGGTGGCGGGGATCAATGCCGCTCGCCTGCTGACCGGCCGCTTGCCGGTGATTTTCCCCATTACCACTATGATTGGGGCTTTAGGCCATTACGTGACCCACGCCGAGGCCAAGCACTTCCAGCCGATGAAGGCTAACTTTGGCCTGCTGCCCCTACCGGAGCAGCGTTTGGGCAAAGAGGAACGCTACCATTATTATAGCCAGCGCGCCCTGACGGCCTTGCGCCGCTTTGCCCGCGAGCGCGGCCTGGCCTATGATAGAGCGGCGGCCGAAGGAATGGAACGCGGATGACGCGGATGATGCGAATTTTCACTGTTTACTGTTTACTGCTCACTGCCTACGGCTTACTCTTGTCTGCCTGCCAGGGCAATACC
>JBFMFT010000174.1:0-9807 GCA_040751925.1 Chloroflexota bacterium
CCAGTTCTTCGTCGCTCAACGTGTGGGGGTTCAGGCCAAAGGCGCGGGCGGCAAAGCCACTACCAATTGCCACCGCCCGCATGAGTTGTATCCGCCGCTCGTCCTGGCTCACATCCTCCACCACCCCGGCCCACCAACCATCGGGCAGCCACACCTCCACCTGGGGATTCACCCGCACATTCCGGTACCAGTCCGAAATGCGGCCGAACCCGGCCGTGCAATAAACCTCCCCATCCACGATGGCATAGTTGACGGGGGTGCGGCGCTGGCGGCCGGTCTTGCGGCCGGTGTGGGTAATAACCATGATCAGTCCCCCCACCTCCGGCCAGGCGTCAAACCAGCGGCCGAAGCCCAGCCGCCACAACAACACCATAAAGTTGTTAAATCGCTTGAATATCTGGCGCAGTCTTTCTTCCGTCCGAGGGGTAAGGGTAGTCATAGTAGAAATCCTATTGCGTATTGCGTGAAGCGTGAAACGTGAAACGTGAAGATCTCACGTCACGTTTCACGCTTCACTATCGGTATCCAGCCTGGCACACGGTGGCAATACTCCTGCCACTGCGGGCCGAAGGCAGCCGCTAAGACTTGCTCCTCGCGCCGGGCGCGCACGGGCAGGCCGAGAAAGGCCAGAGCCACCAACAGAGTCGTCCAGGCGCGGTAGAGCAAGAGGCTACCGCAGGCAGCAACTATGATGCCTAGATACATGGGGTGGCGGACGTAAGCGTAGGGACCGCCTGTAACAAGCTGGTGGTCAGAGTACAGTTGGGCCGCCAGGCTGCTGGAGACGTTGTACAAGCGGCCGAGGGCCAGCCGTCCCCACAGTGCCAGGGCCAGGCCAGAGAAGTAGAGCAGAGCGCCCCCAACCAGGGCCGCCAGGCGGGCCGGCCGCGACAATCTGAGGGGCAGTGGCCGCCAGAGGAGGATGCAAGGAACGAAAAAGAGGACACCAATCAACAAGTAGCTGCGACCGCGCAATACCTGGGCGGCCGGGCCGACCGCCTGGCCCTTCGGTTGGCGCAGCCCGCGCCATATTCCCACCAAGATAGGGACAAACGAAGCGACCAGGGCCACCGCCCCGGCCTGTCTCACACGACGTTCAATGCTCTTTATTGGCATAAGGCTCTATCAAATCTGCCCTTCCCCGTCTATCATGCCATGCAGAAAGGCGGCCGGCAAGTGACATTTGGCACGTTTTAGAGGTGACGTTACCTCAGACCAGACATCAGATGTCTTGAAGACATCCGATGTCTAGGGCTTGTGGGCAATCACCACCGTCACCCCGCTCCTGGGCAATGTGACGCGCTCCACCTGCAACCGGAAGCCGGCCGCCTCAAACCGCCCCCGTATCTCCTGCCAAAAGTCACTGCGGCCGGGCCAGAAATGGTCGTCGCTCACCGCAAAGTCGCCTCCGCGCTGACCCGTGATCTCGTAAAGCCACTCGATGAAACGGGAGAGGGGATCGCGGCCGCTCAGGTGGCCCTCCGGTACAATCACGAACCGGCCGCCCGGCCGCAAAACACGATAAACGGCGGCCAGCGTGGCCGGCTGTAAAACAAACTCGGTGGGGAAAGTAGATAACACCCCGTCAAAGGTGGCATTAGCGAAGGGTAGCTCCTGGCCCCGGCCGCGCAGGAGAGTCACCTGGCCGGCCAGGCCAGCCCGCCCCAGTCGCCGTTGGGCCAACCGGCCCATCTCTGGTGAAAGATCGAGGCCGACCACCCGGCCGCCGGCCGCCGCCAGAATGACCAGCAAATGGCCCGGCCCGTGCGCCAATTCCAACACCGCCGGCCGACGGCCGGCGGCCGTCGTTTCCAATAGCCAGGGGACGGCCGCCCGTTGCCAGGCCCGCCACTGCCCCAGGGAGACCAGCCAGCTTACCGCGTCATAAGTCCAGGCCAGTTCATGGTAGAGCAAGTAAAAGCCCAGACGAACCAGCCACCACCAGGCTTCTTGAACCCATTTGGTCAGCATACCTTTCCTGTAGGGCAAACTTGCAGTTTGCCCGCGCAAGCTGGAAGCGTGCGCTACGTTTCGCCTGACACCTGGCGTGAAGCGTAGTATACTAAATAAAGTAGAGAGGTGATTATGAACATCAAACGTATTGCCATCAGTACCGGCGGCGGCGACGCGCCCGGTCTGAACGCTGTTATCCGCTCCGTCGTCATTTCGGCTATCAATCGCGGCTGGCAATGCTTTGGCATCCGTGATGGCTATAATGGCCTGCTGCTGCCTGAACTGTATCCCCAAGGGGGATTGTTGCCTCTGGACGCCGACAACGTGCGCGGCATCACCAACCAGGGCGGCACCATCCTGGGTACAACGAACCGGGGCAACCCGCTCCGCTACCCCACGAAGGGCGAGGACGGCCGCGTCTACGAAAAAGACCGCACCGACGAGTTGATCGCTGCCTTCAAGCGCCACCGCATTGACGCCGTGATTGCCATCGGCGGCGACGGCTCCATGGAAATCGCCAGCGCGCTCAACAAGAAGGGGCTACGAGTGGTGGGTGTCCCCAAGACGATTGACAACGACCTGGAAGGAACGGTCATTACCTTTGGCTTTGATTCGGCCGTCTCCTTCGCCACCGAATGTATTGACCGCCTGCACACGACGGCCGAAGCCCACCGGCGGGTGATGGTGGTAGAGGTGATGGGCCGTTACGCCGGTTGGGTAGCCCTCGATAGCGGGGTATCCGCCTCGGCCGACGTGATCCTCATCCCCGAAATCCCTTACGACGTGGAGATAGTGGCCGAGAAGATTCGCGTACTGGCCGAAGAAGGCCACCACTTCTCTATCGTGGTGGTGGCCGAGGGGGCGCGGCCGATTGGCGGCGACGTGTCGGTGGTGGGTAAGGAAGTCGGCCGGGCTGACCGCCTGGGTGGGGCCGGTGAACGAGTAGCCCGCGAAATCGAGAACCTGACCGGCAAAGAAACGCGGCTGGTTGTTCTGGGCCACCTGCTGCGCGGAGGCAGTCCAACTACTTTTGACCGGCGCATTTCCCTACGCTTTGGCGCGGCGGCCGTACGCGCCCTGGAAGAAGGGGAGAGCGGCTGCATGGTTGCCCTGGATCCGCCGACCGTCCGCTACGTGCCATTGGAACAGGCCACCCGGCGTATGAAAGTTGTGCCGATGGACTCGGACACTATCCTGACCGCCCGCGACCTGGGCATCTGCTTTGGCGACTAATGAACAATGGACAATTGTTCATTGTCCATTGTTCATTGTTCATTGTTCATTGAAAAAAACTCCACGATCATCCCACTGGCATCCGGCCCATCGGGGTCAGTGTAGGAGCCACCGGCCCGGCCGCCCGACCAATTGTGCATCATCCCCTGGACGATCACCTTTTTCAAGAGTAACGCCCCACTGCTATCCTCGTAGAGATACTCGGTGTAATCGTGACCGCCCGGCACCGAGCCAGGGATAACCGCTTCCGGCACATTGTCCACGTCGTCATTGTCCACCCCATCCGCCACCAGGTCATTGGTCTGCGCCCACTGGCTGAGAACCTGGTGGCCGTTGACGGTGTTGACGGTGAAATCGAAGTCGCCGTGGAAGACAAGGGTAGGCATCGGCCGGGCGTAGCTGCCCATGGCCTGGTAGGCCACCAACCCCTGGGTATCGGGGTTGGGGCCGCCGCTGCTCATTGCCAGGAAAGCGTCTATCAGGTTGGTAGCCGCCTTGTACTCCAGGCCAGAGTGAACCGCAATACCCGCTATCAGGTCAGGATAGGCCGCGCCCATCGTCACGGCAAAAGCCCCGCCAGAGGAAAAGCCAGCCACGAAGACCCGATCATCGTCAATGGTGTAGGCCGCCTTGACCGTGTTGATCAGGTTAGCGACGTCGGCCGCTTCACCCCCGCCCCGCGACTGGTGGGCCGGCAGGTACCAGTTCCAGCAGCGCGAGATGTTTTCCGACAGCGATTGTTGGGGGTAGAGGACGATGAACGTCTCGCTCTCGGCGTATTGGTTCATCTGGGTCGCGCTGGCAAACTCCCTGGCCGTCTGCGAGCAGCCGTGCAGCATGACCAATAACGGAACCGGTGTGCCGGGGGTATAGCCGGTGGGAACGTAGAGGCGGTAGACGCGGCCGGGCTGATTCTCGCTCCGAAAAGCACTCGTGGGTTGCGGCCGGGCCGCCCCACTGACCATGACCGCCAGAAATCCAAGCAAGACCACTTTGACCAGAACGACTTTAATGGACATACGACCTCCTACAAAACAGGCTAGAACGAGGGGATTCGGGGAGGTTCTGACACTCTCCCACACCGAAATTGTAGCCATTCGCAGTTACAATCCAGTAACAGGGCTATTCTGCGGTGCTACTTTGTAAGGCACGCCGAAGTATTATAGAATCCAGAGGAACGTGCTAGAATTGTGTAGGATGTCTAAACGCTGGTTATGGCTGATTCTTGGGAGCTATGGGGTACTGGGTCTGCTGTATGCCCTGGTAACACCACCCCTAGAAGCATCTGACGAATACAAGCATTATCCTGTGGTCCAGTTTGTGCAGACTCAAGGGGCCTTGCCAATTCTGGACCCGACCCGGCCGGGACTCTGGCGGCAGGAAGCGGCGCAGCCACCCCTGTACTACGTGCTGATGGCCGCTCTGACGGCCGGAATTGACACGAGCGACCTGGCCGACGTGCATCGGTTGAACCCCCATGCCTTCATTGGCGACCCGAACCAGGTAAGCAACAAGAACCTGATCATCCACCAGCCAACACGTGAACACTTCCCCTGGCGTGGTTCCGTGTTGGCCCTCATGCTCATTCGCTTCGCCTCTGTTGGTCTGGGCCTGGGGACGATTATTCTGGTGGCCCGCCTGGGGACTACTCTGTTTGGTTCGGCTGTTGGCTGGCTGGCGGCGGCCTGGACGGCCTTCAACCCCATGTTCTTGTTCGTACATGCGGCCGTCAACAACGATGCCCTGGCTATTTTGTTCGGCCACCTGGGTTTCTATCTCCTGGTTCGCTTATGGCAGGATGTGCCCGACCCACGCCACGAGTGGCGCCGCTACGTGGTGTTGGGTGCGGTTCTGGGTCTGGCTATCCTCACCAAGTTGAGCCTGGCCGCTTTGTTAGGGCTGACCGGGTTGGCCCTGGCCTCGCTGGCCTGGCGACGACACGCCTGGCGACTGTTTTGGCTGGGTGGCCCTATTGTCCTACTCACAACTCTGTTCGTTTCTGGTGGCTGGTTTATCCGCAACGGGTCACTTTATCAGGACCTCACCGGGCTAAACGTATTTATTGCTGTGCAGGGTGTCCGTGACCATCCCCTTACCTGGTCAGACTGGCTGGGTGAGTTTGGCACGTTCTATCGCAGTTTTTGGGGCCTGTTCGGCGGAGTGAACGTGGCCGCGCCGGAGCCTTTTTACTTCATGGGCAATCTCTTGGCGGTGATAGGCACGATTGGTTGGCTGGGTTGGTTATGGTCGCGTCGGGCGGCCGGAACAAGGCTTCCACTTGCCGCCTGGCCGGTACCCGAAGGACACTGGTTACTGGTCGCCTGGCCGCTATTGTTATTCATCCTGCTGCTGCGCTGGACTACCATCGCCCCCTCCTTCCAGGGACGGTTGATCTTCCCGGCCCTGGGAGCCATCAATACGGTGTGGGCGGCTGGCTGGCTGGCCTGGGTTTCCCCCCGCTGGCGGCCACGGCTGGCATTGGGTTGGGGAGGGGGGACGTTGGTGGCGGCCACGCTCATCCCCTGGCTGGTCATCCGGCCGGCTTACACCTACCCAACGCCCTTGGCTGAACTTCCGCCAACAGCGCAATTTGGCCCAATAACCTTCCAGGCTAACGAGGACCTCGTCCAACTGGTTGGGGTAGAAGTGCCCCCTGATCAAAGTGTGACGCCCGTTGGGGAACCAGTTGAGGTCGTGTTGTACTGGCGAGCCGACGAACCCGTCCAGCAGGACTATCTCAGCACCGTCCATTTGTTAGGCCAGCAGAATACGTCGGTAGGGCAGATCAATCGTTACCCGGCGGGGGGCATGATTCCTACCAGCCAGTGGCAACCAGGTCAAATCTGGCGCGATGTGTATCACGTGGTGGTGATTGAAGACGCTGTGGTCCCGGCGCGACTGCGGGTGCTGGTGGGTCTTTATGATACTCAGGTGGGGCAAGCCCTGGCTGCCAGCGGGCCAGATGGAGCGCCGATGGAGCTAGTTATCGTCGGTGAAGCGCGCCTGACGGCTAAGGATAAGCAATCGGCACAACCACCGGTCAAGCTGGCGGTAGCTTTGGCCGATGGTCTGGCTCTACAGGGTTATCGCCTTGAGCCGCAGCCGGCCGCCCCCAGTGATCAGCTACAATTAACCCTGTATTGGCAGGCCACGGCTGCCCCCTCTCTGGATTACACGGTCTTCGTCCATCTCCTTGACGCGGCCGGGACGCCGGTCGTCGTTGCCGACGGCCCGCCGGTGGCCGGCGATTACCCCACTTCTTTTTGGCAAGCTGGTGAGCAGATCGAGGATCGGCATACCATTCCCCTACCGCCCGACTTGGAGCCGGGAATATACCGCCTGGCAGTGGGATTTTATGACCCGGTGAGTGGCCGGCGGGTGCAACGGCTGGATGGGGCAGGCGACGTTATTGAGTGGCAGGTGGAGGTCTCCCATTAGTCCTGTTCTGGTGGGGCTTTCTCAATAATGAAGCGTCGGCCGGTACTCTATCTAGTTTTCGCCATTTACTTCCTGCTAGCCCTGGGGTATGGCGCGGTCAATCCGCTTTTTGAAGCGCCGGACGAACATAGCCATTACTTCCAGGTCCAGTTTATTGCGGACGTGGGACAACTACCCACCGTTGGCCTACAGCCCGACCCCTGGCTGGGCCAGGAGGCGGCCCAGCCACCCCTCTACTACCTTCTGGCCACCCTGGTCATCGCCCCCCTGGATACGGCCGGGGCGCGCGAGCAAGTTTGGCGTAACCCCCTAGCCCGATTCGGCGACGCCAGCTTGCCCACCAACGTCAACGCCTTCGTGCATGGCCCGGCCGAGCGTTGGCCCTGGCGCGGCTACGCCCTGGCCGCCCATCTCCTGCGGGCCATCAATGCCCTGCTTGGCCTGGGAACGTTGTGGTTTATCTACGATAGCGGCCGGCGGCTGTGGCCGGCCGCCCCAGAGCGAGCCTTACTGGCCCTGGGATTAGTGGCCTTCCTCCCCCAATTTGCCTTCCTGCACGGCTCCATCAGTAACGACCCACTGGTCATTTTGCTGTGTACGGCCGCCCTCTGGCAATTACTCCGCTTGTGGCAAGAGGGCATGAGCCGGCCGCGCCTCCTCTTCCTGGGCCTGACCATCGGCCTGGCTATCCTCACCAAAGCCGTCGGCCTGTTATTACTCCTGTACGCCATACCTGTGCTGCTGCTCACCTCTCACGTATCGCGTTTCACGTTTCACACCCTACGCCTGATTACGGTCTGGGTACTCTTACCTGCTCTCCTTCTCTCCGGCTGGTGGTTATGGCGAAACTGGCTGCTCTACGGCGACCCAACGGCCGCCAACCAATTCGCCCTCCACTTCGGCGGCGACCGCCACTACACCTTACTAGACGTATTGGGCGAATCGAGCAGTCTGTGGGTCTCCCTCTTCGCCGTCTTTGGCTGGTTCAACCTGCGCGCCCCAGACTGGGTATACTGGCTGTGGAACGGGTTGGTGGGATTGGCGGTGGGTGGCTGGGCCATCAGTAGCGCAAGCCGCCGGCTTGCCGCTCTCCTGGCAAGCGGCAAGCAGCAAGACCCCAATCCAAAATCCAAAATCCAAAATCCAAAATCTCTCCTGGGTCTGTGGCTACTCGTCGTCTACGCTGGCCTGGTGCGCTTCATGCTGATCACTCCGGCCGCCCAGGGCCGCCTCCTCTTCCCCGCCCTCTTGCCCATGGCGTTGGCCTTAGCCGGCGGGTTGGCGAGGGTGAAGGGTGGTGCGCTAGTTGTGTTACCGCTCACCTTCGCCACCTCCCTCTATTGTCTGCTCTTTGTCATTCCGGCCGCCTACGCCCAACCACCCACTATCCTCCCAGCCGATGTGCCGGCCGAGGCCACCCGCCTGGACGCTGACCTGGGGCTGGGGGTCACATTGGTAGCCGCTCAGGTAGAGACAACCGAAGCCCGGCCGGGCGACCTGGCCTGGCTGACCCTCTATTGGCAGAAAACGGCGGCTTCTCCTTCAACCTTCAACCTTCAACCTGACGAGTCGCCCTTGCTAGTGGTGGAACTGTTTGGCCGCCAGGCAGCCCTGGTCGGCAAGTACGAAGGGTATCACGGGAGGGGACTTTACCCGGCCGCCCTGTGGCCACCCGGCCGCGTGGTAGTGGATCGCCTGGCCGTGCGGCTGGATCGAGCAACGAGCGCGCCGGCCCAGGTCAACGTGCAGGCGCGATTGGTAGATGGCCGGTCGCCCGCTGTTGTGGGCGCGTTCAAGGTCGTTCCGGCCGCCTGGCCCGCGCCCTCGCCCACTCCCCTGGCCCGCCTGGGCGACGCAATCGAATTAGCCGAAGTGGGCTTTCTGGTGAATGGGGACATGGCTGCCGAAATCGTGGCCCGGCCGGGCCAGGTCATTACGGTCGCAGTAAAATGGCAGGTGACGACCACCCCCGGCGGCGACCTGACCACCTTCGTCCACCTGGGCGATCCGAACCGGCCGCCCCTGGCTACCGGCGACAGCCCGCCGTTGGGGGGCGATTATCCGACTCACTGGTGGGCAGGTGGTGAGGTCATCACCGACACCTACACGTTGACCCTACCGGCCGATTTGCCGGCCGGCGACTATCCGGTGTGGATCGGCTTGTATGACCCCGGCAGCCTGGCCCGCGTGCCTTTAACAGCGAATGGTCAGCGCCAACCGCACGACGCCTACCGGGTCGGCCGGGTGGAAGTCACGCCATGATGGGCGGACTGGCCATGGTTATTAGGCTCTGGAAACCCTTGCCACAATCGCGCCTTTGCGTGACAATTCTTACACTAGCCAGAAACCAGGTTTTTTCCAAAAACCTGGTTTCTAAAGACAGCACGCGCAGGAGGTATTGACAATGGTAGACACATTTCCGAGTGATGAGGTAACGGTGGGGCAACTGCTGGTCGTGCGCGACATGGCCCGCAGCAAAGCTTTCTACTGCAATGTCTTGGGGGCCACCCTGGCCATGGAGTATCTGGACGCTTACGCCCAAGTGCGCCTGGCCAATGGGGTGATTCACCTGGTGCTGGGCGGCGGCCCAACGGCCGACAAACCCAACGTCACCTTCGCTGCGCCCGAACATCCCAATTTGGTCAGCGCGGAGGTGCATTTCTTCGTCCAGGATTGCATCGGCACTTACGAACTGCTCAAATCACGCGGGCTAGAATTTCTAACGCCGCCGGTGGTGCGGCCGTCGGGTGAGGTGCGCTGCTTTGCCTTTGACCCCGATGGGCATTTGTTGGAGTTTAGCGCGTTTAATCCACCGGAGGGGTGAAACGTGAGGAGCGGGGAAACATCCGGCGTTTGCCAAACGTCGAATGTTTCCCCGCTTCACGGCCGGTTGCCCGACCCCGCCCTTCTCGGTACAATCCGCCCCATGCCCAATACAACACCTGCTAAACCATTCAACTACGGCGGCCAGGCCGTCATCGAAGGGGTGATGATGCGTGGCTCGAAGGCCCTGGCTGTGGCCGTCCGCGACCCCCAGGGGGAAATCGTCATCCACACCGAACCATTGGACGCCCGCATCTACGGCGGCCGGGTGGCCCGCGTCCCCTTCTTGCGCGGCCTCACCCTTCTCTGGGACGCCCTGGGGCTGGGGATTAAGAGCCTGATGTTTTCGGCCGAGGTCGC
>JBFMFT010000175.1:0-9749 GCA_040751925.1 Chloroflexota bacterium
CCGCTTTGGTGGTTCTGCTCGGCCGGGGTCTGGGTTTACCGTTACCCCTTACCTTCTTCCTCAATACGCTTACTTTGCTCTTCGTTGGTTTTGCTCTGTGGCAGTTGGTTGGGGTGTGGCGCGGCCGGCGGCCGGCACGGGCCACGGCGAACGTCTTCGCTGCTTATCTGGCCCAGGCTTTCAGCTTCCGCATCTGGTACGCCGCCTGGCCGCTACCCTGGTTGCTGCTGGAAGAGAGCGGGGGAGCGAGGGAGCAGGGGGGTAGGGGAGAATGTGTCCCCCGGCGCCTAAAGGTTGGGCTGTTGTTCTTGCTAACGAGCCAGGTATCGGTGGTTATCTACGGCCATCTGTGGCGTCTCGTGCTAGGTGGGGATCATCTGTGGTCGCACCTGCTGGGCGTGCCGTTTACGTTTGGCCTGCCTTTGTTCCTGGCCTGGCGCGGCCGGCCAGCCCCACGTTAAGGTGAGCGCCAAACAGGAAGATCAGGCCGCTCAGATAGGCCCAGGCCAGGAAGGCGATGACGGCCGTTACCGATCCATAGACCACGTTGGAGGCGGAGACGTAACTGGCGATAAAGAGGAGGAAACCCCGTTTGGCCGCTTCCCACAAGAGACCGGCACTAACCGCCCCGGGTAGGATGTCGGCCCAGGTGTGATTGGCGTGAGGCAGCAGATAGTATAGGAGGGTGAAGAGGAGTACATCTAGCCCAATCGCCAGCGACCCGCTGACGTAGCCATAAATCTGTATGATGCGGTCGGGCAGAAGGGTGCGGATGACACCGACGATGCTGCCGGCGAAAGAGGCCAGAAACAGAACCAGGACGCAGGCCCCCAGAACGAACAAGATGGCCCGGCCGCGCCCCTGCCAGTAGGGCCGGCCGCGCTTGATCCCCCAGATTCGATGTAAGGCTCGCGTCAGGGTGTAGAAAATCGAGGATGACGACCAAAGTAGGCCAACCAGGGCCACACCTGTCACGGGGCCGCGCGTCCGTACAATATCCTCGAATTGTTCGCCCATCAACTGACCGAGGGCGGGGGCCACAAATTCCAGACGAGTGACGATAAGGTGTTCGCCGGCGATAGGGTCAAGGGTCAGGCTGGCGACGGAAATGCTCAAGAGGGCCAAAGGGAACAAGGAAAAGAGGGCGTAGTAGGCAATGGCGGCGGCCGTCAGGCTAGACTCGGCGCTGATGGCCGCCTGAAAGGAGCCCCCTACCACGCCTAACCATCCCTGGCTGCGCTCGTTGAGCCACCGGTAGCCTTGCCGGATGTTTTGCCACGGGGCCATCTGATGACCTTTAGAAATCCGGTTTCTCAGTCGAAACCACGTTTCTTATGGGGACAGTCGCTCGATGAGCCATTGCCCCTGGTCGTCGCGGCGGTAGCGCAGCCGGTCGTGCAGGCGGTTCGGCCGCCCCTGCCAAAACTCGACCTGGTGAGGGTGCAGCCGGTATCCACCCCAGTAGGACGGCCGGGGAATGTCCCTCCCCTGATATTGGGCAGCCAGTTCGGCCACGCGCTCATCTAACCCCTCACGGCCGCTGATAACCTGGCTCTGGTGGGAAGCCCACGCCCCCAACTGATTGCCGCGCGGCCGAGTTTGGAAATAGGCGTCGGATTCGGCCGCCGACACCCGTTCCACCCGGCCCTCGATCCGTACCTGGCGGCTGAGTTCCGGCCACCAGAAGACCAGGGCCGCCCAGGGATTATCCCCTAATTCCTGCCCTTTGCGGCTGCCGTAGTTAGTGTAGAAGACAAAACCATCCTGGTCGAAGCCTTTGAGCAGGACCAGGCGGGCTGACGGCCGCCCATCTGGGGTAGCCGTAGCCAGGGTCATAGCTGTTGGTTCGGGCAGGTGGGCGCGTTGGGTGTCGTCGAACCAGCGGCCGAACTGGACGACCGGATCGGGGTCTACGTCGGTCTCGAGTAGAACCATCGTGGCTGGCATCGGGCGGGCGGGCGGCGGTTGCGCCTGGCTGACCAGGGTTTGCAGGGCAATCTGGATAGCGCTGTCCACCGCGGCAGTCACCACCGGCCGGTGGGGATTGTACTCGTCTATACTCTCCCCGTGCGCCAGCACGTTGCCGTCAACGGCCAGGATGGCCGCCGTTGGCACAGCCCGCAGGCTACCCACAATGAACAGGGGGGCGCACTCCATCTCCGTCGCCAGGACGTTGGCGGCCGACAAGGTAGCGTAGTCGGGTGTACGGCTGGTCTTGACGCCTGGATAGAAGGCGTCGCGGGTCACGATCAGGCCGCTGGCGAAGGGACGGCCGCCGAGAGTGGCTGTCTGGATCAGGGCCTGGGTGAGCGAGAGGTCGGCTACGGCCGGGTAACCCGGCGGCGCGACTTCGGCGGCGTAACCGATGAGTTGGACGGCGGCCGTCGCTATGACGAGGTGGCCCGGCTCTAAATGGGGCTGCAATCCCCCGCAGGTGCCGACGCGGATGATTTGGCGCGCCCCGGCTTCAATCAGTTCCTCGAAGGCGATGGCCGCCCCTGGCGCGCCAATCCCATGCGAACAGACGGTAATCACCACGCCCTGGTACTGCCCCTGGTAGGCGCGATATTCGCGTTGGTCGCTCAATAACTGGGCGTCTTGCAGGTGTTCGGCCATGCGCGCCGCCCGGCCGGGATCGCCGCAGACGAGGACGGCCGGACTGACTGCGCCCACCGGCAGGCCGGTCAGGGGTAGTTTGCGTTGGGACATAAACCTTATCATACTTTAGACGGCCGTCGCTACGGCCGTGCACAGGAGGACGGCCGCCGCGCAGAGGAGATTCCAGCGCAACAGGTGTAGTTCTCGTTGGGTCAACTTCTCGCGTTCGGCCGCCGCCAACTGTGGTTTCGTGGCGGCCAGGAGGGAGAGGCGGGCCAGGGCCGGTTGAATCCGCCACTGCATGACGGCCGCCAAACCCACCATACCCAGGAAGGCCAGGTGCTTGACCAGGATGGCCTGCGCCCAGAGGGTTCGCACTTGCAAGAAGCCTTCGTAGTTAGGGTCGGCCGTCATCTGGATAAAGCCAGTGATCAACAGAATGACTAGGCTGGTGTTGGTTAGCGGGGTCAGGCGGCGCTGCAATTCAGCCCACACTTCGGGTGTGAGAACGCGCCGGCGCACGGCCGGCCAGGCCACCAGGCTCATCACCACCAGTCCACCTAGCCAGACGACCGTCGCCAACAAATGCAGCCAGTAGGATGCCACGAGAAGCCAGAAAGGGATGGCGTAATCAGTGGTCATAGAGTAGCGCAAGCCGCTGGCTTGTGATCTTGCTGGCCGCGCAATCTAGCAGATTGCGCTACAGTGCTACAGTACCGCAAGCCGCTGGCTTGCGATCTTGCCGGCCGCGCAATACATTATATCCCGGTCGGCCGCGCCCCACCAAAATTACCCCCAAACGAGAGAAGGGGTTACAATACCTCTAAAACATCCGGCGTTTGCCAAACGTCGGATGTTTATCCCAGGAGAAGTGAACCTTGACTCAATCGCTACCCAAACGCAGTGAAGTCCCCCAGGAATTTACCTGGGACGCGACCAGTGTCTATCCTTCTGACCAGGAGTGGGAAGCCGCCATCCAACAGTTAGAAGCTCAATTAGCCGCTTTGCCGCGCTTCCAGGGCCACCTGGCCGACGGCCCGGCGACTCTGGCCGATTGGCTGCAACAGTCGGCCGACCTCTACAGTCTGTGGGGCAAAATCTACGTCTACGCCGGGCTGTTCTACGACGTGGAGACAACCAACCCGGCGGCCGTCGCCAAGTCCGACCGCGCCCAGGGCCTCTTTGCCCGCGCCGCCGCCACGACCGCTTTTGCCGAGCCGGAGATGTTAGCCATTGGCTTCGAGACTCTCAACCAATGGACGCAAAGTGAACCACGTCTGGCTATCTACGCCCATTACTTTGACGAACTGCGACGGCGGCAGGCCCACGTGCGCTCGGCCGAAGTGGAGGAATTGCTAGGCCAGGTCAGCGAGCCATTGACAGCGGCCGCCCGGATTCACGGCGTGATGACTGACGCCGACCTGTCCTTCCGGCCGGCCCACGCCAGCGGCCGTGAGACGGAGCCGCTGGAAGTGGCTCAAGGCACCATCTACGCCCTGTTGACCAGCCCCGACCGGACGGCGCGCCAGACGGCCTGGCAGAACTACGCCGACGCTTTCCTGGCCCACAAGCACAGCATGGCGGCGTGTATGGCGGCCGGGGTCAAGCAAAACGTCTTCCTGGCCCGCGCCCGTCGCTATGGGTCAGCCCTGGAAGCGGCTCTCACGGCCAGCCATCTGCCGGTGTCAGTCTTTCACAGCACCATCGAGACTTTCCGACGACACCTCCCTATCTGGCAGCGCTACTGGCGGGCCAAGCGCAAAGCATTGGGCTACGATAAGCTATACGGTTGGGACGTTCGCGCTCCCCTGACCACCAATAAGCCGCACGTTCCCTTTAGCCAGGCGATGGAGTGGATTTGCGAGGGGATGCGGCCGTTGAGCGAGGAGTACGCGGCGGTGATGCGGCAGGGTGTGTTGGAACAGCGCTGGGTGGACATTTATCCGAATCAGGGCAAGACGGCCGGGGCCTTTTCCGGCGGTGTGCAGGGGACACATCCCTTTATCTTGATGAGCCACACTGACGATCTGTTGAGCCTGAGTACCCTGGCCCACGAATTGGGTCACTCCATGCACTCCTATTACACCTGGCAGACTCAGCCGCCCATTTACGCCGGCTACAGCAACTTCGTGGCCGAAGTGGCCTCCAATTTCAACCAGGCTTTGGTGCGGGCTTACCTGTTTGACCGATACCCGGAGCGCGACTTCCAGCTATCGCTGATTGACGAGGCGATGAGCAACTTCCATCGCTATTTCTTCACCATGCCCACCCTGGCCCGCCTGGAGTTGGAGATGCACCAGCGGGTGGAGCGGGGCGAGGCGTTGACGGCCGATAGCTTGATTAGTCTGATGGCCGACCTGTACCGCGAAGGGTACGGCGGCGAGGTGGAAATGGACGACCCGCGCATGGGTAGCACCTGGGCGCAGTTCTCCCACCACCTGTACATGAACTTCTACGTCTTCCAGTACACGACGGGGATCGCCGCTGCCCACGCGCTGGCGGCCGGGGTCCTGGCCGGTGAGCCGGGGGCGGCCGGACGGTATCTCGCTTTCTTGAAGGCGGGTAGCTCGCTCTATCCCCTGGACGCACTCAAGCTGGCCGGGGTGGATATGACCACGCCGGAGCCAATGGAGAAGGGGTTTGCAGTGTTGGAGGGATTGGTGGATCGGCTGGAGCGGCTAACCGCATAATGGGCGGATTCCATCTTTGGGTGAGACATCCGACGTTTGGCAAACGTCGGATGCTTTTCACATAATGCAGACATTTTCTTGGACATCGTCCGTGTTATAATTCCCTTCTTCTCGGTAAAACACTCCTGCATGACCACCTGTTATCTTGGTTGTTTTGCTGGACATCCGGAGGGACAAAAATGCGGACATACGAACAGACACATCCCTGGCTGACTTTCCGATTGGATCTAAGGCAGGTCAGTTATCAACTTTGGCTGCTTCTGGGGGAGGCGCAATCGAAATGCGAACACATAGCAGGTACACCACTCTTGCCAGAAGTAGCCCAACGGTTATACCACTTGTTTCTGGCAAAAGGCGTTCTGGCTACGACCGCGATTGAAGGTAACACGCTAACAGAAAAGGAGGTTTTGCAGCGTATCCAGGGGGAACTACTATTACCATCGTCCAGAGCTTATCTGGGGCAGGAAATTGATAACATAGTCGAGGCGTGTAACCGCATCGGCAATGAGATTCTGAATGGTGAGCCAATTACCTTACGACCCGAGTCGCTCCAGGATTATAACAGACTGGTGTTAAGAAACTTACCTCTGGCCGAGGGCATCATTCCCGGCGAGATTCGCCAGCACCAGGTCATGGTCGGCCGCTATCGAGGCGCGCCGCCAGAGGATTGTGATCACTTGCTGAACAACTTGTGTGACTGGCTCAATAACGGCTTTGCTGCTCCAGCCGGTTACAGAATTGCCTTTGGTGTCCTCAAAGCTATTGTTGCCCACCTTTATCTGGCCTGGATTCACCCTTTTGGGGACGGCAACGGCCGCACCGCCCGCCTGCTCGAATTTCAGATATTGCTATCAGTAGGTGTCCCAGCGACGGCCGCCCACCTTCTAAGCAATCACTACAACCAGACCCGAACAGAGTACTACCGACATTTAGATTTGGCCCACCAGTCAGGCGGCAACCCTCTACCTTTTATCCAGTACGCTTTGCAAGGTTTTGTAGATGGTTTACATGAGCAGATTGCCCTGATCAAGAGCCAGCAATTACAAGTGCATTGGATCAACTATATCCACAACACGTTCAAAGACCTGGGCAGCCCACCAGCTACCCGTCGTCGCCGGTTAGTTCTGGACCTGTCCGAACAGCGGGAGCCAGTTCTCCTGACAAAGATTCGTTACTTAACGCCTAGAATAGCTGAAGCCTACGCCAATAAAACGGATAAGACCGTGCAACGCGACGTTCAGGCATTGGAAGAGATGGGCTTAGTTAGGAGAACAACCAGTGGTATTCAGGCGAATCGAGAACTCGTGCTGGCTTTCCGCCCTCCTACCCGACCAGGCGAATAAGGGATTGCTGTAGGTTCCGTTTCTTGGAAATTTACAATTAGGTCGGATATTGTAGGTCACGCTTTCAGCTTGACCAGAGGCGGTCAAGTTGAAAACGTGACCTACGGATTAATAGCCGAGGACGGCCACGACGGAGCGGACGGCTTCGGCCGAATAGTCCAGCTTGGCCCTCTCCGCCTCGTTCAACTGCATGGGGATAATGCGCTCCACACCCTGGCGGCCGAGAACGCAGGGCAACCCAATGAACAGGTCATTGTAACCATACTCACCCTGGGTATAGACGGCGCAGGGTAGGACGCGCTTGCGATCTTTGAGGATGGATTCGACCATGATGGCGACTCCGGCCGAGGGCGCGTAGTAGCCACTATATCCTAACAAGCCCACAATCTCGCCGCCGCCGTTGGCCGTGCGGGTGATAATCGCGTCCAACTTCTCCTGGCTGATCAGTTCGGTGACGGGGATGCCGGCCACCGAGGTGTGGCGCGGCAGGGGCACCATCGTGTCGCCATGTCCACCCAGGACGATGCCATGCACATCTTCTACGCTCACCCCTAGCTCGGCGGCAATAAAGGTCTTGTAACGGGCCGTGTCCAACACCCCGGCCTGGCCGATGACCCGTTCGCGGGGAAAGCCGGTCACGTGCTTGATCACGTGGCACATGGCGTCGAGGGGATTGGTGACGACGATGACGATACTATCGGGGGCCAGCCGCTTGACGTTTTCAGAGACGATGGTCATTACGTCCTGGTTGATTTTAACCAGTTCGTCGCGGCTGGGGAACTTACCTGTTACCGGGTCTTTGCGGCGGGGAATACCGGCCGTCACCACCACCACGTCCGCCCCTTCGATGATATTCACGTCGTTGCTGCCGGTGACAATCGAATCGAAGCCGATGGCCGGGCCGGCTTCGTATAGATCGAGGGCTTTACCAGCCGCCACCTGACCCACGATGTCAAAGAGAACGCAGTCGCCCACGCCCATCGTCGCCAGCCAGTGAGCGGCCGTCGCCCCCACGTTGCCAGCGCCGTAAAAAGCAATCTTGTTACGCATAAACTACCTCTCTGTATGAAGTGAAAAGTGAAGAGTGAAAAGTGATTCGCCCTCACCCTAACCCTCTCCCTGGGAGGGAGAGGGAACGGTCGCTCCCCTCGCCCTGGTAGGGAGAGGGGTTGGGGGTGAGGGTTCAAGTGAACTCCGGTTAAATTTCATCTTGACCGGCCGCCAACCCCAATTTCACCCACTGCCAACTTCCAACTTAACCCCCAGGCTTGATAAGGGGTTAGCGATAGAGTAAGAATTAGATTCATACTTACTCTATGACCGTTTTACCCGCCCGGCCGCAGTCCACTACCCTACCCGCTCCACGTTTCACGTTTCACGTTTCACGTTTCACGCCCCATTTTTCGCGCCTCCTCCTTCATCCTTCCTCCCTCATCCTTCTCCTGGCCGCCCTGGCCGTGGCCGGTCTCGCGCTTCTACCACCAGCTTACCTACTCCTACGCACGGCCGCTTCGGGGGCCAACGCCCTGGATGTCCTGCTCCGCCCCAGCACCCTGACCGCCCTTTGGCAGACCGTCCTGCTGGCCGTCACCGTCACCCTGGCCTCGGCCGCTCTCGCCGTACCTCTGGCCTGGTTGACAGTGGCAACAGATTTGCCCGGCCGTCGCTTGTGGGCCGTCGTCGCCGCCCTCCCCCTGGTGCTACCCAGCTACGTGGGAGCTTACCTGATGGCCTCCATCCTGGGGCCAAAGGGATTGCTGCAACAAACCCTCCAACCCTTGACCAGCTTAGAACGGCTGCCGAACATCTATGGCTTTCCAGGGGCTTTTCTAGCTCTGACCCTGTTGAGCTACCCTTACACTCTCCTGAGTGTGAGGGCCGCCTTGCTCAAGATGGACCCCTCCCTGGTTGAAGCCGCCCGCAGCCTGGGCCTCTCCCCCTGGCGAGCCTTTTGGCGGGTGACATTGCCCCATCTGCGGCCGTCCCTGGTCGCCGGCAGTCTTCTGGTCATCCTCTACGTCCTGCGCGACTTTGGGGCAGTGACGATCATGCGCTACACCACCTTCACCCGCCTGATTTACGTCCAATACCAATCGTTCTTTGATCGCTCGCTGGCCGCTACCCTCTCCCTGGTCTTGGTGGCGTTGACGGCCGCCGTTCTCTACCTGGAACTCCGCACGCGCGGCCGGGCGCATTACAGCCGCCGTTCGGCCGGGGTCATGCGCCAGCAACGGCCGGTGGCCCTGGGTCATTGGCGTTGGCCGGCCCTGCTGTTCGTGGGCAGTGTGGCTCTGGTGGGGTTAATCCTACCGGCCGGCGGGTTGCTCTACTGGCTGGCCCGTGAGTTAGCCGCCCGACCGGATTGGTTAGCCCTCTGGCAATCGGCCTGGCACTCCCTGTCGTTGTCCTTGACGACGGCGGTGGTAGCCCTGGCGGCGGCTGTGCCGGTAGCCACCTTATCCGTGCGGCGGCCGGGGCGTTTTATCCACCTGCTGGAGCGGTTTACCTACGCCGGTTACGCCCTACCAGGACTGGTTATCGCCCTGGCTCTGGTCTTCTTCGGAGCCACCTACGCCCCCGCCCTCTACCAGACCTTACCCATGCTGCTGGCCGCCTACGTGATCCTGTTCATCCCCCAGGCGGTCGGGGCCACCCGTACCTCGCTGCTGCAAATACCGGCCACGCTGGAAGAGGCCGGCCGCAGCCTGGGCCACCACCCCTGGCGCGTCTTCCGGCGGGTGACGTTACCCCTCTTGCGGCCGGGCCTCTTAGCCGGCGCGGCCCTGGTTTTCTTGACCTGCATGAAGGAACTACCGGCAACCCTGCTTCTCAGTCCTTTTGGGTATCGCACGTTGGCGACGGCCGTGTGGAGCAACATTTCCGAAGCCTACTTCGCGCAGGCGGCCGTGCCTACCCTCCTCCTCATCCTCCTGTCCTCGATTCCCCTGGCTATTCTAACGTTGCGTGAGCGGCCGGGCGACTAAGAGCCTCACGAATGGCTCTCTTCACCCCTCAATCGCCTTAACTCTTCCTCTAGCTCTTGCAAGCGGGCCTCGACGGCTTCAGCGCGCGCCTGGGCTTCGGCCCGCGCTTCTCTCTCCTCAGCCGTCTGTCTTTC
>JBFMFT010000176.1:0-9723 GCA_040751925.1 Chloroflexota bacterium
CGCTCGAACCCAGCCCAGCCAGTTCATCTCCCCCCGGCGTTTCGTCCGGCGCGGCCTCCGTGGAAGGTGCTTGGCGCAAGGTGGGTGGCGGGCCTGGGCTGGACAGAGGGGCGGTAGGGCCGGCGGCTGGTTGGATATGCCCGGCCAGCAGCCGTTGGACATAGGCGTTGCCATAGCGTCGCTGCATCTGCAAGACGTAAGCCTGGCGCAGCGGCCGGGCCCCTGGTTGGTCGGGTGGCAAGCCGACCAGGGAGAGATGGCTTGAGTCGGCCGTGACTGCGACTTGCTCCAACCCGGCCGTAGCCGTTTCGGGTGCTTCTACCCGCTTCGGCTGTGCCTGCTTATCGGTCGTAGCTTGCGCCGGTTGTTTAGCAGCCATGAAAATGTGGACGGGTCAGGCTAATGGGATTGCCTTGTAGGACGCTGGCGCAAGTGTGTCCGGTTCCGGCATTGGTCAGGCGTCCGTTCCTCGGCTCTCACTATTTCCCGTCCGTGGACCAGTGTGGCTTATCCTTATCCACATCTGTAAAATGGATCACGTCGTAGCTTTTGCCAACAGCAATCAAGTCGGCGTTTGTGCCATCTCTCGGTTCGGTGGTTATCGTTTGCTCAGTCCCATCTGCCTTCTTGATTTTCAGTTCGCCGCTCCAGGAGATAGTCATGTCAATCGCTTTGCCATCAATGTGGCGAGAGGTTAGGGAGGGGGCGACGCTTAGGTTATTGATCGCGTAGCCATCTACCATCTCTTGGGCGGCCGTCTTCGATTTGGCGGCGTCCCCATGCCACCAGTTAATATCCACCCCGGCTTTTTCTGGCACAGTCTGGGCATCGTAGTTTTCCTTCACAATCTTCCACGCATAGTGCATCAGATAGGCTCGCTCTGGCGGCCGTTTCGTTGCCGAAACAGAGATAGTGGCTCCGGCCGCTTCCATGGCCTCTTTGAACTTCTTGACGTTAGCCCCAAAGGTAGCATCCAGATCATCCAGGGATGTGCTGGTGGGGAATTGACTGGTCCAACTACTGCCGCTGAGCGTTTTGGTCGTGGTGGCTGCGGCCGCCCCTTCTGCAGCCGCGGCCGGTTCGCCCGCCTCGGCCGGGGTCGTCTCGCCGGTGGCCCCACCCTCCTGTCGCATCACTTGCCCATTTAAGTTGTGAGTCTGAAACGTAGGCACGTCGAAGCCCGCTCGTCCGGCCAGCATCCGTTGGACGTAGGCGTTGCCGTAACGCCGCTGCATTTGTAAGACGGCCGCCTGGCGCAACGGCCGGGCCCCAGGTTGGTTGGGTGGCAGCCCGTTGAGAGATACGACCCGTGAGGTCAGGGCCGCGGCCGGCGAGGCCAACTCGGCCTGCCCGCCTTCCGGGGCGGCCGTTCGTTGGGGTAGGGTCTGGGCCTGGTTGCCCTTCTGCGCCGGTTGTTTTTCGGCCATTACACGTATTTACGCGACACGAATACCATCTCGCGTAGGCCAGAGGCTGGGGACTCTTGCATAACTTCCTTCCTCTGGCTAGGGATTCGCCGCCGGCGCCGCCGGCCGCACGATCTGGATACTGGTCGCCTCGTAGCCGCGGGCAATAGCCCCCTTCTCCGATTTGGGCTGGTATTCCACCGGGCCAAGGCTGAAGCTGTAACTGCCGTTTCCCTCTCCCCTGGCATACTTCATGTTGACGACGATTTTGTATAGGTCGCTACCCTGGGTGATCAAGCCCGTGGTAACTTCCAAATCGCCACCCTCCACTTCGGCCGCAATCTGTTGGGTGTTGGGGTCCAGGACAACTTTGCCATCCTCGACTCTGAAGTAGACCCAATAGGAAAGGTCGCTCTCATATTCATCATTAGAGAACACGTTGTCGCGAAAATCGTAGATGCGAAAGCCAACGTAAACCTGGCCGCGCACGGCGTTGCTATTAGTCGAGCGGCCGTCTGCGCCATAGCCCAGGGTCGTGGTGACGGCTCTGATATGGACTTCCGAATCTTCGGTCAGGCTGGGCGCGCTACCCCAACTCGTGGAAACCGTCTCTTCCCTGGTGCGGGGGGTAGTGTCTACCGAGAGTCTCATCGTCTCACCCCCGGCCCTTTGGATGCGCTCAGGCGGGACGGCCGGCTGCGCCACGAGGGGCGTGCCTGTCGGCCGAACAGAGTGTAGTTGTTCTGCTCTCCTCTGCAAGACACGCTGAACGTAGCCGTTGCCACGTCGTTGTTGCATCTGCAAGACGGCCGCCTGGCGTAGCGGCCGGGCTGTCGAGTGATCTGGTAGCTCAGACAATGAGTTGGGCATCTCGGCCTGGAGGACAGGAGCAGTAGGCACGACGACTCTCTGGATTGGGCGACTGGAACGTTTGAGAGTTTTGGACTTCTGTTGTGGATGGTGTGTTTTACTCAAGTTGTTCCTCCTATACGAACTCCACCTCGTGGACGCCGGAGGCGATGACCCCGTGTTCCAGCACTTCGATCATCTCCGTTGGCTTGCCCTCGGCCCGGCCGCCCGGGCTGGCCACGTACATCTCCACCCCCCGAATAAACTGGACGTTGGGCGTACCCTGCAAGCATTGGTACACGTCCGAGATAAATAGCTCACGGGCAAAGGGCCAGCCCGTCCCTTCTGGGCCGCCAGTCAAGGGGTTCAGGAAGCGGAAGAGGCGCGACAACACCTCCGTCTCCACAATCGTGCGGTCAATCCCTGGCGTGGCCCGCAGCTTGACCTTGACGGCCACCCACTTGTAAGCCGGTTGGCGGACTTCGACGCGAGTGGTCAGCAGCCGCCGCTCGTCCAGGTAAGCGGTCAGGGTCGCCACGTCCTGCGGATTGAGTTCCAACAACTTCGGCTCCAGGTAACCGGCCGGATTCGGCACACGAGGGATGACCAGCACGTAGAGCTGGCCCGGCACGACGCGGCCGGCGTCCGACGGGCGCGGCTGCAAGCACTTGACGTGGCCGATAGCCGCCGGCAGAGCCTGGCGGGCCAGGAACTCAAAATCGGCCTCGGTCACGGCGCGGTCGCGGGAGCGCAGGACGGCCGGCACCCGCATCATGGCCGAATCCAGGGCTTCAGCGTCCAGACCACCCCAGGCGTCCTCACGGTTGCTGACGCGGGCAATGTAGGGAATAGAGGTCTTGAGGGTATTCAGCACCCCTTTTTGGACGTTACCCAACTGGCCGCCGCCATAGCGATACCGCTCAAAAACAAGGTTGGAGCCGCGTGGCGGGATGGCCCCGTAGAGCTTGATCGTGCCGTCGGGCTGGCGCACGGCCGGGCCCAGGCGCAATTCACCGCTTACCCCATCCAGCGTATAATGGCGTTTGGAGGCGGCGGCCGTCACCGGATCGATCACCTCCTGCCAGGCCTGCGCTCCATTCCCCCCGGCCGGCGGGCGGAGCAAAACCTCCTCGGCAAAATCGGCCACTTCCTGCCAGACCTGGGGCGGCTCATTCTCCACTTGCACCACCAGATGCTCACCCGGCCGCCGGCTAAGAATGGGCGTCATTTGCAGCTTAAAACGCTGGCCGGCCGAGCCATCGCTGCGCCCCAAAAATTCCTGGACAACCTGTTGGGCGTGGGTGGCCCGCACCGTGCCGCCCCAGGAGGAGACGAGGGCGTGGCGCAGGCGTGGCGAAACCTGGTAGGGCAACATACCATCCCGCTCCTCGGCCGCGTTAATCTCCTTCACCCGCACCCGCACCCAGTACAGACTTTGCTCGTTGACGCGATATTTACCCATCTTGGGCAAGTGAAGCTGGATACGGCCGGGGGAGTTCATCCCGCCGGTGGTATCCATTTCCACCTGGCAGGGCAGCCAACGACTATCTTTGTCGCCGCTAGAGGCTTCCCAGGCGTAGGGGGGCAAGGCCGGGACAATGCCCGCCCCCCCGGCCGGGTCGCAATCCATCTCCAGCCCCAGAATGTGTTGGCTCAGGTCACTCTCAAAGCCAAAATAGAGAGCGTCGTCGGTCTGGGGGACAGACGAGAAGGCTTCAAAACCCTCAAAGCCGGCCTCCAGGCGGCGCAGGCTTTGGACGTGGTATTGCTTCTGGCCCGGCCGGTTGGTAGCGACGCGGTTCATCACCGCCGCCAACGTGGGTGGCACTATGCGAAAGTCATGGTCGGTGGTAAAGACGATAGACGCCTCCGTTTCGGTTTGCGTACTGGCGACCTCCGTGCCGGCCGGGATGATAATGGGCATGGTCTGGGGGGCCGACAGCCAGAAAGTGACCGGGGCGCGGGCCGGTTCTGGCTCACGCAGCCGCACCCCCATCATCTCCATAAAACGGACGTAATGGAGGTCGGGCACCTGGTTGAGCCGGTAGAGGAGAATGTCGGTCATCCAGGCAAACAACTCGATGAGGGTCACGCCAGGGTCGCTGACGTTGTGATCGGTCCACTCCTTGCAATAGTGCGGGATGCGCTTCTTGGCTTCATCAACGAGGTCCTGGAAGTGGCGATCATCCAATTTGGGGGCGGGTAGGGGCATATTGTACTCCTGCGTGAAACGTGATGCGTGAAACGTGAAAAGGCCCTTCACGTTTCACGTTTCGCGCTTCACGCCCTTTTACTCCTCTGGTATCAAATAGAATGGATGCACCAGACTCCTTCTATCGTGGGTAGCTTTGACTTCATACTGGATTTCGATGAGGAGGACGTGGGCTTCGTCCGGGTGGGGACGTACTTCAATGGTGACGACGCGGATGCGCGGCTCCCACATCGCCAGAGCTTCCTCCACGTAGCGGCGAGCCTGGGCGGCCGTCTGGGCGTTGTTGGGGGCAAAGACCAGTTCTTGCAGCCGACAGCCAAAGGTCGGCCGCATCACCCGTTGGCCGGGCGACGTTTGCAAGATAATCTGCACCGCCTGGTCTAGCTCCGTGATTTCGCTGGTCAGGGCCAGCCCGCCTTGCGGCCCAATGCGCGGTGGGAAAACCCAGCCCCGGCCGACTATCTCTTTCGGCATATCTCTCCTGTCATAGAGGCGACCCTATGGAGTCGCCTCTACGCCACATTCACCGTCATCTGGCCTGGCATACTGACCGTGATCACCCCACCCCACATACACATCAACTGGCAAGTGTTGTTGAGGGCCGGCTTGCCGCCGATCATCACTGTCGGCGAGCCGGGCGTCCAAGGGGCAGTGGTGACGGGGATACACGGTTGAGGGGTCAACACGCCCATCGCGGCCGACGTAGCCGCCGCCACCTGGGGATTACTCGGCGTGGTGCACATCCCAAAGGGTAGGATATTGGTCATGGGTATATTGTCCATGATGGTGGCGGCCGGCATATTGCTGGCATTGACCCGGTTCACCGGCAAAACCATCATGCTGCTAGGGGCCACCCCAAAGGTACACATCAGCATCGCCCCATTCACCACCTCCGTCGCCATCTCCTACCTCCTCATAGTTAGACAGGATTTACAGGATTAACAGGGCTAGATTTCATCCTGTCCATCCTGTGAATCCTGTCTAATTCAGGTTGACTATTGCGCCCTTGATATTGACCGGGCCGCTGGCCTTGATGTCCATCATCCCGCCGGCCTCAATGGTCATATTGCCCGACGATTTGATTTCCACCTGCATACCACCCTGGACAGCCAGTTTGTTGCCCATATCGTCCATCGTCACCTTCTGGCCGCCCGAGCTCGCCAACTCCATCTTCTTCCCCTGGTCGTCCACCGTCACCTTATGGCCGCCAGTGGTCTTGATTTCCACCTTCTTGTTGGTGTCGTCCAGGAGAATGGAATGACCGCCGGCCGTGATAATCTCCATCTTCTTCTCACTACTCGTTTCGGTCACGATTATTTTATGGCCGGTGCGCGAATGCCAGGTACGCACCAGAGGCTTCTCATTGCTGGGGGCGGCCGACACCTCCGGCGGAATTTTGTGCTGGCCGTTCCACACCCCGCCCAAAACGTAGGGGCGCGAAAAATCGCCATGCTCAAAGGCCACCAGCACCTCGTCGTCCACTTCCGGTAGGAGGAAGAGCCCAGCCTCCGGCCCGGCCCCCGCGCCGACTACCCGCGCCCAATCACTGGCCGCGTCTTCCGACAACCAGGGGAACTTGACCTTGACCCGCCCCCATTGTTTGGGGTCTTCGGTGTCAGTGACCAGGGCCGGTACGACCCCCGGCCAACGGTCCAGCGGCGCGCTCAGAGCAATTTGCTCGGCCACCAGGCCCGTCCGCGAACCCTGCACGGTGAAGGTCGTCCGCCAGCCATCGGCGTTGTAGACGTGGGTGGCGTTCGTGACCAGGTATTCACCACTAAAGCGGTCACCCAGGGCTTCCAGCTTGAGCAGCTGACCGGCCTTGATCTCCGGCCGGCGGATAGCCACCCCATCGGCCTGGACAAAAGCCCCACTGCGCTCGTCCAGACGGGCGGCGGCCAGAATGTCCGCCTCGGCCTGGCTGACCACCGGCTGGTCTACGACGATCAACTTGCCCGCGCCAAACGTGCCGGCCCAGGCTGCGCCGTTCTTCGATTCCTGAATTTTGGGGTAGAGATTGCCACTGGAAGCCCGGCCGACAATGGCCTGCTTCTTCTCCACGTCCCACCCCTTGACTATCGCTTCGTCCACCTGCTCGGCCAGGGTCATGCGCGGCCGGAAGGAAACGAGCTGCTCGCCCCAACGGATGGTCACGGCCGCGCTGCCACCTGGCGGCTTGCGAAAATAGAGCTTGCCGTCCTCCACAAAACACTCAAAGCCGATCCGCCAAGCCCGTTGCATCAAAAACTCCAGGTCGGTCTGGTTGTGCTGGTAGATATGCTCATAAACAGTCGTCGTGGCGTCAATCTGCGTTTGCAGCCCGGCCGCCCCGGCCAAGTCACTCGCCAGGTCGCTATCCTTCTTATTCAGATAGGCCGCACTTTTCGTCTCGCGGTATAGCCGGTGCGACTTATCGTAAGCCCGCACCACCAATTCGGCCAACATATTTTCGCCAAAGGATGGCTCCAAAGCCGTAATTTCGCCCTTAAATAGCTTGACCTTCTCGCCGGTCTGGTCCGCCGCTTCCACCTCCACCTCTTTGGTCAGATCAAACGGGCCATTGTCCACCAACTCCAACCCAGGGTCATGCAGGCGCAGCGTGCAAAGGGCCGGCAGATAAGCGTGTTGGTCCACAACTGCTTCAATCAAGCGGCGAGTCACGGTCGGCTGCACGTCCGCGCCGGCAATTTTCAGGTAGACCTGGCTGGTCAGTTGGCGGGGTATCGGCATAGTGGTAGTTGGTCATTGGTCATTGGTCATTGGCAATTACCAATTACCAATGACCAATTACCAATAACCGTCAATCAATGGGTATCCTCAGCAGCAACCCCGGCCGCACGTCCAGGGGGTTGACAATGCTGTTGTAGCGGGCAATCAGACGCCACTTAGTCGCGTCGCCATAGACGTCGGCGGCAATCGTATCCAGTCGCTCACCAGCCAACACCCGCCGGACGCGCTCGGCCGGGCCGCCGCCCGAAGACGGGTTCTGGTTGGGATAGTCGCTCAGGTCAGTGTGCTGTTGGAAGGTCATGTTGACCTTCGCTCGCACCGGCGTCCCGTCCGCCATGAACAGGGTGAACGTTTGCGTCATGCTGCTGACGACAGCCACGAAGCGAAAGACGCCCCACTCAAAAGCCACGTGCGGCGGTTCTGGTTTGTCGTCGGCCGAAGCCCCTTCCGGCAAAACCGGCTCCATAAACTTCCATAGCTTGTTGGTTTCCAGACTCACGTCCGTGCCGTCTTCGTAGGTATCGAAGATCAGATTATTCAGGGTCAAAGTTTGTGGCCCCGCGCTCTGGAAAACGACTTCGCCAGGGTCAGAGCGACTCTCCCCGCTGGCGCCGAAAGAGTTGCTTTTCGTCACCGCGTATTCGTAAGGGTTGAACATACAGGAAACAGACGTGCCGCCCGACTTCTCCTCAAACTCGCCGCTGTCGGGGCTAGTTTCCTCCACCTCATAGATTCTGGCGGCCACCAGGCCGCTGCGAGTTTGGGTTGAAACGCCTGCCATCTTCTTAAACAGGTAATTGGTAATTGGTAATTGATCATTACCAGTTACCAGTTACCCAACTACATTCTTCCTCGTCCACGTTCCCATTCCACGGCCAGGCGACGCCGAATCTCCTGGTACACCTGGCGGGCCAATTCTTCCACGTCCACTTCGCCGGCCGCCCCTGCTTCCGCCTCCGGCGCGCTGGTCTCGGCTGTCGTTGGAGTGGGCGTGGTCGGGCTGGCGGGTGTGGCCGGTGTCTCCTCGCGCTGGACAATGGGCGGCAACACGTCGGGCATCACTGGGCGTGTCCTGGTTGTCGGCAGCCGGGCTGGTGACGCTTCGGCCGCCGCAATCGCCCGCGCTGCCGCCTCACTACCCACAGGCCAAGCAACCTCGCGCTGAACCTGGGCCGCCCGTTGCGCGTGACCATTCACGGGTGGCGCAAAGAGCAGCGACCGGCGGGCGGCCGGCGACGGAGCCACCATCGAAGCAGCCGGCCCCAGACCAGCGGCCGTCCGCCTCTCTGCCTCATCGGGCAACGGCCACAGAATCTCATCCAGTGAGCGGGCCGCGCTGGGGGCTTGGTCACTGGTAATGGGCAACGGGTCGCTGGTAACGGGCAACGGGTGTCCGGCAGCTGACGGCGGTCGGTCTATAGCCGCCGAGGGCCGGCCGGCCGCCGGTGGGCTAACGGCCGGCGGCCGACGCTGGACGGTCGCCGACTGCCCACTCAGGTTCGTAGGTGCGACTTCAGCCGCCTCCCTAGCATCCAGGCGGCCAGGGCTAATGACCTGGCTGGCAGGGTGATAATCACCTTCTGTTGGCGGCCGGACATCGCCCACCGGCCGCCGGGTAGTCAGTTCAACGGCCGGCTCGCTCTGGACATATTGCCCTTCCGGGGACAATCTGGCCGTTGGAACGGCGGCTACAGTTGCCAGGTCGGCCGGCGCCGATTGGTCTCGTCCAGGCCAGAACGGATCGCCCTCGACTTGTCGGCTGATAGATAGGGTTGTCTGGCTAACAGTGGCTTCGGGGCGGTCTGCGGCCGGAGGCTGCGCCATCCTCTCCTCCCCCCCTCTGCGGTCAAATGATGGAGGGGAGAGAGGGCCTGGCTCCACAATGCCGGCCGCCGGCTGCTCGCCAGGCAGTGGAGGCTGCTCCATGACCAGTGACGTTTGGCGGCCGTCTGAGGGCGGCTGATCCCGGCTTACAGATGGCGACCTGCTGGCGGCCGACAACTGCTCACTGTCCGCCGGCGGCGGCTCATTGGTCCCTGCTAACTGCTCATCCACTCCTGATGGACGTGTCTCGGCCACAAGGGGCGGACCACTGATGGCGGATGGCTGACCACCGGCCGCTGACGGCTGGCGGTTGATCGCAGCTTGCTGGTGATGGGTTGCTGACGACGATTCACCAACGGCCGGTAATTGTTCACCAATGGTTGGCGACCGCTCACCGCTCACGGATGGCCGCTGGCCGACTGGCGGTGATTGACCACTATCCACCGGTGGTGACTGTCCAATGAACTGCCATAGGTCGGCCGGTAAAGAGCCAATCTCCGTCTGCACCACCGGCGCGGAAGGCTGAGGGCTGAAGGCTGAAGGCTGAGTTTCATCTTCTCTGGTTTCCGCCTTCATCCTTCCACCCTCATCCTTCACTGTTGGTCGCGGCCGGCGTGGTAAAACGAGTTCGATAGAGGAATCGGTCGGCTGGCCGGCCGTTACCTGGCGCAAAATGCTGTGTACCTCACTGCCCTCACTGGC
>JBFMFT010000177.1:0-9671 GCA_040751925.1 Chloroflexota bacterium
GAGGATTACAAATAGGGGCGCATAACGGAAGAATCGGGTCATCACACCCTCATTGTAGCAGAGAAACCAGGTTTCTGGCAGAAACCTGGTTTCTACTTACCCCTGACAGGTTTGCCGATGTGACGAGAGAGGGCCAGCCCGGCCGCTATGACCAGGGCCATCAGGAGAGAGGGCAAGATAGAGGGGGGGGATGGTTCGGCCGCGATAGGGGGCTGCAGCGGCACGGTGGCCAGGTCGGCCGGCCAGGGGTCTGGCAGAGTGAGGCCGCGGGCGGCGTAGTTGGACTCTACCAGGAAGGTGGTGATAGCCAGGTATTGTTCGGCCGAGAGCAAGCCTGGCGACCAATAGGGCATGGCCGCCTGAACGTAAACGTAGAGGGCCTGGCCGTTCTCAAAGCGGGTGAGGGTGGTGGGGCCGATGAGGGCGGGTACGGTTTTGGGGAAGACGAAGCCGCCGGGGGGGTGGTTGGCGGCGTGGCACTTGGACTGCCAGCAGTTCTGCTCCTCGGCCGGCCAGTTTGACCGCCACTCGTCGGTCAACCCCTGCCCTCGGTCGCCGTGGCAGGTCGAACACCAGAACTGGTATTGCCCCTCCCTATCGTTGGCGGCCGGCTCCTGGGCTCCGGCCGGCTCGGCCAACCTGTAGCCCAGGCACAAAGAAATCGCGAATGAAACGAATAGGCGAATGAGGCGAATTCTTCCTTTGGGAAAGATTCGCGTCATTCGCCTATTCGCGCTATTCGCGATAAAAACAAACAACTACCCTACCGCTTTTGGCGCGGATCGAAGGCGTCGCGCAGACCATCGCCCAAGAAGTTGAAGGCCAGGGTCGTGACCGATAGGAAGATAGCCGGCACCAACGTCTGGTTGGGGTAGCTGCGTAAGCCTTGATAGGCTTCCGAGATCATAATGCCCCAACTGGGGGTGGGCGGGTCTACCCCCAGGCCAATGAAGCTCAAGAAGGCTTCTGTAAAAATGTAGCCAGGGATTTGCAGCGTCTCGTAAACAATTAGCGGGCCAATGATATTAGGCAGCAGGTGCTTGAAGATGATGCGTCCATCGCTGGCCCCCACGGCAAAGGCCGCTTCTACAAATTCCTTTTTCTTATAGGAGAGGATCTGGCCGCGGGCAATGCGGGCGGCCGCCAGCCAGTTCACCAGGCCAATAGCGATGAACAGGAAGAAAAGGCCGCCCATACTACTATTGATGCGTAGTAAGGTGCCGGCAAAGCCTTCCTGGCCGCCCTCCCTGGCTAAAGCCTTAAAGTAGGCTTGCAGCAGAATAACCACGATGAGGAAGGGGAAGCCATAGAGGAAATCCACGATCCGCATCATCACGTTGTCCACCGTCCCCCCCAGGTAGCCAGAAATGGAGCCGTATATGATGCCCACAGTTAGGCTGACCGTCGCGGCGACGATGGCTACCTGCAAGGAGACGCGGGCACCGTAGAGCGTGCGGGCCAGGAGGTCACGACCCAAATGGTCTGCGCCAAATGGATAGACGTCGCTAAAGCGGGCGTAATTCTCAGCATTAGCTGGCAGCATAAACAGCATCCAGCGCGCCACCGCGTTATTGGCGTCTAGGTCCTGGTCAATGGGGCTGGCCGGGGTAATGATGGTGGGGAAGATGGCAACAGTAATCAGAATGCCAATGTAGAGCAGGCTGACTACCGCTACCTTATTCTTAAAGAGGCGGATGAGCGATTCTTGAAACAGGCTGCGTTCTTTACGAGTGAACTCGGCCGCCGCGCCTGTGGGAGAGAGTTCTGCTACAGCCATGTGATTCTCCTGTTGCGTATGGCGTATCCTCTCAACAGAATACGGAATACGCATGACGCATTAGTCATAGCGAATCCGTGGATCCAACCAGGCATAAGCCAGGTCTACAAACAGGTTGGCCACCACCAGCAACACTGCGTAGAGCAAAGTGACGCCCATGAGGACGGGGTAATCGCGGTTGCCGATGCTTTCGACAAAGTGCTTGCCCATGCCATTGATGCCAAAGATGCGCTCAATGACGAAGGTGCCGGTGACTAGCCCGGCAAAGAGGGGGCCCAGAATGGTGACGACCGGAATCAGGCTGTTCTTGAGGGCGTGGACGGCGATGACCGTGCGCTCCTTCAGCCCTTTGGCCCGCGCAGTGCGAATATAATCTTCGCGGATGACTTGCAACAGGCTGCCGCGTGTCAGGCGGGCGATGCCGGCCGAAACACCTGCCCCCAGCGCAAAGACGGGTAACACGGCGTGCTGGAAATACTCCAGGTTTAGTTGTTCCAGCCTGGGTAAAAAGCCCAGGAGGAAGGGTGGTTTAGCCCCCCAGGTCGCCGCCGGCAGCCAGCCCAGCTTGATAGCGAAGATCCAGATAAAGATAGGGCCGAGTACCAGGCTTGGCACGGAGATGAAAAAGACGGCCGAAAAAGTGGCCGTGTAATCAATCCAGGAATTTTGCTTCAGGGCGGCGATGGTACCGGCCGGAATACCGATTACCAGCCCCAACGCGATGCCCAGCACCCCCAGTTGAGCCGAAGTGGGAAAGGTCGTCCTGATGATGTCGGTCACCAACTGGCCGCGCGCGCGGTAGGAGTAGCCGAAGTCCCCGCGAAGGACCCCTTTGGCGTCGCCGTTACCACCCAACAGTTCGTCGCCAATGAGATAAGACAAGAATTGCTTCCACACCGGCCAGTCGAGGTGATATTTGGCGTTGATATTGGCAACTACTTGTGGAGGCAATGAGCGGTCACCGACTGTATCGAATGGCCCGCCAGGAATGGCTCGCACCAGGACAAAAGTGAAGATGGCAACCCCCAATAGAACAGGTATGAACCCCAAGACACGGCGGATGATGTATTTGCTCATGGACGCCTCCGAATCAATGAACAATGGTCAATGAACAATGAACAATGAGATGTCTTGTTGATTGTTCATTGTTCATTGTTAATGAAAAAGGGGGCCGGAAGGAATCTTCCAGCCCCCAGGTCGCGTAACCAATAAGGATTACTGGCCCATAGCGGCCGACTTAGCGGCCACGTCAATCGTCCAGTTGAAGTAGTCGCTACCACCCAACGGCGGGTAGTTGCGGGTCAGCCACGGCTTGGTCACCGTGCTAGACGTGTAATGGTAGATGGGCGCGTAAGCGTACTCGACGGCGGCCAGGATGTTTTCAGCCTGGGCGTAGAGTTCGACGCGCTCGGCCGGGTCTTGCGACAACTTGGCCTGTTCGGTGAGGGTGTCGAACTCGGAAGCCGTCGCGTCCGTGCAAACGGCGTCGGTGCAGTTGCGGCGCAGGTTGTTGGAACCACCGCTCACGTTGAACACTTCGTAGACCCAGTTGTTCTCATCCGGGTAGTCGGCGCACCAGCCCAAACGCCAGATGTGCGGGGCCTGCTCCAACGGAGTGTCCTTGTTGATGGTATCCAGGTACACACGCCACTCCTGGTTCTCCACCTTCACTTCGACGCCGAGGGTATCCTTCCACATTTGCTGGATGGCCGCGGCGATGCGGGCGTGACCCTCGCTGGTGTTGTGCATGAGGACGATGCCCATGGCGTTGAAGTCTTCGATGGTCATACCCTTCTCAGCCAGGTAAGCATCCAGGGCAGCCTTGGCCGCGACGGGATCGGGCTGGACGCCGACGGTTCCGGGAGGCGGGGCGCCGAAGATACCGGGAGGCGCGAAGGAGGAAGCGGGCGTCTGGCCGGCCTTGAGGACGTTGTCAATCAGGCCCTGACGGTCAATGGCCTGGGAGAAGGCCTGGCGGACACGCACGTCGTCAAAGGGCGGCTTGTTATTGGTGAAGCCGTAGTAGTAGGTGCAGAGGACGGACTCGCTAATGTACTCCGCGCTGAGAACGGCGTCGGCCTTGACGCGATCCAGTTCGGGCGAAGGCACACCAACGGTGTCGAGTTCGTTGTTCTCGTACAGGGCGAAGGCGGTGGACTCTTCCACGATCATAGCCGCCTCAACGCGCTCGATCTGCACGGCGTCGGCGTTGATCCACAGGGGGTTCTTCACCAAGACCATTTCGCCGCCATGAATCCAAGTGTCCAGAACATACGGGCCACTGGAGATGATCAGGCCAGCCTCGGTCCACTTGGTCGGGTTGGCGTCAATGGCCGCCTGGAAAGTCGGGTTGGCCGTCCACAGGCCGGCGATGGCCGGGAAGAAACCGGCCGGGGCTTCCAGGGTGAATTGCACGGTCCAATCATCCAGGGCGGTCACACCCACGTCATCGAGGGTAACGCCTTCTTCGCCACCGTTAACCGGGGCGGCGTTCTTGATGGAGTACAGCACGTAGGCGTAGTCGGAAGCGGTGGCCGGGTCAATGGCCCGCTTGACACCGTAGACCACGTCGTGGGCGTTGACGAAGGCCGGGCCCAGGTCATTGCCTTCGGCGTCGGCGCGGTTCACCTGCGTCGTCTCGCCGGTCAGGGGATTGTAATTCACCCAGGCGATGTCATTCCGCAGGTGGAAGGTCCAGACCGTGCCGTCTTCGCTGGCTTCCCATTCGGTAGCCAGGTAAGGCTGCAAGGAGCCGTCAACGGAGTCGAACTGGGTCAGACCGACGAACAGGTTACGCACCAACGTTACCGAGGTTGTGTCGGTAGCCAATTGCGGGTCAATGGTGGGCGGCTCGGAACCCAGGTTGACGTTCAGGGTCACGGGCTGTTCTACGGGTTCGGGTACGGCCGTCACGACTTCCGTGACGACTTCCTGGACCACGCGGGTCACTTCCACGGCCTCGCCGGCCACTTCTTCGACGACGGTGACGACGCGAGTGACTTCTTTCTCAATCGTCTCCGTAACCGTCTCGGGACCGCAAGCGGCCAATATCACACCCAACAACAACACAAGCGCCACAAACAGGGCTTTTTTACTCATTTTTGCAAACCTCCTCCAGTTTGTCTGAATGTTAAAAAGTTATTTCAACGGTCTCAACTACAGAAATACAGGTGGTCAAGAATGGTTATCGTTAAACGGGGGCGTTCTTCACCTCCTCTCTTATAGGAATTTGTCGGCATGATGGCAGGCCACGAAGTGCGGCCGGCTATCGGTACCCAGGTTTCGCCACTCTGGGTTTACCTCACGACAAATATCTGTCGCGTAGGAACAACGGGGATTGAAACGGCAGGCGGCCGGAGGGTTGGCCGGGCTTGGTACGTCGCCCTCGAGGATGATGCGCCGGCGTTGGGCTTCCTTTTCCGGATCGGGGATGGGAATGGCCGACAAGAGAGCCTGGGTGTAGGGGTGGAGCGGGTGTTCGTAGATTTCGTTGCGGTCGCTCAACTCCACAATGCGCCCCAGGTACATGACGGCCACGCGGTCGCTGATGTAGCGCACCATGGACAGGTCATGGGCAATAAAGAGATAGGTCAAGCCCAACTCAGCCTTCAAGTCGTCCATGAGGTTGACGACCTGGGCCTGGATGGATACGTCGAGGGCGGAAATTGGCTCGTCGCAGACGATGAAGCTGGGGTTAGTAGCCAGGGCGCGGGCGACGCCGATGCGCTGTCGCTGGCCACCGCTAAATTCGTGGGGATACCGCTTGACAAAATAGGGGTTCAGTCCGACCAGCTTGAGGAGTTCTTGCACCCGTTCGCGCCGGCTTTGGGGGTCGCCGATGTTGTGGACTTCTAGGGGCTCGGAGATGATGCCGCCGACGGTCATGCGGGGATTCAGCGAGGCGTAGGGGTCCTGGAAAATCATCTGCATGTGGCGGCGTTCTTTGCGGAGGTCGCCCTTAGCCAGCCCGACCAGTTCCTTGCCATTGAAGACGACGCTGCCGGCCGTTGGCTCCAAGAGTTGCAGCACAGCGCGGCCGGTGGTGGACTTGCCGCAGCCGCTTTCACCGACCAGCCCCAGTGTCTCGCCACGCTTGATGTCGAAACTGACCCCATCCACCGCTTGCACAGCCCCCACTTGCCGCCGCAGGACGCCGCGCCGGATGGGAAAATACTTCTTGAGGTCTTTGACCTGAATGAGAACGTCCTTACCGTTCGACTGACTCACGCTTCACCTCCAGAACGCACAACTTCCCAACGCCAACAAGCTGAAAAATGATCCGGGCCGGACTGGTGGAGGGGCGGGTTTTCTTGCCAGCACTTCTCCACCGCAAAGCGGCAGCGCGGAGCGAAAGGACAATGGGTGGGTTTGGCTAACAGGTCGGGTGGTGTGCCTTGAATGGGAATCAGCCGCTTCTTTTCGCGGGCGTCAATTTTGGGCAGTGACTCCAGTAAACCCAGCGTGTAGGGATGGCTGGTATTCTTGTAGAGGTCTACAACCGGGGCCGTTTCCACGATGAAGCCACCGTACATGACAATCACCCGCCTGACTAAGCCGGCCACCACCCCCAGGTCGTGGGTAATCCAGATGATAGCCATGCCCAGTTTTTCTTGTAGGGTCTTGACCAGCTCGACGATCTGGGCCTGGATGGTGACGTCCAGAGCGGTGGTTGGCTCGTCAGCAATGAGTAAGGAAGGGTTACAGGCCAGGGCCATGGCAATCATGATGCGCTGGCGCTGGCCGCCGGAAAATTCGTGGGGATAGTCGTTGAGGCGGTCGGCCGCGTTAGGCAGCCCCACCAGGTTGAGCATTTCGACAGCCCGTTGTTTGGCTTCTTCGTTGCTCATACCCAGGTGGAGCTTCAACCCTTCGGTGAGCTGGCGGCCGACGGTGAGGACGGGGTTAAGGGAAGTCATGGGGTCCTGGAAGACCATGGTAATCTCACGGCCGCGCACCTTGCGAATTTCCTCGTTGTTCAACTTCAACAGGTCGCGGCCGTTATAGAGAACTTCCCCTCCTTCAACACGGCCGGGTGGGCTAGGAATCAGCCCAATCATAGACATCACCCCGACCGACTTGCCACAGCCACTTTCCCCCACGATGGCCATGGACTCGCCTTCGTCCAGTGTATACGAGATACCGTTGACGGCGTGAACGACGCCTTGGTCCGTATAAAATCGCGTGACAAGGTTTTTGACTTCAAGTAATTGTGTCATGATCTCCCTTCTGACTACAAAGGTTGACGGTCATACGTTGGAGTTCGAAGGCGCACCTGTTGAGTCTACAATTAAACAGTGACCTTCCCTGATACTGGCGACGGGAACTATATCTGAATCCGCCAATCTTTACAAATTACTTGAAGCGATCAACCAGAAACCAGGTTTTTTCCTGGTAGTCAGTCTTGATTAGTCGCCCAAAACCTGGTTTCTCCAGAGTTGCCTGCTCGTTGAAGTTCTTTGCATTGTAGCGCAATTCCACGAGCCTGTCAATAGGGTGACAATTTGGGGTCAAATCAGGGGCAGGTAGAGACGTTCCACCGGAACGTCTCTACGGTAATCTTCACCTTCAGGTAGTTGTGGTACATTACCGCCTATGATGACATCGAACCTATTGTCTGTAAACGAAACGCATCGCGCCCGCCTGGGCCAATTGGACGTGCCGCCGCGCCTGCTGCTGGGGCCGGGACCATCCAACGCCCACCCGCGCGTGCTGCAAGCTCTGGCAATGCCCCTCCTGGGCCACCTGGATCCCCAATTCGTGGCCCTGATGAACGAGGTGCAGGAACTTCTGCGCTATGCCTGGCAGACCGAGAATCCTCTGACGATTCCCGTCAGTGGGACGGGCAGCGCGGCGATGGAGGCGAGCCTGGCGAACGTGGTGGAGCCAGGTGACGTGGTTCTCGTGGGGGTGAATGGCTACTTTGGCGAACGGTTGGTGGACATGGCCGGCCGCTACCGGGCTGACGTGCGCCGCCTGAACAAGCCCTGGGGGGAGGTCTTTAGCCTGGCGGAATTGAAGGCGGGGTTAGAGAAGCACCGGCCGGCCGTCTTGGCCCTGGTTCACGCCGAAACCTCCACCGGGGCTGGCCAGCCGCTGGAGGGCGTAGCGGACCTATGTCACGAACACGACTGCCTCCTACTGGTGGATAGTGTAACCAGTTTGGGCGGCGTTCCCCTATTTCTCGATGAATGGGGGATTGACGTGGCCTATAGTGGGAGCCAGAAGTGCCTGAGTTGCCCGCCGGGGTTGGCCCCTCTGACGCTGGGGCGGCGGGCGGTGGCGAAGCTACAGGAGCGTAAGACGAAGGTGGCTAATTGGTACCTGGACATGAGCCTGGTCAGCCGCTATTGGGGCAGTGAGCGGACCTATCACCACACCGCGCCGATTAACATGAACTACGCCCTGCGTGAAGCCCTGCGTCTGGTAGCCGAGGAAGGCTTACAGGCGCGCTGGGCGCGCCACCAGGCGACGGCCGAACTCCTGTGGGACGGTTTGGCCGAATTGGGGCTGCGTTGCCACGTGGCGCGGGAATTTCGCCTGCCCAGCCTGACGACCGTGGTCATTCCCGATGGCGTAGATGGCAAGGTGGTCACCCGCCGCCTGCTCAATGAATACAATATCGAGATCGCCGGCGGCCTGGGCGAGTTGGCGGGCAAGGTGTGGCGCATTGGCCTGATGGGGTTTAACAGCCGGCCGGAGAACGTGGTACTGCTGTTGGCGGCTCTTGAGTATGTCATGTAATGATGAATGATGAGCGCGGCGCGCCCGGACAGCCAGAGACGGTGAACATCCCGCTGGGTCAGCGGGATTTTGGAGGTTTAATAGCGGGATGGTGTCTGCTCAGGAGTTGTGACCGTTTGGAGGAAGTCTAGCACCTTCTCCTGTACCTGGGCCGGGCTCAGATAGTCGGTGGGCAGGTAGAGGTCGCAGTGGGCGCGGGCGTGGGCCAGGCGGCGGCGTTCGTCGTCCAGCCAATGGGGGGTTTCGAGGCTGTGCGGCCGGCGGGCGCGGACGGTTTGGTCATTGGCGTCCAGGTAGATGAGAACATCTGGGCGGGTGATTCGCCGCCAGAGGGCTGGCACGTAGGAGTGTTCCTGGGCGACGTGACGGGCGTCGTAACCGGCGGCGCGGAGGGCGGCGACGAGGGTGCTTTTGCCGGAGGCGGAGGGGCCAACGATGGCGATTTGCATAACCTGGAGCGTAGAGACGTTCCGCCGGAAGGTCGAGTGTAGAGACGTTCCGCCGGAACGTCTCTACAGCGGGACCTGAACGCTGAGGCGGCGCACTTGCTGGCCTTGACCCTCGACGACCATGAGGACGACGATGCTGATGTCGTCGTGTGGACGGCCGTGTTCCAACTGGAGGGCTTCGACCAACAGACCGTCGGCAATGGCCTGGGGGTGATTGGCCCCGGCCGTTAGGAGTTTATAAATGGTCTCGATCAGGTTGAGACGGTGGTCGCCGCTCAAGCTGCCGGCGTGTTGTAGACCGTCGCTGAAACTGACGATGAGGGTACCGACCTCGATGGGAACTTCGGTGATGACCGGCTTGGTGTTGCGGTGGACGCCAACGGCTTCGGCCGGTTCATCTAGTAGATAAAACCCTCGTTCGGCGGTGTGGACGATGACCGGCGCGGGGTTGTTGCGGGAGATGACCAGGGTTCGGCTGACCATGTCCACGGAGACGATGTTGAGGGTGCAGCTAACTTTGCCGCCGCGATAGGTGTAGAGGTAATCGTGGGCGGCGCGGGCGGCCGCCCCGTCGCGCACCCCTTCCCCCAACAGTTGGACGGTCTTGCGGGCGACGACGTTGCTGATGGCCTTGGCTGCCTTGCCGCTGCGCTGCCCGTCGGCCAGGACGAGGGAAAGGCCCCCTTGCGGCCGTTCAATCATCT
>JBFMFT010000178.1:0-9639 GCA_040751925.1 Chloroflexota bacterium
GGCCGGGGTCTCGGCCGCGCCACCGCAGGCCGCCAGCAGTACGGCCGCCAACACGAACAAGGACAACAAGAAAACAAAATGTCGTTTCATGGGTTATTCTCCTCCAGAAAATGGACTATCCAGACCGAGGGAGTTAGCTAATCCCCTCGATCCTTACTAAGAAACTGAGGAAAGCGGCCATAAACTCGGCCGGTTTCTCGATGTGTGGGCTGTGGCCGGCGTCGGCCATCACCACCTCCTGGTAGCGGCCGCCATGGGCCTGGTAACGCTCCAGCACCGCCCGCATCTGCGACACCATCGGTTGCGGTGGGTAAACGCCATCACCCGGCCAGCCGGGGACGAAGCCCAGTTTGCCCAGCGTGCCGAAGTCGAAGAAAGAGTTGTCGGAGACGATTTGGTCGGCCTCGCCTCGGATCCAGAGAATCGGCGGCTTCGGGGCCAGGTTGACAATACCGCTGACGTTGAAGTACTTGGGCGAAGAGGCATTGATCGGCCCCCATCGGCCGGGAGCCACGTGGGGCCAATGGGGGGAGGGGGTCATATCGCCAGGGTAGCGGTCATTACCCATCTTCTCCAATAAGGCTGCGCTCAGGAACTCCTCCTCCCGTTGGGCGCGGAAGGGAGCTTTGTAATAAAAGGCGTTGATGACGTTGCGGGGGGAGTTGGGGTCGTCGGCAGTGCGGTCGCCGGCCTGGATCCGCCGCACAAACTCGGGGTTGACCACGCCGCCCCCCGAACCGGCGTAGTCCTCGTAACAGGGTGTGCCGGCCGTGTCTTTGCTGCCGCCAAAGCCATAAGGGCTGACCGGACTAACCAGGGTGAGGGAAGCGACTAACGTCGGGTAGTCCAGGGCAAACTGCATGGCTGCTCCTGCTCCCATAGACCAGCCAACCAGGTGGCCCGGCCGATCTCCTAACACGTCAGAGAGAGCTTTCAGATCAGCGGCCCAATCGCCCGCGCCGCGCGCGCCATCAATGAGGCGGTCTTCGGTATCACCATAGCCGCGTAGGTCAGGCGCGATACAGCGATAGTCGGCCGGCATGGCCAGCATCGTTTCTTCCCAATAGGTAGCGGCCGAGAAGTTGCCGTGCAAAAAGACGACAGGGACGCCGTGGTCAGGGCCGCTGAAAAGAACGTGGCTGTTAATCCGCGAAGTGGGTATCATCCTTGAGATAATACCAGGCAAGGTAGGAACGGAAGACATGGCGATCTCCTTCAATGGGAAACAATAGACGACTGGCGGCAGCCTTTTGATCTAATACGCAGACAGGTACAGCATAGCAAGTGTGAGTTACGGCCAGGTTACAGGCGGGTTACATAGCTCTTAGCTTGACCGCCTCTGGTCAAGCTAAAAGCGTGACCTACAATGCCGCAGGAACCTCCGCGTTTTTTGTAATCAGTCCGTAACTGACTCTGCTACAATAGAGGCTAATGACGACACCCGCACCCTCTGGCGCCTCTTTGTCCGTGCAAACCCTGGGCCACTTCGCCGTCTGGCGCAATGGTCAGCGCCTGCCGGATAACGCCTGGGGGCGCGAGAAGGCCCGCCGCCTGTTCCAATACTTACTCACTTACCGGCCGCGCTTCACCACCAGAGAGCGCATCGTAGACGACTTGTGGCCGGAATTGGACGGCGAGCGCGCCGACCGCGACTTCAAGGTGGCTCTCAACGCCCTGAACACGGCCCTGGAACCTGACCGCAACACCCGCAGCCCATCCAGCTACGTCGCCCGGCAGGGTACGAGCTATGGTCTCAACCCAGACGCCCCGATTCGGGTAGACGTGGACGACTTCGAGGCGGGCCTGGCCGCCGGCAGCCAGGTCGAAACGGCCGACCGGCCGCGCGCCCTGGCTCTCTACCGGGCCGCTCTCGACACCTATAAGGGTGAATACCTGCCAGACAGTCTATATGAAGACTGGGCCAGCGCCGAACGAGAGCGACTCACCGCCTTGTACCTATCGGCCGCCACCCGGCTGGCCAGCCTGCTGTTGGAAGAAGGCGCTATTGTGGAAGCGGTGCTGTGGAGCCAGCGTGTGATCGCCATTGACCCCTGTTGGGAAGAGGCTTACCGCCTGCTCATGCGCGGCCACGTCACCAACGGCAATCGCCCCCTGGCTCTTCGCGTCTACAAGCAGTGCCGGGCCGCCCTGGCCGAGGAATTGGGCATCGAACCGATGGCTGAGACCATGCGCTTGTACGAGCAGATCGTCGTCGGCGAATGGCCCCTGTAACTGCTTCGTAACCAGGCCATCTATAATGATAAACATAGTAACTACTCAGCCAGAAACCAGGTTTTTCTTTGGATAACCATCGCCATTGCCCGCAAAAAACCTGGTTTCTACAGGCAGCCTGAGTAAATACCGAGGAACTATCAATGAGTCAAGACGTGGTTTCATTCGTACTCCGCTTTGTACGCGAGGCCACCGAGGATCAGCAGGTGCGCTGGCGCGGTGTGATCAAACACGTCCAGGGCAATAGCGAAAGTCAGTTCACTCAGTTTGCCGAGGCCCTTGAGTTTATGCAGGCGCGGGTCAATGAACTGGTTCAGACGACTATGGCCCAAACAACCGAAAACCAGGCAGAAAATCCCTTTGTGGAAACGGCTCGACTGTGGGGCGAGTTCATGCCCCGCTACACGAGATTGATGATGGACACCATGACTGGGGTCATGGGCGTGGCCGGCCGCCCTTCCCCGATGCAAAAGCAAGTGGAAGAAGCCCTGGCCGCTACCCTCTCCCTGTGGGGCGTCCCCACCCAGCAGGATCAGGTGCGGGCGGCCGCCCAATTGGAATCCCTGACCGGCCAGTTAGCTGAGTTAAGCGACAAGATGGAACGCTTAGAGAAGCGTATGGCCGACCTAAAGCGAAAGTAACTATTCAGGCTCTCCGGAGAAACCAGGTTTTTGGCGAGTAAGCAAGACTACCTACCAGGAAAAAACCTGGTTTCTGGCTGAATAGTTACAAGCGAAATAACAATCCATAAGGAGAATATCACGTGAACTTCCAAGACAATCTCTTCCAAAAGAACGCCGAACTCTGGCAGCAGTTCAGCAACTCTTATACGGAGAATTTGTTTACCATCTTTGAAAAGAGTCTGGCGCAATCCCAGACCCTTCAGCGGCAAGTCCAGGAAGCGGTAACGACGGCCGTCAACAGCCAGTTCGAGTTGACCCGCCACAGCATCAAAGCCCTGGAGACCCAGGTAGCCTCGCTGGCCGCTAAGTTGGACGAAGTGTTGGCCGTTAGGCAGTAGTTCGTCTTCTGTGTCGAGTTACTGTTACAGACCACTGACGACTGAGTGCTGACCCATGTTTCCCAAGCCGGACGACCTTTTCAAGCAATCGTTTGAACAGTGGGAAAAGCAGACGGCCGACTATTGGAATGCGCTCTTGCGTGATCCGGGCTTTCTCAAGGGGATGTGGCAGTCCATGGAGACCATGCTACAAGCCCGTCAGCAATTCAATCGGGCCGTCGAGCAAGCCTTGACAGCCTGGCAATTGCCCACCCGTGAAAACCAGGAGCGCATTCTGCACCAACTCAATCGCCTGCAAACGTTGGTGAACGATCTGAATGAGCGGGTGGACGACCTGATGGCCCAAGTTGATGCAACAATGGTTTGAACTGTGGCAGTTGGGTCTGGCTGGGGCCTGGGCTGGCTATGCCAGGTGGTGGCAAGCCATGTCCCTCTATGACACCGGCCGCCGCCAGGTGGGCCAGACCCCAGCCCGCCAGGTCTGGCACAAAGATCGCGTCCGGCTCATCCGCTACCTGCCCGGCCGGCCGGAACCGCGCGCCGTGCCAGTCCTGTGCGTCCCCTCCCTGATCAACCGCTATTACGTCCTGGACCTACAACCCGGCCGCAGCCTGGTCAGCTACCTGCTCTCACGCGGCCTGGACGTGTACTTACTGGACTGGGGTACACCCACCATCCAGGATCGCCATCTGACCCTGGATGACCACCTGGCCGGCTATTTGCACCAGGCCGTCCAGGCTACCTGCGCCGATAGCGGCGCGGAAAAACTGTCCCTCCTGGGCTATTGTATGGGCGGGATGTTTGCCGCCGTGTACACGGCTTTGTTTGGCGAATGGGTAGCCAACCTGGTCAATCTGGCTGGCCCCATCAATTATCACGACGAGGGGATTTTCTCGCTCCTGACCCGCGCCGAATGGTTTGACCCAGATAAGCTGGTAGATAGTTACGGCAATATCCCGGCCGACCTGCTTGGCTGGGCCTTCCAGATGTTGCGCCCCACCAGTCACCTGGCGCGGGCCCTCCAGTTCTACGAGCGCATGGACGACCAGGACTACGTTCACCGCTTCGCCGCCATGCAGACCTGGATCTTCGACCAGGTAGATTTCCCAGGCGAAACCTTCCGCCGCTATATCCGGGACTTCTACCAGGCTAACCTCCTGGTCAGCGGCCGGATGACCATTGGCGGTCGGCCGGTCTCGCTGTCCAGCGTCACCTGTCCCTTGTTGACCATCGCTTCCCGCCAGGACGAAACGGCTCCCTGTGATTCGGTCACGGTACTCAACGACCTGGTCAGCAGTACAGACAAAGAAATTCTGATGCTCAAGGGCCCACACGTGGGCATGGTGGCCGGCCGCACCGCTTCCGGTCAATTGTGGCCCCACCTGGCTGATTGGCTGATCCCGCGCAGCGGCGCAGAGGCCGGGATAATGGGATGAGGGATTTTTTGGAGATGGTGATGCGATTATTCAACCCGATGCCCCTGTGGCGAGAGTGGAACCAATATGGGCGGCGAACCGACCGGCGCAGCCTGCGCTGGCTGGAACTGCAACAGAAGCCGCCCCAAATGGCTGACCTGCAACTAGCCCCCACCCCGGCCGAGGTCGTTTATCGCCTGAACAAGATACGCCTGCTTCATTACGGGAACGGGCAGAGCGGCCGGCCGGGAACACCGCTCCTGTTGGTGCCCTCGATTATCAACCGCTACTACGTCCTGGACTTGCAGCCCGGCCGCAGCCTGGTGGCCTACCTGTTGGAGCGCGGCCTGGACGTGTGGCTGGTGGATTGGGGACGGCCGACGGCCGAAGACCGCTTTGACACCCTCGACGACTACATCCTACTCTACCTGCGCCGGCTGATAAACCGTGTGCGTCGTGAAACGGGCAGCCAACAGGTGTCCATCTTAGGCTATTGCATCGGCGGCCTCTTTTCAGCCATTTACACCGCCCTTTTCCCCGACGAAATTGCCAACCTGATTAACCTGGCCGGGCCGATTCGTTTTGCCGACGATGGCCTGTTCTGCGCCTGGACACGTCCGGATCGCTTTAGCAGTGATACCCTGGTGGATGCCCTGGGCAATGTGCCTGGCCGGCTGATGAACTTCTCCTTCGACGCCATGCTGCCGGGCAATCCCGTGCGCCAGGCTCTTAGTCTGTGGGAACGTCTGGACGACGAGACAAAGCTGCGGGATTACCTGGGTCTGCAATTCTGGCTGAAGGACGAGACCGACTTCCCTGGCGAGACCTACCGCCGCTACATCCGCGACTGTTACCAGCAGGATTTGCTAATCAAGGGCCAATTGGTCATCGGCGGCCGGCGGGTCAACCTGGCCGATGTTACCTGCCCGGTATTGAGTATTACCGCTACCCAGGATCACATCGCTCCGCCACCGTCGGTCGTCGCTCTCAACCAGGCTGTTTCCAGCGACGACGAGACAGTGCTATCCATTGCCGGTGGGCATATTGGCATCGTGACCGGCCGCAGCGCCCGGCAGGAGCTATGGCCGAAGCTGGCCGGGTGGCTCTTGGAACGAACAGCACACCGTGAATAGTGAGATTGAGGAAACGTGATCATTGGCGACCTCGTCGGCCGGCGGGCGCAGTTAAGCCCAACGAAAATAGCCCTGGTAGATAGCCTGAATGACCACCGGCCGATCACCTACGCCGAGTGGGCCGCCGCCGTCAACCAGACCGCTAACTGGTTGAGCCAGTCGCTACGAGTGCAAAAGGGCGACCGGGTGGCTGTGCTGGCTATGAACTGCCTCGAATACCTGGACATCTGGATGGCCTGCGGGCGGATTGGGGCCATTCTGCAAAACCTGAATTGGCGGCTGACGCCCTACGAACTACAGGGCTTATTGGCCAACGCCGAACCAGTGGCCCTCATTTACGGCCCTGATTTCGTGGAGACAGTGGGCCAACTGCGCCCGGCCGTTCCTTCCATACACCACTGGGTCGCCCTCGGCGACGTGGCGACGGCCGGTGACGCCCTCTTCACCGAACGAGCAACCGCCCCACCAACCCCACCGCCGGCCGTCTCCCTCGACTGGGACGACGCCTGGGTCATCTGTTACACCGGCGGCACAACCGGCCTGCCCAAAGGGGCCATCCTCACCCACCGGGCCATGGCCTTCAACGCCTTCAACACCATCACCAGTTGGGGCTTGACGGCCGACGACGTGGCTATCCTCAACGCGCCCCTCTTCCACACCGGCGGTCTGAACGTTTTCACCCTACCCCTCATCGCGGCCGGCGGCTGCTCGATTGTCTGCCGCACCTTTGACGTAGAGCAGGTTTTCGACTTGCTTGATAAGGGTAACGTCAGCCTCTTCTTTGGTGTGCCGACCATGTTTCTGATGCTTCAACAACACCCGCGCTGGCCAGCAGCGGACTTCTCACGACTGAAGCTGGTCATCGCCGGCGGCGCGCCCTGTCCCCTACCTGTCTTTGAGAAGTTCTGGCAGCGCGGGGTGGATTTCAAGACAGGTTATGGTTTAACCGAGGCCGGCCCCAATACCTTCTGGTTGCCGCCGGCCGACGTGCGCCGCAAGCCCGGCTCGGTCGGTTTTCCCCTCCTGTTCATAGACGTAAAAATCGTCCGGCCGGACGGCCGTGAATGTGACCCCAACAAAGCGGGCGAATTGATCATCTCCGGCCCCCACCTTTGCGCTGGCTACTGGCGCAATCCACAGGCGACGGCCGCAGCCATCCATCCCACCCCGGCCGATCCCAGCGGCCGCGCCTGGCTGCACACTGGCGACGTGGCCGTGCGCGATAGCGAAGGCTACTACACCATCGTCGGCCGCCTCAAAGACGTGATCATCTCCGGCGGGGAGAACGTCTACCCGGCCGAAATCGAGTCCGTCTTGCACGCCCATCCGGCCGTCGTCGAAGCGGCCGTCGTGGGCGTACCAGACGAAAAGTGGGGTGAGGTCGGCCGGGCCTTCGTCGTCCCGGCCGCCCACCAAAGTCTTAGCGAAGCTGAACTGTTGGCCTTTTGCGCCGGCCGGCTGGCCCGCTACAAAGTACCCAAGTCTTTCGTCTTTCTGCCCAGCCTCCCCAAAACTGGGGCTAACAAGGTGGACAAAAAAGCCCTCCGGATTTTCGCTGCGGGCTCCGCGTCTCAGCGGTGAGGCGGAGTAGATACAAACCAGCACTGATCCGCGTCCATCCGCGTTATCCGCGTTCTATTCCGCCGTCGAAGCCAACTCAATTTGGATGAAGTCGCCGGCCGCCACCTGCAAACTCCGCAGCGGCTCCAGGTAGCGCTCGGTGGTGGTGATGCTGGCGTGGCCCAACATCTGCTGAATCTGTCGCAGATCGGCCCCGCCCTTCAGGGCCAGGGCGGCCGCTGTGCGCCGCAGGTCGTGGGCGGCCACCGTCGCCTCGCCCTGCCCATTGATGAAACCGCCCGCCAAAGCGTACTCCGAGACGACGTTGTGGATAGCCTGGGGGGTCAGATTACCATCGGTGCGAAAGCCCCCTTTCGTCTTCACTTTGCCCGCCAACTGCCCATCTTTATTCAGGGCGCGAAACACCCGGCCGCCGGTCACGCCGGCGGCCCGCCCCCATCTGTCCAGGGCCACCTTCACCCAGGGCGGAATACCGATTGAGCGCACCCGGCCGCCCTTGCCCACCAGGTCAATAATCGCCCAGCGGCCGTCGCGTTGCTGAATCTGCTCCCAGGCGAGGGCCGCCACTTCTGCCCGGCGCAGCCCAGTGCCAATCATCACCGCCAAAATCGCCTGGTCGCGCATCGCCTTCAGGGCCGGTATCTCCTCCCGTCGCCAGCGATAGATCGGCGTGTTGATCAACTTCTCCGCCTGTTCCTGGGTCAGCCAATGACCAGCCCGCACTCCTTCCTGTTTCACCCCCTTGACCCGCTCGACGCCATAGGCCAACGTGGGCAGGACGAGGCCATTGTCGGCCGCTTCCGCCGCCAGTTTGCGAATAGCCGATAAGGCCTGGTTGATACTGCTGCGACTCTTACCCTCTTTCAATAGCTGTTCCCGGTAGGCGTTGACGGTGGCCTTGCTCAAACCAGGCCGGCCGCGTTCGTCGTACCATTCCAGGAAGTCCAGCAAAGCGCGGCTGTAAGCCCGCTTACTGTGTGGGCTGTCCACACTTTGGGTAACCAGGTCAATGATCGTGTACCATTCATCTTGGGGGATTAACGCAGTGGGTTCGGCGACCATAACCTTATTCTACGGCCTCTTCTCAGAATCGTCAATAGCTTACGGTAAGAACCCTTATCATAAGCTATTAGCTATGACGATAAGTGTATACTACTCTAACTGTTCTGTCTGGGGGTTGTACCAGGAGTAAAAGACGACCATACTAGCCATCAGAAACATCCAGCCATGGCCCCACATAAGCAGGCCGGCGTAATGCTGATCTTCGAGGGCCGAGAGACCACCCAGGCGCGGCACGGCCGCGTACCAGGGATACAAAACGCGGTTATTGGCCCACAGAATGGAGCCGAGAATATAGCTGGGAGGCGCCGCGACCAGGAGGTATAGCCACTTGGCCGGCGACCATTGCCAAAGACTAAACCAGCCGTGGGTGGGATCAATCACCCGCCACCAGTAGAGAACGGCCGTGTAGAAAAACAAAGCGTGTTGCAGGTCATGGATGGGGGCGTTGGTCAGGGCTGATTGGTAGGCGGCCGGTAGGTGCCACAGGAGCAGATTCGCGTTGTACAGGGCAAAGGCCAATACGGGATGCGTGAGCCATTCTAACACCCCCCGCAGCCGCGATTCCATGACGAACCAACGGGCCAACGGGGCTGGTAGGCCCAACAAAAGCAAAGGGGGAGCTACCATGACGATCAGCAGATGTTGAGCCATGTGGGCCACAAACAGCCAATCGGACAGGGCCTCCACCGGCGACAGCAGGGCCAGGGCAAGGGCGAGTAGCCCGCCGGCAAAGCACCAGGGCTGGTAAGACCGGATCAGTCCCCGTCGCCTCAGACGGGCCAGCCACCCGTGCTGATGGAAGTGGTAGAAGGCGTAGGCGTAGGCGGCCGCCACTGTCGCCAGCCCCAGAACAGCGAGCGGCGGCCAGGCCCAGGAGCGGAGAATGAGGGAGAGATTGGCAGTTTCCACGCTGGACAGTAAACAGTGATCAGTATTCAGTAATCACATTGGGATTTTGGATTTGCGATTTTGGATTTTGGATTTGGAGTGTGTGATCCATAGTCGTAATCACTGGCGCGATAGCGTCTACCGGGCACACAGCCAGGCAGTCCTCGAAGTCGCAGCAGGTGTCGTCAATGACGTAGATGGGGTCGCCGGCCGTGATCGCGTCAATCGGACACTCCGGCAGGCACAGGCCGCAAGCGGTACAGGTCTCGACGATCTTGTAGGCCATCCCGAAGGAAGCGGGCAATGA
>JBFMFT010000179.1:0-9611 GCA_040751925.1 Chloroflexota bacterium
CCTTCCGGTGCAAGCCGGTGATGGACACAAACTCATCCAGGATACGCGTCTTTTCCTTGCGGCCGCCATGCAAATACCGATGGCGAAGAGCCTCGACCAGTTCTCGCTTGCTTTGTTGACTCAATGCGTGTTCCTTTTTCATGCCGGCAAAGGTAACACTTATTTTGAGGCAACCGATCATGCTTCGGTAACATTTTCAATGAGGCAATGCGACCTCTTTCCAGGTCTTGCCAGGGATGTTATACTCTGTCTTGGAGGCATAAACCATGTTAAAAGCTCCCCCCATTCAGACCCTTCCTCCACGGCAAGTGGCCTGGCCCGCGCCAGGGCATTGGACCTACGACGACTACCAAAGACTGCCGGACGATGGCAACCGCTACGAAGTCATTTGTGGAGTTTTATACATTATGAATACGCCGAACATCCTTCACCAGTTAGCTATCACGAACCTAGTTCTGGAAATAGGAAGCCTGGTCAGAAGGCAAGGTTTAGGTATTCTTTTGCCGGCTCCCACAGAGGTTATTCTGCCGGGGATAGCCACGCCGGCTCAACCAGACGTGCTGTTTGTGCGAGCGGAACGGCGTCACATTGTTGCCGAGCAGCAAGTAGTCGGGCCACCTGATTTGGTGATCGAAGTTCTATCCCCTTCGTCCGTCCGCCACGACCGTTTCACCAAATTCAACGCTTACGAAGAGGCGGGTATCCCAGAGTATTGGATTGTCAGCCCCAAGGGGCGCACAGTCGAAATCTACCAGCTTCAAGAAGGGGAGTACGTTCTGGCCGGAGAGTACAGCCAGGACGAGCCGCTTGTCTCGCCCGGCCTGGGTAACCTGGGTTTCGCGGCCGGTGTCTTGTTCCAAAGTTGAAGTAGCCAGGTGCGTTGTACTTTTGGAAGTGCGCCGCACCTCTCTAAGGCTAGGGCCTGATCACGAGCGGCAGATAGAGCAGCTGGGTCGCGGACGTGGTACTCAAGGTAACTGTCGCCGACACCGAGTTATCCAGACCAGAGGTAAAGGTAACCGTCACCACGTCCGCTTTGCCATTGCCAACCGTGACCTGAATCTCGGCCGTCGTGCCGACCCCGGCAGCCAACGGCCCTACACTGTCCGGCCCACTCACATTCCAGGTAGATGGGCCATAGCTGATGCTAAAAGTATCGGTGTAGTTGCCGGTATTGGTCACGACAACCTGATAGGTTATTGTCTCCCCGGCCGCCCCCTCCCCACTCATATCACCAGAAGTGACAATCCCGGAGGTGGTGACGGAATGGGTCGTGCCGACGGCCGAACGGGAGAGAGTTGGATCACTCTCCGAGACCGCCGTCAAGGTAAAACTATCCGTGCCGTGTACGGTTTCCAGGATTAGCCCAGGCACTTCCACCTCAACCACGATGATTACGCTCTCGCCGGGAGCCAGAGCCAGGGGTGAGGGAGTCAGCAAGGTCGTCGGCCATTCGTAATCGCTCACGCTCAAGCTGAAGCTGTCGGCCGGGCCACTATTATTCAGGCTAAAGGTGTGGGTCACCGTCGTGCCGGGCAGGGTATCTAGCGTACTATCGCCGGAGAGGTTGAGGCGGGTCGGCCGTAAGACAAAAAACCCTTCGAACCGGCTGCTGATGACAACCAGACCACTGTTAAAGAAGGGGTAGTTGCCCCAACTGCCGGTATAACCGGCAAAATCATTGGCGGGATAGGTGTCGAAGTAAGCCAGTTCGGTTAAGTTGCCATTACTCACGTCGCTGGCGTCCAGGATGCGTAAACCGGCCGCGTTATTGGCCTCGTAGACCAGACCCTCATGCACGTAGAGGTTGTGGTCGGTGGCTGTCGTCGGGCCATCGTAATAGTCAATCAGCGCCGGCGCGTCCAGATCAGCCATATCCCAGATGCGGGTACGTGAGTGATGCCCATAAGTCAGTTCATCCGTCTCGTCGTTCAAGAGAAAGTAGGCGTGATCCTCTGTCAACCAGCCCTGGTGGGTATAGCCCACGCCGCTATAGCCTGTGCGCGAGAGTTGCGCCGGCGCGCCCTTGTCAGTCACGTCTACAATGGTAATCGTGTCTTCGTTGGCGTTGAAGCAAATCTCCTGACCCTGGTGTTCCACGTCCGGCCCGTTGTAGACGACACACTGCGTCTCATGCACATAGCCGTCGTTGCTCACGCAGCCGGCAAAGGCGACGTTAAGAGGGTCCTGGATGTTGATGATATGCAGTCCACCACTGCACGTGTTTGTGCCAGTGGCGTAGGCAAAACCGGTGACCTCATTGATGACGAGGGTATGCGAACTGGTCACACCGTCGTAGTGAGCGGTCTCGGCAAACGTCACCGGCGGATTTGGCACGTCGCGCAATTCGGTCAGGTCAAAAATTTGCACCCCATGACTACCGGCCGCGTCGGCCACAATAAAAGCGTAGTTATTGTACACCTCCACGTCCCGCCAGGTCGTGGCAAAGGTCTCCGTCGGCAAGCTGCCCAGGTAGAGTGGATTAGTCGGATCGCTCAACTCCACGAAGGCTACGCCCGTGTTGAAGGCGATCAGGGCATATTCCTTCCCATCCAGGGGATCCGTCCAGCCCCAAATGTCGGCCGCGCGGCCGGCCCCAAAGGTCGCCAGGGGCATAACGGCCATCAGGTCTACGTTCTGGCAGGGATAAATCGAGGCAAAGCCATTGACACAGGCGGTGAAACCCAGGGCTGCGACAGGTTCTGGCTCCTGCGGCCGGTCCTCGGCAGCCATGAGAAGCTGCCGTCGCCGGGCCATTTCGTCAACCGGAGCGGCCGGCGAGTCAATTACCTGGGCGGCGGCCGGGGGCCGGCCGGCCCAGCCGGCGATTCCACCCAAAATGAACCCCAGCAAGAGATGAGCGGCAATGCGACTGGCGAGAGTAAGCATGGCGTGTCCTCCTATAGATTTCAGACCTGACAGGTTTCCAAAAACCTGTCAGGTCTTGTGCAGAATCTCAACTCAACTCACGGCCGCCGGTCAAGTTCACCGCCTGGCCGGTGATGAAACTGGCCTCGTTGGAAGCCAAAAAAGCGACCAAGCGAGCCACGTCGGCCGGCGTTCCCAACCGCTTGAGGGGGATGCGGGCCACCAGGTTCGCTACCACGTCCTCGTAAGGCTGGCTGGAGACGAGTGATTCCAGTTGCATCCCCCACTGCTTCATGGCCGTATCCACGTCCCCCGGCAGCACGGCGTTGACAGTGATGCCCCAACCGGCCGCTTCCTGGGCCAGCGAGCGGGTCAGGGCAATGACGGCCGCTTTGCTGGCTGCGTAAGCGGAGACGTAGGGACGCGGCCGTTCGGCGGCGATAGAGGAGATATTGACGATGCGGCCGCCCCGCCCGCCCTCAACCATTAACGGCAGGGCGTACTTGCAGCACAAAAACGTACCCGTCGCGTTGATGTCCAGGGTTTTGCGCCAGGCCTCTTCCGGCATGTGCTGGACGGGCAAAGGGGCAATCGCCGCCCCCGCATTGTTCACTAGAATATCCAGCCGGCCGAAGGTCGCCCGCGTCTCTTCGATCATGGCCTGCACCGAAGCGGAATCGCTCACGTCCACCCGCAGCGGCCGGGCCTTGCCCCCCAGGACCGTGATTTCCTCGGCTACCGCCGCCAACTCCTCCCATTGGGGACTGCCGGCGTTGGGTAAATCGGTAATCGGCCCACACACGTCGCCAATGACCACCTGCGCCCCGTCCTCGGCCAGCCGCCGGGCAATCGCCGCCCCAATCCCGCCCCGCCGGCCGGCCCCCGTCACTATCGCTACTTTCTCGCGTAAATCGTACATCTGCTAGGTAGAAACTCGGTTTCTGCGGAAAAACCGAGTTTCTGTCTAATCCTCTGCCCGGTAAACCATTGAGCCAAAGGTCATCAAGCCTGGTGGGGCCAAATTCGCCATTTGATCCACCATCACTTGCAGGAGGGCCGGCCGCCCCGAAGCCACCGCCCGTTGCAAGGCCGGCCGCAACTCGGCTAACTCCTCCACCTTCTCGCCATAGCAGCCAAAAGCCTGGGCCACCTGATCATAGCGCACTTCTGGCGAAAGCTCTGTTTCCACCATCGCCCCAATTTGGGCGAATAGTTGCGACGACCGCTCCATCCCCCAGCCCCGGTCGCAAGCCACGATGACCGTAATGGGCAGGTTATAGCGGGCGGCCGTCTCCAATTCCTGGATATTGAAGCCCAACGCCCCGTCGCCAGAGATGAGGTAAACCGGCCGCTCAGGCGCCGCCAGCTTGGCCCCGATGGCGTAAGGCAGACCCGTCCCCAGGTGGCCGAACTTGGCCGTATAGAGGTAGCTGCGCGGTCTGAGGATGGGGTTAAAGCTGACCGCCCACAGGCTGGTATTGCCGCCGTCCATTACTGCTATCGCCTCTGGGGGGAAGAAATCGCGGACTGTCTGCACCATCCGGCCGGAGTTAATCTGCCCCATACCCAACTGCAAGGCGTCCGCCAATTGGCCCTGCCAGGTCTGGCTCAAGTGGCGGTAGTGGGGAAAGAGGGGATGTTCGGGCTTGGGATCGGTCAACCTGGCGACGGCCGCCAGCAACTCACTCAATACTGCTTTGGCGTCACCCACGATACCCAGGTCTACCGGCCGGTTGAGGCCAATCGCCGTCGGGTCTGCGTCCACCTGGATCACCTTCTGCTGGCTGGGTAGTCCCCAGGACGGCGGTCGGCCCCAGTTATCCAATTCACCTAGCCGGCCGCCTACCACCAGCACCACGTCCGCCTCCGAACGGGCCGCTTCCAGCCCTGCTCGATCCAGAGGATGAAAATAGCGCGGGTGGTCTTCGGGGATAACCCCTCGCGCCCCCAGGCTGGTGGTCATGGCCGCCGCCAGGTAATCGCCCAGGGCCGCGACTTCGTCCCAGGCGGCCGACCACGACACACCTGTTCCCGCGTGAATGAACGGCCGCTCCGCCCGCGCCAGCCATTCGGCCGCCTGCATTACCAGGGCCGGGTCGCCGGCCCGCGGTCGCCCCGGCCGGTATTGGGCCGGTGAATAAATCGCCACGCTGTCTAAATCGCCCCGGCCGCGCAGCACGTCTTCGGGAATTTCCAGGTAAACCGGCCCCGGCCGCCCGCTCATGGCCGCCCGATACGCCTGGCGCAGCAGTTCCGGCAACCGCCGCCACTCCCGCACCCCCGCGCACCACTTGGTCACCGGCCGGTACAGCCCTAGCAAATCCACGTTTTGGAACGAGCCGCCCCGGTCGGGGTAGATGATGTTGCGCCGCCGCTGGCCGCTAAGGGCAATGACCGGACTACCCTCGGCGTAGGCGGTAACAATTCCAGAAACCATGTTGGCTGCCCCTGGCCCAATGCCGCTGACGACGACGGCCGGTTCGCCGCGAATCCGGGCGTAGGCTTCGGCCGCGTGCGCCGCCGCCGCTTCGTGGCGGGTGTTGACGAAGCGGATGCCATAATCAGCCAATTTCGCCAGGAAGGTGTTGAAGCTACCATCCAGCACACCGAACATCACTTCGACGCCTTCCTCTTTCAGACACTTCAGCAGCAGTTCGCCGCCGGTTATTTCACTCATCGAATTGCTCCTATCAATCTGTTTCACCGCAGAGACGCGGAGGACGCGGAGACAATCTGGAGGTTAAAAGTTGAAAGTTAAAGGTTGAAGGTTCGGAAAACCTTTAACTTTCGACCTTCAACCTTTAACCATCCTCTCGCGCTCTCCACGTCTCTGCGGTGAGAAGAGGTCAGGCGGCCGGTTCGGGTGATACCGGCCGGGCCACCATCGCCGCCGCCTTCGCTCTGGCTTCGCTGACGAAGGTAAGCAAGACCAGACCCACCAGCAGGAAGCCGGCGATGGTCAGGATCGCCAGCCGTTGGCCGGCCTGCTCGGCAGCCAACGCCGCCTGCCCCTGGGCCTGCAACCGCAAAGCCACCTCGGCCGCCACCCACCCATAGACGGCCGGGCCGATGAACGACGAGGTGCGGCCGGCCACTGCAAAGAAACCATAGAACTCCGCGCTCTGCCCCGGCGGGCTGAACATCGCCACCATCGTCCGGCTGACCGACTGGATACCGGCCATGGCTACCCCGGCCAGCGCGCCAATCAAGAAAAAGCCGGCCGTCGTCTGGTTGAAATACAACAGCAGCACGGCAGCAATCATCAGGGCAATCGAGGCGTAAAGGGATCGCTTGCCGCCCACTCGATCTACCAACTGCCCAAAGCCATAAGCTCCAATCGTATTGGTCAGTTGGACAATGATGACGAAGATAATCAACCCCTGCTGGTCGAGGCCATAGAGGACAGCCCCGATAATGGCGGCGAAGTCCAGGGCCATGATCACCCCATCGTTGTAGATGAGGAAGGCCAGCATGAACTTGAGAAATTCCTTGTAGCGGCCGGCCGTGCGGATGGTATGGCCCAGACGTTTGAGGCTAGCGTTGAGATAAGTGGCCCCCGGCGGGAGGGGCTGCGGCCGTCCCCGCTCCTTGAGCCGCGTGAAAATGGGAATCGAGGACAGGGCAAAGAACAGGGCCGTAATCACCATGGTCAGCCGGATGATAAACGTCCCCTCGATCAGCACGACCAACGGCAAAATGAGCAGCAGCACAACAATGCCCCCGGCCGTGCCGACTGCCCAGCCCGTACCCGACACCCGCCCCATCTCCTCCGGTGCGGCAATCTCCGGCAAGAGGGCGTCGTAGAAGACCTGCGCGCTACGATAGCCGATCTCGGCCAGAACGAAGAAGGCTACCCCAATCACCACCTGGCCGGGCGCGGCGAAAAAGAGGCCGGCCGTAAACAAACAGACCATCACGGTAAAAAAGAGGAGAAACCGCTTCTTGGATGCGCTGAAGTCGGCAATAGCCCCCAGGATGGGCGCGGTGAGGGCGACGACCAGCATGGCGACGCCAATGCTTAACCCCCACAACCGCGACCCCTCGGCTCCGCCCACTACTTGCTGCTTGAAATAGGCCGAGTAGACGGCCAGCAAGACGACCGACGCATAGGCCGAGTTGCCAAAGTCGTACAAATACCAGGCCCAACGTTCGCGCCGGCTGGCTGTCGGGGACAAAGTTGCTATGGTCATTCCTTCCCTCCTGTCTCGCCTCTGTAGAAACCAGGTTTTTCGCGAAAAACCTGGTTTCTGGCTGAGTAGGGTAATTATGTCCCAACTGCGCCCGGCCGCCAACGTTTCGTTGCCCATCTGTGACCGGCCGGTACAATTGAGTCATGTCCCAGATGCCTGTGCCGCCGGCCGTCGCCCGTATCGCCCCTGATGGCAACCTAACCCCACGCCAAATGCGTCACTTCCTCATTGAGTTGGCCCGTCGGCGCGTGCAGCCTGGAACGGGCAGTGGAGTTGAGTTTATGCTGACAAGGACTGCTTTGAACCCCTGGCCTGACTTACGAACTATCCTTAAAGGAATTCGCTGGGCAATCATTGGTGGTGTGGCTACGCGTGCCTATATGCCAGAACGTGCCACCAAAGATATGGATGTTCTGGTTCACCAGCGAGATGAAGACGAGGTCGTTGAAAGGTTACGGAAGGCAGGCTACACCATTGAGAGTGAACTGGCTGTACCTGGTTATCTCATGCGTTCTCCCGAAGGGGTAGAATTAGATGTGCTGTTCGGCCGCTATCCATGGCTTAACGAGGCTTTGGCGAACCCAGAGTACGACCCGGCCGGTTATCCGGTTTTGGGGTTGCCGTATCTCATCATTATGAAAATGAAAGCTGGCCGAGGCCGCGACGTGGGCGATCTGACAACCATGTTGGGCTGGGCCAGCGATGATGAACTGACAAAGGTGCGTGAAATAGTGGCCCGTTACATTCCCGAAGATCTGGAAGACCTGGAATCGCTGATCTTTATCGGCCGGAAGGAGATGGAAACACCCCCACAGATGGAGGAGTAGCTGATGGCAAGTAGCAGGTGGCAAGTGGCAGGTAGCAAGTGGCAAGTGGCAGTTCGCCAATCCAAAATCCAAAATCCAAAATCCAAAATCGGATGGGTGGCCGGTCTCGTGATCCTGGTGGTGGCCTCCGTATGGTTGGGTCGGGCCTCGTTCGTAAGGGCTGCTTCAGCGGCCGTCGGGCAAGTTAGAAACGCGCCCTACGGCGGGGCTATCCATTACCTCTATGTCGTCCCCCTCTCCCACCTGGACATCGGCTTCAACTACTCCGTGCCGGAGGTCATCGGCCTGCACAAGCAGTACATTGACGAGGCGATGGATTACGCCGAGCAATACCCAGAATACCACTGGACGATAGAGAGTGTGTGGCAGCTTGATCAATGGCTGGCCCAGACCCCCGATCCGGCCGAGATTGACCGGCTGCGCGGCCTGATTGAGCAGGGCAAAATCAGCCTGACGGCCGGTTACGCCAATATGCACCAGGGTTTGATGGGGAGTGAGGAGTTGAATCGCTTCGTTTATCCCGGCCGCTTCTACGAGGATAGCTGGGGACTAGACCTGGAGACGGCTGTCTCCGACGACGTGCCGGGGTCGTCCTGGGCCTTGCCCCAGGTGTTGGCCGCTAATGGCGTGCGAAACCTGGTGGCCGGCGTCAATACGGCCTTTGGCGGCCTGCCCGATATTCCCGTAGCCGACTATCTATTCAACTGGCAAGGGGTGGATGATAGCCAGGTCTTGACCTGGATGAGCGCCAACAGCTACGCCGAGGGCATCTTCACCTACTGGCTCTCAGCCCAGTATCAGGACATGCGCCAGCATACCCAGGAGATGATTGACTTCTACGAGGGCAATGGCTACGCGTATGACTCGATTATTGTCATGGAGGGCTTTGACAACGACGGGGCCGATACCATCCTGGGCGCGCTGAACAATATCGAGCGGTGGAACCAAGAGCATACCTGGCCGCAAATCCTCATCTCCACCCCCGACGCCTTCTTTCAGCACGTGCGCGAGGTGTATGGCGACGATGGCTTCACCGTCTATGGCGGTGATTGGTCTGGTCGTTGGGATAATGGCGACACCCGTACCCCTGTCTCCACCAGTCAAGTGCGAGCCACGCGGGAGACAGCCGCCCAGGCGGAAACGCTGGCGGCCGTCGCCTTTGGCCTGGACAATACCGTGCCTTACCCGGCCGCCCAATTAGACCAGATTTACGATGGCCTGCTGGTCTACGACGAACACAGTGGGCCGGGCGGCGGTTTCGACCTGACCGAGCAGCAGATCAACGTCAGCAACCAGTGGTTTCGCCAGAACGTGGTGACGGGTGAGCGCACGGCCGGCCGTCTACTCAGCCAGGGGTTGCGGGCATTGGTCAACAACATCCAGACCGACCAGCCGGCCCTGGTCGTTTACAATGGCCTCTCCCGGCCGCGCAGCGACCTAGTTACGATTGATGGCGGGGATTTGGGGATTAGGGGATTTTTCCCAATCAGTCAATCCCCCAATCCCCTAATCCCCGCTCAACCGATTACCCTGATTGACCTGGAAACTGGCGCGGCCGTGCCGACCCAAACCCTATCCGACGGCCGCCTGGTCTTTCTGGCCCAGGACGTGCCGGCCCTGGGCTACCGGCTGTATGGCCTGAGTAGCGGGGATTGGGGGATTAGGGGGTTCTCTCATCATTTGATCCCCCAATCCCCTAATCCCCGCCCCCTATCCCAGCAGATTG
>JBFMFT010000018.1:0-23601 GCA_040751925.1 Chloroflexota bacterium
TACGGCGTCTTCAGCCAAGTCCTGCGTCGCTATCTGCAAATCGAGGGCAGCGAGCCGCCGGCGGTCGCCAGCCAGAAAGTAGCCAGACAATTGAAGGCGTTAGACGTAACCATCTTCGAGGTCGCCCGGCCCTATTTGCTGAACCTGCTCGATTTACCCGAGACAGGCGAGGCCATCCAGTTGCTATCGGCGTTGCCGGCTGCCCAGTTACGCCAATACACCTTTCTGGCCGTCCGCAGCCTGCTGACCCACCTGGCGACCCAGGAGCCTTTTGTATTGGTCATCGAGGATATTCAGTGGCTTGATGAGGCCTCACTCGACCTTCTCCTGTTTCTGCTGCGTAGCCCCGAGCCCATTCCACTGTTTATTTGCTGTACAGCGCGCCCGGCCGCCGGCCCCGCTCTGGATAAAACAGACCAGGTCGCCCGCGAATGTCTGCCCGAACGTTATCATCGTCTCGATTTACGGCCCCTATCAGCAACCGACAATCTGGCGCTACTACGATCTTTGCCGACTTTGGCGCCTCTTCCAGAAGCTGTCGAACGGCAGATCGTTGGCAAGGCTCAGGGAAATCCCCTCTATACCGAAGAGCTATTGGGACTCTGGTCCGATCAGGGCACCTTGCAGACGAATGGGAGTTGGCCAGCTGGAGGGGAGGACGACCCAGCAGAAGCGGCCGTACCCGTGACCCTGGATCGCTCGATCATGGCCCGCGTAGATAGCCTGGGGCCGCAGGCGCGATATATTCTGCAAAGTGCGGCCGTGCTGGGGCGGCGCTTTTCCTTGCCCCTGTTGCGCCAACTGATCAGTGATAGTGCGCCAGACCTCGATTTTCTGATTAAGCTATTGGAACAGCGCGGGATCATCCAGGCCGCCAACGGCAAGACAGCGGCCGAATACGAATTTCGGCAAAGCTTGACCCGCGATAGCGTCTACAATAGCCTCCTTTTCCGTCGCCGTAAGCAACTACATCGAGAGGTGGCGGCCATCTTAGAAAAGACTCAGGCTAAGGGGCGGGCCAACGACGCCGAAACCATCGCCTATCACTACTGGCACAGCGACGAACCAAGCCGAGCCATACCTTTCTTGCTACAGGCGGCCGAGTGCGCCCGCCAGCGCCTCGCCAGCCAGTCCGCTATTGCCTTCTACGAACAAGCCCTAAGCCTCATGGATGAGCAACCGGACACCTGGGTCACCAGTCGAATCAGCACCCACGTCGGCCTCGGTGAATTGCGTAGCCTTACCGGCGCCTATCGCCTAGCCATTGCCGATTATGAATCAGCCCTAGCTCTCCTGGCCGACTTGGACAAGCCAGACGCGGCCGAAAGAATTGCCGCCGTCTGCGCCCGTCTGGGACATACGTGCCAGGGGCAGGGTGATTTCGAGGGAGCTGGCCGGTGGCTAGACAAGGGGCTGGCTGCTCTCGAAGAGGCTGGCGTGCCGTCACAAACGATCGGCCGGGCGCGCATCTTCAGCGAAAAGGGATGGCTGGATTCTTTGCGAGGAGCCAATGAATCCGCTCTGAACTGGCTCAGTCGGGCCATACCCATCCTGGAACAACTCAACCACCCGGCCGAGTTGGCCTCCGCCTACAACCGGCTAGGAGTCGTCTTCTACAAATTGGGCCAACTGTCCTCAGCCCAAACCTACTTCCAAAAAGGACTAGCCCTACGCCAGCAACTCGGCGATCTGGATGGCTTGGCCCGCTCCCACAATAATTTGGCTGCGACCGCCTTCAGTCTGTTGGATTGGGAGCAAGCTATCAGCTATCTGCGATCCAGTCTGGAGCTTCACCGCAGGACAGGTTATACAGAAGGGGTGATAGATGCCCAACATAACCTGGCTATTGTCCACCTCGCCCGAGGGGAATGGGGGAACGGCCTCCGCAAGCTCAAGGCAGCCATTAACTCGGCCCGCTCCTTATCCAACCCTCGCCAGGTCGCTCTCGTTCTATCGGACCTGGGCGAACTCGACATCCAACGCGGCCGCCTGCAGGAGGCCATAGCCCACCTAACGGAAGCCCAGCGCGTTGCCCTGGCAGCTGGCGTGGTGGAGGCGGCCGTGGAAGCGGAATGGCGATTGGCCTGGGCCTATCTGGAAATGGGGGAGTTAGACAAAGCCCGGCCGCACGCCCTCGAAGCCGTCCAACAAGCCGAGGCTCGCGGCAGCCAGGAGTTATTGGGCGACTCTCTGCGTATCCTGGGCGTGTTACAGGGTTGGGACGGCCAGCACGAAGCGGCCGAACATTCTTTGCAGGCTTCGATCCGCGCCTTGCAGACGACGGGCCAACGCTTCAAGGCGGCCAGAAGCCAATTGGCCCTGGGGCAGCTTTATACGAATTGGGCGCGGGTGAGTCCTTCGCCAAACGGCCGCAGCGAGAAGGCCCGCACGCTCTACCAGGCCGCCCTGGAGGTCTTTGCGGCGGTGGGCGCCCAGCCGGCCGAGAGTGTGACCCGCGCCGCCCTGGCCGCTCTCCCTTCCTAAAGCCAGAAACCAGGTTTTTCCCTGGCAAGCAATCGCCATTACGCGCAAGAAACCTGGTTTCTACAGAGAGCCTGAACAGTTACTTCGTAAAAAAAACCGAATCTATGGTATAATCCAGGCAATAGTAGCGGAGGTGATAGTGGCTTCTCCCTTTCCCGGGATGGATCCTTACCTGGAAGGCTCGCTTTGGACGACCTTACATTTCTCCCTGGGTGCGGAAATCGTGCGTCAGCTGGCTCCTAAACTCCGCCCCCGTTACCTGGTGTTGCCGACCGAGCGATTCGTTATGGAAATGCCAGAAAGTGTGGCCATTACGACCAGCGGCCTTTACCCGGACGTAGGAGTTCTGCGGGGAGATAGCTTTACGGCGACCCTTCCAGCGACGGCCGTAACCATTGCGCCTTTGCAGTTAGCTACGGTTATGCCAATGCCCGTCCCCCACGTGACGGTGGAGATCCGCGACACGGCTCATCGTCAGTTGGTGACAGCTATCGAAATCCTTTCGCCAACCAACAAGCGGGGAGATGGACGAGAGGAATACCTGTGGCGGATGAATTAACCACCTGGGCCGATAATCTCTTGCGGGTAGCCCACCTCCGGCCGTAGGGGCCGATCTGAACACTCCAGACTTGGCAGGTTTTTGGAAACCTGTCAGGTCTGCAGAACAATGTCTGGCTCGGCGGCAAAGGCTCGCAACAGGTCTTCCCAAATGGCCTCTTCACGGAGACGGCGCTGGCGCGGCTCACACAGAAAGCGCAGGGTAAGGGAGACGCCGTTACCAGCCAGGCGGGTGTAGACGATGGGGGTCAGGCGGGAATAGGTGATAAAGTAGCGGTGGGCCGACTGGTGTAGTTGGGCCTCCGCGCTGCGGGCCAGGTGGCCGGCGTGCTGGTCGCCAATCGCCTGCAAAATCGTCTTCGCTTTCTCCCAGTTACTGGGCAACGTCACAATGACGGTCATTTCGTGCCAGATGTACTCAAAACCGGCCGTATAGTTTGCCACTGGCTCCACAAACACCTTGCTGTTGGGAATCTGCAAAACGCGGCCGGTACTCTGGTCGGCTTCCACCCAGTTGCCAATCTCCAGGAGGGTAAAGGTAAAAAAGTGTAGGTCAATCACGTCGCCGGCCTCCTTGCCAATCTGGACGCGGTCACCCACGGCAAACGGCCGTGCCCACAGGATGTAAAACCAGCCGGCCAGGTTGGAAATCGGCTCGCGCAAGGCAATCGCCACCCCGGCCGAAAACAAGCCCAGGAAGGTTGCGGCGGCCTGGATGCCCGTCCACCACAGGCGTCCGACCAGGAAAAAGCCCAGCGCGCCCATCAGGTAGTTGATGGTTTTGACCCAACGATAGCGCAGGTGAACGTCCTTAACGCGGCCGGTCACCACCCTAACCGCGAGCCAGCGCACAAGCCAAAGAGCCACCAAAATTAGCAGGGTGTTGAGCAGCTTGGCCTGGACAACAGGATCGAGCAACGTGCTTTGCAACCAGGACATCATCACATCCAACCCCGCCGTCGCAACCACCAGCCCATCGCCAGTGGGGTAATGACCATGATTGCCATCGAACCCCAAAAAGCGGTTTCACCTGTCCAGGGGAACAAGCTACGCTCCACCGGCTGAAAGAAGTTCATGCCAAAGAAGCCCGCCAAAAAAGAGAGCGGCATAAACAAGGTGGTGATGATGGTCAACGTCTTGACGATCTCGTTCATGCGATTGTTGATGACGGAGAGGTAAGTATCCAACGCGCCGCCAATTAAATCGCGCAAACCTTCATTGATGTCGTGTAACCGCACCAGGTGATCGTATACGTCGCGGAAATAGACGCGGTCTTTGGCGTCAATCATGGCATAATCATCGCGGGCCAATTTGTTCAACACTTCACGCATGGGCGAGACGGTTCGCCGCAGTTTGAGAACGGCCCGTTTTAAGGTAAAGATGCTTGCCAGAACGCCCGGCCCCGGCCGGTCAAAAATCTGCGTCTCGATTTCGTCTATGGCCGCATCCAGGTCCTCCACCACCAGCATATACTCCGTCACCAACTCGTCGGCCAAGAGGTACAGCAGGTGGTCCGGGCCAAAGCCCAGGTGACGCTCGCTGCGCTGGCAACTCGAACGAACGTGATCGACGGCGACGATTGGCTTCTCGTGATAGGTGACGAGGTAATTCTCGCCCAAGAATACGTCTACTTCGTCGGCTAATAGCGCGCCTCCCTGGGCTGGGCTAAAGGTAACTGCTCGCAAGACGACGTAGAGATAGTCTTGCCAATCGTCTAGTTTGGGTACGTGCGTTTCGTGCAGAGCGTCGTCTACGGCCAGGGGGTGAAAGCCAAAGACCTGGCGCAAAAGCGATTCGGCCGTGTCGTGCGCTTCATCCACCAGGTCTACCCACAGCAATCCCTCTTTATCCGCGAGGGCGGCGGCGATGTCATCGGCCGATAACCCTGCCTGGTACGTTCCGTCTGCGTGTCTATAGAGGGTGTTGATCATAATTAAAAGCTGTAGGGCCATCTGGCAGATTGCCCTACAGCTAGAGCAAGTCGCGCAGGGCCGCTTGCAGATCGGGAAAGCGGAATGGGAAGCCCATTTCCTGTAACCGGCGGGGGATGACCCGTTGCCCGTCCAGGACAACGGTTGCCACTTCGCCAAAGGCCAGCCGCATCATCGGCCCTGGCACGGGTAGGAGGGACGGCCGCCCCAACACGCGCCCCAACACCTGCCCAAACTCCCGGTTGGGCAAGGGGTGGGGGGCAACCAGGTTGAAGGGGCCGGCCGCCAATTGGTTTTCCAGCAAGGCCCGAATCGCCCGCACCTCGTCGGCCAGGTGAATCCAGGCATAATACTGCCGCCCATTCCCCATCGGGCCGCCGGCGAAGAGCCGGTAGGGTAACAGGAGGCGCGGCAAAGCCCCACCTTGCCGGGCCAGCACCACGCCGGTTCGGATGATCACCCGCCGCACGCCCTTATGTTCGACGGCCGCCGTTGAGGCCTCCCACTCGACGGCCAGGCGGGCCAGAAAGTCCTGGCCGGCGGCGGCCGTCTCGTCAATCACTTCCGCCTGGCGGGGGCCGTAATAACCAATGGCCGAAGCCTGGACGACAACGACCGGCTTCTGGGCGGCGGCTTCGACAGCGGCCATGACCGCCTGGCCGGCCTGTAGACGACTATCGCGCAGACGGCGTTTCCGTTCGGCCGTCCAGCGCGCCGGCAAGAACTTCTCCCCGGCGATGCTCTCACCGGCTAGATTGACAATGGCCCAGGCCCCATCAGCCAGATGGCCCCAGCCTTCGGCCGTGCGCCCGTCCCAGCCCACCACCTGCACGCCGGCCGGTAAATGGCTGGCTCGTTGCGGGTGACGACTGAGAACAAAAACCGGGTGGTCAGCGACCAAGTCGGCCGCCAATGCCCGTCCAATGAGACCCGTGCCGCCAGTAATAACCACACGCATAGTCCAGTCTCCTATGGCCGGTAGTTTAGCCCACTTGGTTAGAGTTGCAATGGTTACAAAGTGGGCAACCACTCAGCTAGAAACCAGGTTTTTCTCTGGACAACCATCGTCATTACCGGCAAAAAACCTGGTTTCTACAGGGACTTTAATAGCATCTGTAATCTTGTCGTGCTATAATGGTAGGGTCAGTATAAAGAGTAACGGCCGTGCCTGTATTGTGTGTTTTCGCCGTCACCGTGACCAGGCTCACCCAACCACCTCATTCACTGTCGTCAAGGTAACCAATCCATGTTAAGAAGAATATCGGCTCTCTACCTCCTTGCCTTCGCCGTAGCTACCCTAATTATAACCTCTGGAACGGTCAAGGGCCAAGATGGCTTAGAGCCGCTGACCACTTCCGTGTCGGGGGTTGTGGCTTTTGATCCCCAACGGTACGCCCGGCCGGCTGGGCTGGCCTTGCCTGGCCCGGCCGCCATAACCAACGTCAACACCACCAACAATACGCTGGCCCAGAACGAGACGACCATCACTGTCCACCCCACCAACGTCAACAACGTGGTTGGCGGCGTAAACGATTACCGTTCCTCGCCGAGCGGCGACGTGAATTGCGGCTATACGCGCAGCAGCGATGGCGGCCTTTCCTGGAGCTCTGGCATCATCCAGGGCGTCACCCAGGGCAACGGCGGGCCGTTTGATTACGACGCGGCCGGCGACCCCACGGTCTATTACGCTGGGGATGGCGCCGTTCACTTCGTCTGCCTGGGCTTCGACCGCACCTATGGCCGCAGCGCGTTGGTGGCGGTGAAAAGCACCGATAATGGGGCCACTTGGACTACGCCAGTCGCCATCGTCCAATCCAACTCCAGCAACACGTTCCACGACAAGGAAATGTTGACCATTGACACTACCGCCAGCAGCCCTTACTACGGCCGCTTGTACGTGGCCTGGACGCAGTTCACCGGCTTCTTCACCACCTCAAGGGTCTACGTGGCTTACTCGGCCGATGGCGGAACGACCTGGAGCCTGCCCATTTTGGTCAGCGGCTCGCACACCTCAGTCCAGGGGGCGCACCCGGCGGCCGGGCCTGATGGAGCCGTTTACGTGACCTGGTGTTCACCGTGCAGCGGTTCGGCGCGTATTTACGTCAACAAGTCAAGCAATGGTGGCGCGACCTGGGGGGCACCCGTGCAGGCAGCCAGCCTGACCGGCCTACCCTCCCCCCTCACAGGTAATTTGTTCCGCGTCAACAACTTCCCGACGGCGGCCGTTGATCAGGCCAATGGGACCATCTATGTGACCTACGCCGATTACGCGGCCGGCAACGCCGATGTGATGTTGGTTCGCTCCACCGACCAGGGGGCGACCTGGAGCGCGCCGGTGCGGGTCAACAGCCGGCCGCAGGACGACCAATTCTTTCAGTGGATGGACGTGGCCGCCAACGGCGTGATTTGGATCTGCTACTATGACCAGAGTTGGAACGCCACCAACTGGCTGGACGTGAGTTGCAGCCGCTCGACCAATCAGGGTATCTCGTTCCGGCGGGCCGGCCGGGCCACGACGCAATCTTCTAATCCGGCCAACGATGGTTTTGGCGGGACATTTATTGGTGATTACAATGGGTTGAGTGTGGGCAGCAATAACCAGCCGCGTGCGTTGTGGACTGACACACGGGCCGGCAACGCAGAAGCCTACACTGCCAATCCGTAGTGTTTTATCAAACCCCGTAGGTCTACGGGGTTTGAGGGGTAAGCTGGCGGCTGGCCCCACTTTACTCATGAGAAAACTGCTGGCTCTGATACTCGCACCAGGCTTCTTAGCCGCCCTGTTCTTGACGACCCAGAGTTCGCAGCAGTTGACGGCCGCCCAGCCTGCCCCTCCACTGTCTCCGCCAGCCTCTCTACTCTTCATTGAAAACGCCGGCCAATTTCACCCGGACGTGCGCTTTCAGTCGCCAGGGGCGAACAGCACCTTCTGGCTGACCCAGGAGGGTTTGTGGATTACGGTTGCCGGGCAGCAAGGGAGCGGAGACGCAGGGGAGCATGGGAACAACGTCGCACTTCAATCCCCCGCCGCCCCGACTCCCCGTCGGGTCAATCTTAAACTGGCCTTTAACGGCGCGGACTGGTCACGGCCGCAGCCCTTTGCTGCCTCGCCGGTTCGCGTCGCCTATTTTGACGGGGCTGATCCGGCAGCCTGGCGGCCGGACACGCCAGTATGGGAAGGCGTGCGCTACGTTGACCTCTATCCTGGACTGGACCTGGAACTGAGCGGGGCCAACGGCCGCCTCTCCCCACGCCTGATCTGTAAAACAAATTGCCAGGCCGCTCTGAATCAGGTTCGGCTGCGCGTCGAAGGGAGCGACCAACTAACCTTAGTGGGGCAGCATAGCCTCTTGGTCAGCACGGCCGTTGGCGACTTCACCATGCCCCTCCTACCGGTGGCGGCGGCCGGCGAAAGCCTAACCCTCCCCAGGCCACTTCTCCAGGGTCAGGAACTTCTGGCCCCCTTTGCCGCGCCCGATGGGTTGCCGCCGGCTAACGCCTCGCCGCTGGCTGCCCCTAGCCTGTTCTACAGCACTTTTCTGGGCGGCGGCGACTACGAGGACGGCCGCGCCGTGGCGGTGGATGCCGCCGGCTCGGCCTACCTGGTGGGGATGGTCAGCACGTCAGATTTTACGCCGGTGGCCGGTGAGACAGATGGTGGACTGGGAAATGACGTTCTCGTCGCCAAGGTCGGCCCGGCCGGGGTCAATCTGGCTTACGTGGCTTTTATCGGCGGCAGCGGCTCAGAACAAGGCTATGACATCGCCGTAGACGACGAAGGCCGGGCGGCCATAACTGGATTTACCGATTCCACCGATTTTCCGGTGACGGCCGGGGCCTACGACATAGACCACAATGGCGGGGTCTACGACGCATTTGTGCTTCGCTTAAATTGGGCGGGCAATGCCCTTCTCTATAGCACGTATCTAGGGGGCAATGGTTACGACTATGGCTATGGTTTGGCGGCGGTCGGCTCTGGCCGCATTTACGTCACCGGCTATACCGAATCGAGTGACTTCCCCACAACGGCCGGAGCCTTCGACACCACGCACAACGGCGAGCAGGATGCCTTTGTCAGTCACATTACCCCACTCGGCAGCGACCTGGCTTACTCTACTTTCGCCGGCGGTCAGGAATTGGATCTGGCTGACGATATTATTGTCAACAGCAATGGCGACGTGACCATCACTGGTTATACCTTCTCCGACGATTTTCCGACCAGCGCAGGGGCTTTTGACACCACTTATAACGGTGACGCCGACGCTTTTGTGTTGTGTCTGAACGGCTTAGGAACTGAATTGGTTTATTCCTCGTACCTGGGCGGGAGCGATTGGGATTGGGGCGTGGCCCTGGCCGGTGACCCGGCGCAAAATGTCTACTTGACGGGTTATACGCTGTCGGCCGATTTTCCGGTCACCGCCGGAGCTTATGACACCACCCATAATGGGGCTAATGATACCTTCGTAGCCTATCTGGAGGCGGACGGCCGCGCCTTGAATTACGCCACGTTCCTCGGCGGCAGCGGCTACGATAATGGACATGGGGTGGCCCTTGACCGCAACGGCCAGGTCATCCTGACCGGCCAGACCGATTCGGAGGACTTTCCCATGACGGCCGACGCGCTCGACCCAAGTCACAACGGGGACTATGACCTTTACGTGGCCTGGCTGGATGCCGCCGGCAGCCAACTCATTTACTCCACCTACCTGGGCGGCGCGGCCTCCGATTACGGCCGCGACGTGGCCCTGGGCAACAACGGCCGGGCAGTGATGACCGGCTGGACTTTCTCGGCTGATTTCCCGACGACGGCCGGGGCTTATGACCCGATTTACGGCGGTAGCGGCGACGTTTTCCTTACCAGTCTCGACCTCGACCTGGCCCCAGAACCCACGCCAACAGCGACAGTCACCATCACGGCATCGCCAACGCTAACAGCCACGGCTACCCCGCCGCCCACGGAAACGCCAACGGCCGTTCCCACCGAGACAGCCACTCCAACAGAAACTCCCACCGAGACGCCAACAGCCGTTCCCACCCCTACGGAAACTCCCACTGCGACCCATACGCCCACAGAGACACCAACGGCCACGCCGCCGCCAACCGAGACGCCAACTCCCACCCCCACGCCGGGGCAACAGAATCCGCTCATCTACGTTAGCTCGACGACTGGCGGCTGGCTTGGTACATTCTTCTTCGGCAACGAAGACATTTTGGTCTTCGAGGGAAACACACAAACCTGGGCCCTTTACTTTGATGGCTCTGACGTAGGGCTTGGCAACACCGACGTAGATGCTTTCGACCTTCAAGCAGACGGTTCCATCCTGTTCAGCCTGGATGCCTCTTTTCAGATACCGGCCGTCGGCCCGGTTGAAGACGAAGACGTTGTGCGCTTTGCGCCCACTTCGCTGGGTGAGGATACGGCCGGCACATTCACTATGTTCTTCGACGGCTCTGACGTAGCCCTGGCCAGTGATTTGGAGGACATTGACGCTCTGGCGATGCTGCCCGACGGCCGGCTGATTGTCAGCACCGTCGGCTACTTTGACGTGGGCAACGTGGTTGGCTGGAACGAAGATTTACTCGTCTTTACACCGACCACCTACGGCTGGTTTACGACTGGCTCGTGGGCGTTGCTGTTCGATGGCTCTGACGTGAGTCTGGCCGGGCCGACCGAGAACGTAGGTGGAACCTGGCTTGACCTCGATAGCAACGAAGTATTCTTGAGTTCGTCGGGCGATTGGACGGTAGATGGCTTGAGCGGCGATAGCAACGACATCTTTGTTTGCCGGGCTGGCTCACTTGGCTCGAATACGCACTGCACTTTCGGGCCGGGGCTTTACTGGGAAGGCTCCGATTTTGGCTTCGGCAACGAAACGCTAGACGACTTCTCGATAGCCCGCTAGTCAGAGTTCACTTTTGCGTGACCTATTTCTGAAACAGGGCCAGCATTTCGGCGGCCGTCAGCCGGCCGGTATTGGCGAAGACTATCGTCAGGGGTTGGTCGTAGACCAGGAAGCTCTCATCCGCTCGTCCCCAATTCACGCCCGGCCGGGCGGCTAAATAGCTCTGGACGGCCGCCGGTGGCCTTAGACCCGGCCAACCGAATGTATCCGGCTTCAAGTAGAAATCGCCCAGGCGGGGAAAGCGACCGTTCACGTAAACCACTTCGTAACCCAGACGGCCGTCAAACAGAAGTGGGTGGTATTGGCTAGAGAGGGGGAAATCGGCCGGCAGGCGGGGGACAACACCATAGATTCGATTGGAAACCAAGATCAGGTAGTCGGCTTCCGCTAACAAGGTTAGGTTGGCTTCCAATTTGGCTTGGTTGTCCTGGTCACCAGCCCCGGTCAGCCAGGTTAGCTCGCTGGCCTGGTACTCACGCCGTTGGCGCAGCTTACCATCCAGCCAGACGTTGTCGGGGAGGGGATCATCCCACTGCTCGTTGAGGATGAAACTACCCGGTTCAACGTGGCCGTATATCCACTCGGACGCGCTGATCCAGGAGTGCGGCTGCTGGTAAATGCCCATGAAGCTCCAGGCGTACAGGCCGGTGGTCAGGGCAACCAGGGCGACCGCCGCTCGCCGCCAGGCAGCTTGGCCCCAACTCAGCAGAAAAGCGGCAGCGTAAATCATCAGAAACGGTGTGAGCGGCTGGAGGTAGCGCATGAACTTGACGTAGAAATTGCCAGTAGAGAGGAAATAGGGGAGGCACCAGGATAGGGGGATGAGGGAGGAGGGAGTGATGAGTGATGAGTGGTGAGTGATGAGTGGTTGACCAAGTGCCAATTTCCAATAACCAGTTACCCACTTCCAGACAGCCCAGGCCAGGCCCAGGAAACCGGCCGCGCCCAATAGCGGCCCCATGCCCCAGCGTATTTGCATTTCGACGTAGTAGAGGTAGGGGGTTGTGCCGGCGTATTGGCGGGTGAAGGCGAAGGCCTGGCTGCCACCGACCATAGCGTTTTGGCGGGCGACGTTCTCCAAAAAGCATGACCGCCAGTTAATGGCTGGTACCTGGAAGGGTCCCAGACGGCCGACCGGAGTCACCGCTTCGCACGTCCAATCCAATAGGGCAAAGGGATTGGTCAAGGCAAAGGTGGCGGCGGCTACGGCCAACGCCAGCAGGAAGCGGAGCAGACGCCTCTTCAACGGCCGTCCCCTGTCCAGCCAAAAGGTAAGCGCCAGGGGCAAGACCAGCAAGATACCGGCGAACTTGCAGCCGATGGCTAACCCAACGCAGACGGCCGCCAGGTAAGCGTAACCGGCACGGTAACTGGTAACTGGTAACTGGTCACTGTTTACTGGTAACTGGTCATTTTTCGCCGGCCGCACCGCGTAGACCATGCTGGTTACGGCCGCCAGGGCGAAGAAGGTCAGATAGGGGTCAACGGCGAAGAAGTGGGCCAACTGAATGTGCATGACATTCAGGGCCAGGAACAGGGCAGCCAACAGACCCACCTGGGGATTGTAGAGACGCCGGCCGAGAACGAAGACTAAGCCAACGGTAGCCACATCTACCAGGGCGGTGAGGGCGCGGGTGACGGCCGTCAGGTGGTTGAATTCGATCCGTTGCGCCCCATTCAGGAGGTCACGAGTCAGCAGCCAGCCGGCCGGCAGGTATGGGGTGACGGCCGGGCCGAGCCATTCAGCCAGGCGGGTAGCCGCCACGCCCAGGTAGAGGGGCAGGTGGCCGTAGGCAAAGCGGCGCGGCTTGTCTTGCTCGACGACGATGCCCGTACTGCTGGCCTCTGGCGACCAGTAATAGGGGTTGAAGGTGGATTGGTGGGGGTTCAGGGCCGTCGCCCAATCGGACGGCCATTCAATGGTCGTGGCGACCCAGGTGATGAAGCGTTCGTCGGGGTGGTAGTGCTTGTAGCTGTCCCAATCTACGGCCGTCAGCCGAAGGACGGCCGCCAGCAGGACTATCAGCAACAAAAGGGCGTAATGCGTAATGCGTGTATCGTCGGCGACTCTCTTACGCATTACGCATTACGCGCTACCTCAGAAACCAGGTTTTTAGGAAAAACCTGGTTTCTGCATAGACAATACGCTATACGATTAGAAGTTGAGTTCTTCCTTCTTGCCCTTGCTGATGACTTCAACAGTGTCGGCCGAGGCAGCGACCACTGCCTCTTCTTCCGCCTCTTCCACGCCGGCGTACTCAAACTTTGCCACCACCAGGTCGGGCAGGGTTAGAATCTCTACTCCGGCCGGCACGGGCAAATCGCGCACGTGGATCAGGTCATCCGGCGTGCGAATCTGGCTCACGTCCACCAGGATTTCGGAAACCAGGTTGCCCGGTAGACATTCGATTTCTACCTCAAACAAGGTCTGGGTGACGGAACCAAGACCGGCGGCGGCCGGAGCGGCCGTGCCGGTTAAGACCAGTTCCGCCTCGGAGGTGATGGTCTCCTGCATATTGACTTCGTAGAAGTCAACGTGCAGGACCTCGCCCCGGTAGGGGTGCATCTGGATGGCGCGGGTCAGAACGGTGCGTGGGGAGCCGTCAATTTGCAGGTCAATCAGTTGGGTCGTGCCGGCTTCGCGCAGGGCGCGGCGCAGGGAGAGTTTTTCCATCTGGACATGGAGCGGATCGCTCTGTCCGTAAACGACGCCGGGCACCCAACCCGCCTGGCGCAGTTGCCGTACTTGCTTACCAACCACGTCACGTGGTTGAGCCTCTATTGTCACTCTGTCAGCCATGAAATGTTACCTCTATGATTGTCGTTAAGGTCGGAAGTATAAGTATAGCAAGGCGGGCCAATTCGTCAAAATCGGCAGCGGATTTTCAACAGATAAGTGGATGAAGCACAGGCGTATTATCTATCCGCTTATCCGCTGTCTATCAGTTGCCGCCGGACTCAAGGGTACGTTACTACTAGACTATACTGGAGTTCATCACCGTCGGGATCGGCCGCGTAGATGCGAATGTAATAGGTCCCGGCCGGGCCGTCGTAGCCAATCTCGTACGGGCCGGGCTCAGCCACGTAGTCCAGGAGACTCGTGTTCCCATCGCGCAGTTGCAGTTGGAGGGGTTCGGTGGGCTGGATGCCAGTCAGGACGATGGTAATGTGACCGCCAGTGGGCAGGTAAATCGTGAAGTAGTCGTTGGTGTCGCGGGGAAAGCCGGTGTAGACCCGGCCGGAGCGGAGAGGGCCGTTGGCCTCCTGGTAGGTGTTGTTTGGCTCAATCTCCGTTGCGCCGTCGAAGTAGTCTACATATTCGCGCACTGTCACTGGCAGGAATAAGAGGCCGGAGGCAAAGGGCGGTGGGGTCGAGGTCGGTGGGGGTGTTGGGGTACTCGTCGGCGTCGGTGTGTAAGTTGGGGTTGGTGTAGGCCCACCTTCTGTGCCTGTACGGAGGTCGGCTTCCTGCCAGCCGTTCCAGGGCATGGTGAGCCAACGACTATATTGCTGGAAGGGGGTGGTGGCCGGATGGTAGAGGAGGCGGACGCGCCAGTGGTAGACGGTGTCGGCCGCCAGGTTGCTGACAAGTTGGTTGAGTTGGACGCCGGCCGTGCCGGTGTCCAGCCATGTTGCGCTCTGTTGGAGACCAGTCCCATCAAAGAGAACGCCCAGGGGTTTGACCTCCCATTGGAGCTTGACCTTGCCCCGGCCGAAGGGGGTGCGGCCGAGGAGGGCCAGGCGGAAGGCATTGTCTTCTGAACGGCCCAAGTGAGCAAGGGGCGCGCTATTATCGCTGCGCCGCTGACGTGGGCTCAGACTCAAGCCTGCACTACCATTACCATAATAGACAAAAGCTCGTCCCTCGTCTGTTTGGTTGTTGTCATATCGATCAGTCCCGATGGCAACTTCGGCGTAGCCATCACCATTGATGTCCCCTGCTGTACCAACTGACCGCCCAAACCAGGCATAGGCTTGATCGCTTTCGGCCGTCCAGTCGGGGATAGAAGTCAAGCCAGTCGTCGAGCCAAAGTAGACAAAGGCCCGCCCTTCATCCACCTGGCCGTTGTCGTAGAGCAAGGCTCCGATGATGACATCACCATATCCATCACCATTGACATCTCCTGCCGTACCTACTGAGTAGCCAAATTGAGCATTGGTTTGGTCACTCTCGGCTGTCCAATAAGGGACAGTGGCTAGGCCGTCGGCCGAGCCGTGATAGACGAAGGTCCGCCCTTCGTCCACCTGGCCGTTATCGTAGAGCAAGGCCCCGATGACGACATCACTATATCCATCACCGTTAACGTCTCCCGCCGTGCCCCCGGAGTATCCGAACTGAGCACCGGATTGATCACCCCCAGCCGTCCAACTGGGAAGAGTCGACAGGCCGGCTGCCGAGCCATGGTAGACGAAAGTCCGCCCTTCACTGCCTCCGCCGTTGTCGTAAGCGTGTGACCCAATGATAACATCAGAATAACCATCACCGTTGACATCCCCAGCTGTGCCGACTGGCCAGCCGAATTGAGCGCCAGCTTGGTCGCCCTCAGCCATCCAGTTAGGGGTAAGATTAAGACCACCGGCCGAGCCATGGTAGACGAAGGCCCACCCGTTTTCATAGGATGAAGCTCCGACGATGACATCACCATAGCCATCACCATTGATATCGCCAGCTGCGCCCGCGGTGGTACCGAAGTAAGCGTTAACCTGGTTGCTCTCGGCCGTCCAATTGGGGGAAAGGCTAAGGCCACTGGCCGAGCCATGATAGACAAATACCGCACCTTCATTCGTCTGGCCGTTGTCGTAGGCGTAAGCCCTGGCGATGACATCAGTGTAGCCATCGCCATTGACGTCGCCGGTCGTATCTACAGGATTGCCGAAGTAAGCGTAGTCCTGGTCACTCTCGGCCGTCCAATCGGGAGTAAGGCTAAGGCCACCCTCTGAGCCATAGTAGGCGAAGATCCGCCCTTCACCGCTCTGTCCATTGTCATACTGGTACGCCCCAACGATAATATCAGTGTAACCATCACCGTTAACATCGCCGGCCGTGTGTATAGGGTAGCCGAAATAGGAACTGTCCTGATCGCTCTCGGCCGTCCAGTTGGCGGTGGTGCTGAGGCCATCGGCCGCACCGTGATAGACAAAGACAGCCCCTTCGTCTGTCTGCCCATTGTCGTAAGTGCCGGCTCCTACAATGAGGTCCGCATACCCATCTCCATTCACATCGCCGGCCGTACCGGCCGAACCGCCAAAATAAGCCAAGTCCTGGTTGCCATCGGCTGTCCAGTTGGCGCTGGAATTTAGGCCGCTTACTGAACCATAGTAAACAAAGACCTGGCCCTCATTTGTCTGACCATTGTCAAATGCGCTGGCACCAACTACGACATCAGCGTAGCCATCGCCATTGACGTCTCCAGCGGTACCAACCGGATTGCCGAAGTTAGCGCCAGCCTGATTGCTCTCGGCCGTCCAATTGGCCGTTAGACTCAGGCCCGTACTCGAGCCATAATAAGCGAAGGCGCGGCCTTCATCTGTCTCGCCGTTATCGTAGTTGTAGGCCCCTACGATAGCGTCAGCATAGCCATCACCGTTTACATCGCCAGCCGTACTCACCCAATACCCAAATAGAGCATTTTCCTGATTGCTCTCGGCTGTCCAGTCAGCATTGCTTGGGTTACCGTTAGGACCTAGTCCCGTTATCGATCCGTACCAGGCAAAGGCGCGTCCTTCGCGGTATTCGCCATTCTGGTAGTAAAACGACCCGATGATGACATCAGCATAGCCATCACCATTGACGTCCCCCGCCGTGCCCAAAGCATAGTAGCCTAATTCGGCGTCAGCTTGATCACTCTCCGCCGTCCAATTTGGCAGTGGATTGAGACCAGATATCGAGCCATGAAATACACGGGCTTGGCCTTCATCGGTTTGTCCACTATCGTAGTAAAGTGCTCCAACAATAACATCAGTATAATTATCTCCGTTGACATCTCCAGCCGTGCCTACCGCATGACCGTAGGCAGCAAGAGTCTGATCACCTTCGGTTATCCAATTGGCTATTGGGCTAAGACCGGAAGGGGAACCATGGTAGACATACGCCCGGCCCTCATCTGACTGATCATTATCGTAATAGGGTGCTCCTACGATGACGTCGGCGTGACCATCGCCATTGACGTCCCCGGCCGTACCAACCGAGACCCCGAACCACGCGCCAGTCTGGTCACCTTCGGCCGTCCAGGCTGGGGTTATACTCAGACCTGAAGCAGAACCGTGATAGACAAATGCCCGACCCTCGCCGGTCTGGCCGTTATCATAGTCATAAGCGCCAACAATGACATCACCGTAGCCATCGCCATTAACGTCCCCCGCTGTTCCTGAGACGGCAAAATGAGCATAGTCCTGGTTACTCTCGGCTGTCCAATCCGGCTCCTCGCTCAAGCCATCCGTGCCCCCAGATGGATGGTTGTCCGGCAGGGAACGGATCAAGGCACGAATGGTAATAGGAAAAGTGGCCCGTGCCGTCTCTGCCTCCACCTGCAACCGGCCATTGTCCAGGCTCATCGTGATCGGCAGGTCACGGCCATTCGCATCCGTCGCCGCCAAATCACCGTAGCGCAAGACCCGCTTGCCATCGGTGGTGGTGAATTCGAGGGCGCGGCCGTCGGCCGTGAGGGTGGGGATGAGGTTGCCGGAGATGGATAGCTCGATGGCGAAGGACTCACCCTCTCCCCTGCCCCTCTCCCTCGGAGGGAGAGGGGGGGCGGTCAGGGTGAAGCCCTGCTCCAATCCACTCTCGTCGTTGACGTACCACTCGGTCAGGCCGCCCCGCCGGTATTCGAGGCGATTGGTGGAGACAACGGTTTCGGCCGCATCGCCAACGCCCATCAAACGCAAGCCCAAAACAAAATTCGCCCCATTCGCCTCATTCGCGATTCCTCCGGTGCGGGGCATGACGACGATGCCCTCTGGGGTGAAGTACGTCCGCAGGTTGTGGGCGCGGTTGGGGGACTGGTAGGCGGCCGAGCCGTCCGGCAGGTACGTCTCCTCTTGCCAGGTGACGTGGTATTCAGACTGGCGGATGTCAGACTGGACGGCCGACAACCAGTTCGATTTTGGATTTTGGATTTTGGATTTTGGATTGGCAGAGGTGGCGGCGCGGCTCTGGGGATTGGCAAAGCTCAAGCCAATGACTGTAATGGCTAACAGCCAGAAGGAAACACGTGGCAACCCTTTCATCTCTCACTCCTCTAGGATAGATAAGGCCCATGAGTGGCCGCGAGCGGCCGGATTGGTCGTAAGTATAGGGGATTTCGGCTGGCAAGGAAAGCGATAGTACCCATTTTTCGCCAAATCACGACTCAGTGCTATAATTGCTATACATCGCTAGCAACCAGGACCGGCCGTGACGACTGTTATTGACGCCTCATCCTTAATCATTCTGGCTAAAACCAACACCCTGGAAATAGCCTGGACTATCTATGGCCCAATCAGTGTCACAGATGCCGTCTACGACGAGGTCGTCGCCGCGGGCAAGAGGCGAAGCAGTGTAGACGCCTGGCAGGTGGAGGCCGCCATTAGCCGGGGTTGGTTTGCGCCCACTTCTCTCACGTTATCAGAGAAATCGTTGGCCCGCCACCTGCTGGCGAATTACCCGGCTCTGGGAAAAGGCGAATGTGAGGCTTTGGCTTGCGCTGAAACGAGGAACTGGCTGTTGATCATCGAGGAGCGAAAGGCCAAAGCTCTGGCCCGGCTTCGTGGTATTCGGTACACTATTGCCCGAACCATCCCTCTGGAAGGGTATCTAGCCGGAAAGCTATCCTATGCTGACGCTTTATCCCTGATGCAGAATGTAGGTGTTGCCATGAATACCGACCTGGCTGTTCTGAATGCGCTCAACCTGGCGCTCAAAGCCATCGAGGATGAGCGCGGGAGAAAGGGTCCATGAGTCATACTATCTCACAGCAACTTAACGTGCGTGTTTCTAACGATTTGGTAACGGCTTTGGAAGACATCGCCCGCCAGGAACATTTAGACAGAGGGGCCGTCGTGCGGCGCCTCCTCATAGATGGTGTTCATCGCTGGCAATTGGAACGGGCTATAGTTCTTTACCGGGAAGATCGCCTTACCAAAGAGCGAGCGGCCGAGATGGCCGACGTCTCTCTTTACGAGTTCATAGAGCTTGTCCGCGAACGCAACATTCCCTTACACCTTAATGTGGATGAGGCGTTAGAGGAAGTAAAGGCGCTGATAAGGCGGTATAGTCCCCCGCCGAAAGTTGTAGAGGCCACCGCCTAACAAATCGTAGTGAAGATGCCATTGCGTAAATTCGGCCGTTACGAAATCCGATCTGACAAAATTGGCACAGGGGCTATGGCTTTGGTCTACCGGGCCTACGATCCGGAGTCTGACCGCGAAGTAGCTCTCAAGGTCTTGCCGCCCGGTTATATGCAAGACCAATCTCTCTACCAACGCTTCAAGCAAGAGTCGAAGATTATGGCGCGCATGGGCCATCCTCACATCGTCCCCGTCTACGATGTCGGTGAGGAGGAGGGTCAGCCCTACATGGTCATGCGCTATATGACCGGTGGCACCCTGGCCGACCGCATCCAGAGAGGCGCGTTATCGCTGGCCGAGACGGCCCACATCCTAGCCCAACTCGCCCCAGCCCTCGACGCCGTTCACCGGCAAGGGGCTATACATCGAGACATCAAACCCACCAACATCCTTTTCGACGAGTACGACCAGGCTTACTTGAGTGACTTCGGCATTGCCAAGCTGAACGCCGGGGTCTCTATGACCCGAACCGGTACGGCCGTCGGCACGGCCGCTTATATGAGTCCTGAGCAGGCGGCCGGTGAAACAGAAAGCCAAGAAAGAAAGCTGGATAGCCGCAGCGACATTTATTCACTAGGCGTTGTCGTGTACGAGATGCTGATTGGACAACTGCCCTATCAGGCCACTTCTCAGTACGGCTTGATGGTCAAACACATCAGCGCCCCTATTCCGCGCATCCGGCACATTCGACGGGACCTGCCGGCCAGCTGTCAGGCGGTCGTTGACAAAGCCCTCGCCAAGAGACCCGAGGACCGTTATCAGACGGCGGCCGAACTCGCCGCCGTCGTCAACAAACTAGCCCAAGAGCCACCTACTGTTCGCTCCCTGCGCCCCTGGTTCTGGGCAGGAGGAATTCTTGCTGGAGTGGTGCTTGTGGCTGTCATCTTGTGGTTATCATCCCAAATCCTGGCGGGCAGCCCCAACCAGCCAACCCCCACACCAACTGTCAGCGCGACATTGACGGCTACGCCAACGCCCCGGCCGCCTGACCCTACAGCAACCGCAACCCTATTACCGACACAGACACCCCGGCCGACTCTGGTTAGTCCAACGGCTACGCCACCCCCTTCACCCAACGCCACGCCGACACTCCGGCCGACGCCCACCCTGGCCGCTTCCCCTACGACGGCCGCCATAATCAACACGGCCGCCCCCACTCGCGCCCCCTCGCCAACCAATACTCTGCCAACGGCTACGGCCGTTTCCCCTACTTCACCACCTCCCCCACCACCGCCGCCTACTCAATCGGCAACCAGTCCGCCGGCTCCTACCCCGACGTCCCCGCCTACCCCGGCCAATACGCCAACCTCCACCCCCGCTTCATAAGACACTCTTCAGTCGTAGGTCATGTTTTCAACTTGACTGCCTCTGGTCAAGCTAAAAGCGTGACCTACAGGAGAGACAGGGTTTTCAGGCAGGCGCGGATGCGCTCGAAACTGCGCTCCATATCGTGATCCAATCCCACCGAGAAGCGGATGACGCCGCTACTCAGCCCCATCTCCGCCCGCTCTTCTTCTGGAATTTCCGAGGAAGTGCTACTGCCCGGCAGACTGAACAAGGTCTTGAAATAACCCAGGCTAACGGCCAGATAGCCCACCTTCTCCTGCTGCATCAGCGCCATCAACTCGTTAGCAACTGCTTCACTGCCTACGTCCAGGGCCAACATCCCGCCAAAACCATAACCGTCATTCATTATCTGGCGCATCAGGGTGTGCTGCGGATGGACAGGTAGGCCAGGGTAGTAGACCCGCGACCCCAGGCTTTGCAGCCGTTCAGCCAGGTAGAGGGCGTTGGCGCTGTGCTGCTTCATGCGGATATGCAAACTGTGCAGGTTTTTCAGGATACTGGCCGAACGGTAACTATCCAGCACCGGCCCTAGCAGCATGGTCGCCCCATCGTTGACGTTGGTCAGGCGTTGCACGAAGTCGGCCGAGGCGCAGATGCAGCCGGCCACACAATCACTCGTGCCGTTGATGAACTTGGTCAGGCTGTGAATGACTACGTGCGCCCCCAGGCGGGCCGGCGAGAGGATCAAAGGGCTGAAGGTGTTGTCCACCACCAGGGTACAACCATGCTCGCCGGCTAACTGGGCCAGGCGTGGTATGTCGGATAACTCCAAGAGGGGGTTGCTGATGGACTCACAGTAGATGACCTTTGTGCGCGGGGTGATGGCCTGCTCGACGGCCGCCACGTCGCGCAAGTCCACAAAGCGCACCTGAATACCCAGGCGCGGTAAGAAGTGCTTGAAGAAGGCGTAAGTGCCGCCGTAGACCATCCGGCTAGAGACGATCTCATCGCCGCAGCCACATAGCTGGAGAATCGCGCTGCTGATAGCGGCCATACCCGAAGCTGTCACCTGGGCCGCCTCCGTCCCTTCCAGGAGGGCCAGGGCTTGGGCCAACGCCTTGTTGCTGGGATTCCAATGGCGCGAATAGAGGAAGCAGCCCTCGATTTCGTGTTCGAATAGCTCCTTCATCGTCTCCGGCCGCATAAACGTAAAAGTAGACGAATCGGTGATCGAGGGATTGACCCCGCCATATTCGCCAAAGACGAGGTAATCTTGAATCGCGCAACTGGGATCGAGGGGCATGGGGGGTAATCTCCTGATTGATTGAGGAAAAGAAACGTGAAACGTGAGTAGACCCTTCACGTTTCACGTTTCACGAATCGGCACGGCCGTCGTCACCTTCACTTCGGTCAGCACCAGGCTGGTGTAGATGCGGGCCACGCCGGGGATGGGCGTTAATTGATTAACCACGAACCGCTCCAAATCTCTACGATTCTTTAGGACCACTTTGAGCAAGTAGTCGAATTCGCCGGTCACGTGGTGGCACTCTAACACCTCTGGCATCTGGCTGACGACGGCGCGAAAGTGGGTCACCTGGTCGAACTGGTGAACTTGCAAGCTGACACTAACAAAACAGAGCATATCGTAGCCATTCTTCTCGCGGTTGAGAACGGCCGCATAGCTCTGGATGTAGCCCTGTTGTTCCAGCCGTCGCAAGCGGGTGTGCGTCGCCGGCGGCGACAGGTTAATCTGGCGGGCCAGGTCAACGTTGCTGATGCGGCCGTCCACCTGCACGATGCACAAGATGGCTCTATCCAGTTCGTCCAGTTCTTGATTATGCGAAGATTGTACCATAAACATCACCTAGTAGTCAATATATATTCGGTATAATAACACAAAGTCAGAATATATCAAAGAAATTTTGCGCGAAGGATAAAAATTATTCCATAAGGGTTGGTGAAGGGTAGTCGTTATCGAAGGATCGCAGGGATCCCCGCCGCAACTCGTACAACAAGAGGCCGGTAGCGACGGCGAGATTGAGGGAAGAGGCCGAGCCACGCATGGGAATCGTTACGGCGAGGTCGGCCGCTTCCAACACCTGCTTCGACAATCCTTCCCCCTCACTACCCATGAGCAAGAGGGCCGGCCGTTGATAAGGCGCGTCCCAAAACAGCGTCCGGGCTTTGGCCGAGGTAGCCATGATGAACAGGCCATGTGCGCGCGCCCAGGCAAACAGGGTCGCTTCGTCTGGCAAACGGCCGACAGGCACCGTAAATAGCGCGCCCATACTGGCTTTGACGGCCGTCGGGTGAAACGGATCCGTCGTCGAACCGACCAGAACCAGCCCGGCCGCCCCCACCGCGTCCAGCGTCCGTAGAATCGTACCCAGATTGCCAGGATCGGCCGTCCCCACCAGGGCCACCCATACGTCGGCCGGGTCAACCACAACGGAATCCAGGTCGTGCCAGCTTGTCTTGACAATAGCTCCCAACCCCACTGGATGCTCGCGTTCAGAAATGGCCCGGAAGACCGGCGCGGATAGTTCGACGCAGGGCAAACCCCGCTGCTGCTGTTCACTGACAGCCCGGCGGCCGGCTTCGCTGGTCAATAATTCGGACGAGTAAACCAGGGTCTCGATAGGGGCGCGATGCTCGACGGCCGTCAATACTACTCGCAGGCCCTCCACGAAGAACGCGCTTTCCTCCTCCCGGTACTTTCTCTGGCGCAGCCGCTTGATACGCTTGATGAGGGGATTGCTGAAACTGATTATCATCTGTCACTCCTGGACACGCCGAATTGTTGTCAATCCGTCGGGCAAGCTTGGGGGTTGCCCGCGCAGGCGCAAGCTGGCAGCTTGCGCTACCTATTGTTGGCTGGCGTGTATTGTGATAATATACATTCATGCTGAATGCAGGCAGCATTGAGGGCTTTGATTGGGATGAAGGCAACCGCGAAAAGAACTGGTTGAAGCACCAAGTTTCGACAATAGAGTGTGAAGAAGTCTTCTTCAATCTGCCTATATTGTTGGCGAGCAACCTAAAACATTCTGCTCAAGAAATGCGTTACTATGTTCTCGGTCAGACTAATAACGGCCGTCGCCTTTTTATCG
>JBFMFT010000180.1:0-9591 GCA_040751925.1 Chloroflexota bacterium
CATGACGGCCGTTACCACCCTGGCCCACCAGCAGGGGGCGTTGATGTTGTGGGATTTGAGCCACGCGGCCGGGGCCGTGCCAATTGACCTAAAGGCGGCCGGAGCCGACCTGGCCGTAGGCTGTACCTACAAGTACCTGAATGGCGGGCCGGGCGCGCCGGCCTTCCTCTACGTCCGGCGCGACCTGCAAGATCAGTTGGGCAACCCCATCTCCGGCTGGTTCAGTCAGGCGGGGCAGTTTGACTTTGGCTTAACCTACCGCCCGGCCAAAGGCATCGGCCGTTTCTTGACCGGCACGCCCCCTCTGTTATCGCTGGCGGCCGTCGAGCCAGGTGTTGACCTGCTCCTGGAAGCGGGCATGGAGCGGCTGCGCCGAAAATCCGTCCAGCAAAGTGAATACCTGATTGCCCTGTGGGAAACCTACCTGGCCCCGCTGGGCTTTACCCTCAATTCACCGCGGGCGGCCGGCCGGCGCGGTTCGCACGTCTCCCTGGGCCACGCGGAAGGATTTCGGATTGACCAAGCCCTCATCCACGAGATGAACGTCCTGCCCGACTTCCGCCAACCCGACAACATCCGCCTGGGGATTGCCCCCATCTATACGACTTATAAGGAGATTTATACGGCCGTCATGCGTCTGCGCCAGGTGGTGGAGGAGCGGCTGTATGAGAGGTATGAGGGGGAGCGGCCGGGGGTCATGTAGGGAGAGATTGGAGAGCCGGTCTCTAGTCGTCAATCTCCAGGTATATGCCAGCCTGTAAGTCAGCCATTTTGCATGACAACAGGCAGGTAAATAGTTCGCCGATTTGAAGGTCTGGTCACTTCGTTGGAGAAGGCACTCGCGCGGCCCAAATAATCGTAGGCGGCAACAACAAAGTGGTAGGCGCTGCCAGAAAGTCCGGTCACCGTAAATGTAGTCGCTTCTCCAGCATCAATTGGGGAGTTGCCTTGAGGTAAGCCCTGTCCTTCATAGGGAGAACAAGAAGCGTCAGTATCGTAGTAGATGCGGTAACCAGAATCAGGACCACCTGAATCAGGATCACGGCAGCCAACGTCGGGGATGGCGGGAATACCTGTCCAACTCAATGTCACCTCAGTTGTGTTATCCGTAGTGTTCAGGTTTGTAGGGGTGGGCATCTGTGCCAACGATATAGGCGAGTACAAGCTGGGGCCGTAGAGCAATTCACCGCGGCCGGGCACATCGTCTCCATCATATATTTGTTCGGCGATGGCTGTACACACCGATGGCCCCCAATAGTTGAGAGTACCATCTATCTGGTCTGAGGATAAGACCTCGGCATCGTAAGGCTGATTGCCATGAATATTATTGTAGTGGACCTGTGGTTCGCCGTCTATGGAAATGCCGCCTGCTGTGCCACCCGAAGCAGTGTTGGTAAGAACGCTGTTGTAGCTGAAGTCAGTGGCGTTCAATAAGTAGGCTCCCGAACCATGACCCCAAGACGGGACAGTGTTATAGAACATAGTGTTATCAGTAACTGCACCACCGTCGGCGTAAAGACCACCGCCGTCACTCTGGGCGCTGTTACTCGTTATCGTATTGCCATTTACAGTGCTACTGCTTCTGGCATATATACCCCCGCCGATGTTTGCTGTGTTGTTCTGGACCGTGTTACCTGTGACACTAGCCGCATAGCCATAGATGCCGCCACCAAAACCACCAGTCGTATTTCCTTGAACCATGTTCTGAGTAGCTGTGCCCACATACACATACAGAGCGCCATTCCCGGTTGTCGTATTAGTAAGGATTGTATTAGCCGTAGCTGTACCATTGTAAATATACATGGCACCACCGTCGTATGCACTGTTGCCACTGACAGTATTGGCCGTTACAGTGCCACCACTGGCATAGATACCACCGCCACTTTCTTGGGCACTATTATCACTTACAGTATTATTGGAGACAGTCGCACCAATGGCTGTGATACCGCCACCGTTACGTACAAACGTACCAGGGGCCGAATTGCCACTAATAATATTGCTGGATATCATCCCGCCAACTGCATAGATACCACCAGCGCCATCAGCAGTGTTGTTGCTGATGATATTGTTTGTTACTGTGCTGCTAGAAGCGTATATCCCACCACCGGCACCTGGACTGACAGTATTACCACTGATCGTGTTTCCAACGATCGTACTACCGGAGGCATAAATTCCCCCACCGTCGCCTCCAGCTTCAGTGCTGTTGCCAGTAATCGTGTTACTGATAATGCTGCCAAGAGACACGTTCATACCGCCTCCGTTGGTACTCCAACCAACATTACCTGTAACGCTATTACTGCTGATGACTACTGGCTGGATGGCAGACCGGCCCACCGCGTAAATTCCGCTTGCTTCAGGTTCCCCATTCACAATGGAATATCCGTTATTTCTTATCACATTGCTATCAATAAATGGAGAAGCAGAACTGGTCTCCAGGGCGCCATTTACATTGGTTCCACCCCCACCCCACTCAAGGACGCATTCCTGGATCATACTTCCACTTATGTAGTTGCCGTTGGCATCGAAGGTAGCATCTACGCTGCTTGAAGTGAACAGAATATGGCCCCAGTCGCCACGAGCGGGACTGGAGTTGTTGGAGGTAAAGGTACAGTCTTGAGCGACGAGGGTGCCGTCTACCTGCAGAGAGGTGTCGGCGTTGAATTTAATGATGACACCAGGCTGGATAGTTAGCGTCACCCCACTCTCAACCTGGACGTCACAGGTAACAATGTAAGGGCTGCCGGCCGGCGTCCAGGTCGTGTTGCTGGTGATAGGACCGCACACATCCGTTTCAGGTATAGCCATAAGTGCTGGCCTGGTTATCAGAACAGCCAAGATGAGCGGAACAACACCTACTACCACCCAGAAACTTGCATGGGTAGGAAACTGGTGTGTTTGGGACTTGCTGGACATCAGATTACTCTCCTTTGGCCTTGTTCAACCATTTCCAGCCACCCTGCCCTTGCACCGGGCCTTGGTACAATATAGGCGACTGCGGTACTAGGACATTTTACAACGGCCGGTCGCAGAAGTAAATAGGCTCCCGGGCGAATTAGGCATGGATTGCTGTCAATGGACACGTGGAACGGATTGAACGGAGGGGCAAGGTAATCCGTTCAATCCACTCCCAATAATCCGTTGACAGTTCCACTCACTACCTCGGCCGCGGCACCGGCGGCGGCCCCGGCCGGTACGGGCAAGCCGCGTTGTACGTCCGCACCACCTCCGTCGTGTGTCCCACGTTATCCTGAATAGTAGCCCGCAAGGTCGCCTGTTGGGCAATCAAGTCAACGGCCGCCGGCAATGGCACGTTCACCACCCCCCCATTAGGGGGATTCAGCCCGGCCGCAAAATTCGTCCCCGGCGGCTGCCCGCCAATCGAGACGTTAAAGACAACGCTGAGGGAGTCGGCCGCCAACCCTGATTCCAGGTCGTAAGCCCCAATCGTTACACTGTCCATTGCCCCCACGCAGGCTTCGCCGGGGGTGAGGGAAACCCAGAGGGTCGGCCGCAGGTCGTCCTCGTACCAGCCCCAGTAGGGGTCTAGCTCGATGGGCGCGCCCATGTCCACCCAACGGGCCAGGGTCAGCTTTTCGTCCCAGGTCAGGCCGTGCGTCACGTCCAGGCTGGGATGGATAGGGTCGGCCGCCGGGTCATAGTCAATGTCGCCGTCGCGGGTGTCGTTGGCCCGGCCGTCCAGCCTTTCCCCAAAGACCTTCCAGATGAACAGGCTCTCCCGTGACTGGAAGGCCCTTATATAGCGCGTCAGTTGGGGGGCCAGGAAGTAACTGGGCGTGCCGGCCGGCGTGCCTAGACCATAAACAGGGCAGCCACCAGAGTTGTCGTCTCTGACCAGCCGGTAATAAGTGCCAGGCCAGTTCGTCCAGGGACACCACACCGTCTCGTCGTCGGCGTGCAGGTTAAGTGCGCCGTCGGTGGTGTCGCTCTCGTGGCAGCCGGCGCAACGGGCTTCCAGGATGGGCGCAACGTCCGTCCAGTATTCCAGCGTGGTCTGAGTCACCGGCTCAATGGTGGTCTGCGGCTCCCCGTCCATCTCGGTCAGGTGGAGGAGCGGGGTTTGCAGAGCCAGGTCGGTGGGTTGGAAGCCGGTTTGTCCGGCCACCGTCGTAGCAAAATCAATCGGCGTCCGGCTATGGGCGTGGCAGCCACCGCAATCAGTACGCGCTTCGCCCGGCCGCAACTGGTGCCAGGTCTGAGCCATGTTCAAGACCATGCCATTGCGGTCGAGGGTCTGGAAGGTGAAAGGGGTATCGGCCGGGATGCGGACCAGGAAAGAGGTATCGGTATTGCCGTAGGGGTCGTAGTAGCCTTCGTGACGCACCGGCACTTCGCCCAGGATGCGGATACGTTCGCTGCCCACGTTGGAGAAACCCGGCCCGCTGTTAGGGTAGGAGCGGTCGGTGGAGGGCAGGAGGGCCAGCAGGCGAATGGCGTAAATCTCGTCGTCGCTGTAGAGACCGGCGTCCGCCCCCTGGGCCACCCAGGCCCATAGAAATTCGTGCGAGGAATTGAAGGGGTCTGGGTCGGGGGCATAGTCCGGGCCGGAGCGCGGATGGGTGTCGCGCCAGATCAGGGACGAACTGCCCACCAGCCCCAGGGGTGTGCCTTCCTCCAGGTTCTCAGAGCCGATATTACGGTATTCAGGCCAGGCGGCCGGTTGGCTACGGCCGGGGAATAACGACGAATAGGCTACCACCGGCCGCGGCCACTGCTCACTATAAGCCGGGTCGTTGAGAATCTGGACAAGATCGGCCGGATCATCGGAGCCAGCCGTGGCAATAGCGGCCGGCATCAAGTACAGACCGCCGTCGTAATAGGGGATATTGTAGGGGGCGTTGACGCCATTGTGGTTGGCCGGGCCGGGGGTGTAGACCAGCAACAAATCGCCGCCAGGAGCAGCCGCCGGCAGGGTAACTTTCCCCACGCGGCCGGCGTTGCCGTTCTCGCAAGGGACGGCCGGGTAGATGGGGTCGTTGACCGTGCAGGGGGCCGGGCCGTCGTGAGACATTTCCCAATCGAACAAACTCCAACGAGTGAGGTCAACCTGGCCCGGCCGCTGCAAAGGCATGTAAGCGTTGGGGTCATCTATCGTGCCAAAATCAGGGCCGCTAGGGTCCAAGGGGTAACGCACCAGGTCGCCGAAGCCATTGTTGTTGAGGTTGTAGTAACGCACCACCACAATATCCTCGTCAGGCATCTGGGTCATAAAGTGGTGGCCCATAGCCCTTTCGCCCAGGCCCGAACCGGAAGCCCAGCCCGTGCCGTCAGGGGCAATGAACCACAGGTTAAACTGGCGCAGGTCGCGCATCCCCTGGCCTTCCCAACTGGTGAACATCAGGCGGCCGTCGGCCAGTTGGAAGGGATGGAGGGCCTGGGAGTTATTCAGGTAGCCAATCTGCTGGACGTTCTGCCCATTCCAGTCCATGATAAACAGTTGCAGGACCCGTTCCGCACTGTTGAACGCCTGCGGCGGACTGAAATTGTTGCGGGTAGAGGTGAAAACGATGGCCGGCCGGGCGTAGGACTGGTAATTGACGGCCGCCGAAGTGGCCACAAAAGCCGGCCCCACGTTGAACACGCCCACCTGGGGGCAATTGGTGTAGGGTTGCTCGCAGTCGAAATCCGCCCCATTGCCGGTGTTGGGCGTAAATTCCTGGGCCGTCAGGCGCGCCACCTGGCGGCTTTGCAGGTTCAGGCGGTAAAGGTCCGCTCCCAGGCGGCTCAGGCAGCCATCATACGCGCTGCCGGCGCAACGCTGCTCATTGACATTGGCCTGGTCGTGGTAATAGGTGAAGACGACCCACCGGCCGTCAAAGGAGATATTGGGGTCGGACACCGAACCGTTGCCCAGGGGCGCGTCTACCAATGGCGCGTGTTCGGGCAGAGGAAAGAGCAGTTCCTCCGTGCAATCGGGGTGGAGCAGGCGCAAATCGGCCCCTGGGTCGGGGACGAGCGGCCGTACCGTGTCCGGCCAGATGGTGTTGGTCTCGTCGCCGTAGCGGGGGGCGCGCACATAGACGACGTCGTAGTTGACGACGTTGGGCGTGCAGATAGTAGCGGGTAATGGGTAATGGGTAATGGGTAAGTGGCGGCCGGGGGCGGCCGGGGCGCAAGCCGCGACGAGAAATATAACGACGATCAGGATAAACAGACCGTGACGACGAGCCATGCCAACCTCCTTTTGGAGAAAACCTGACAGGTTTTCCGAAACCTGTCAGGTTTGGAACGTGCGGGCCAGCGAATGTTCGGCCGTCTCATCCGCTTTTTCGTTGTCCATCCGCTGCCGCCAGCCTAGATTATACCTCTATTTACGCCAGGCGTTTTGGTCAAGATTCCTACCATATTTCTGGACAGGAGTTATAATCCGTGCCACTATGCGCTTCTTCAACACGGCCGGGCCGGTCAACCCCCAGGATCACTACTGCCTACCGCCTCTGGAACGCTTTGACCTGGACGAAATCCTGCGCCTGATTGACCAGAAAAAATACTTCGTCCTCCACGCCCCGCGCCAGGTGGGCAAGACCACCTTCTTGCTGGCTCTGCGCGACTACCTCAACCAACAAGGTGATTACCGTTGCCTCTACTTCAACGTGGAGATCGCCCAAACAGCCCGCGACGACGTGGCTCAGGCCATGCAGTACATCTGGAGCGAAATTGTCGAGTGGGCCAGAATTACCCTTCAAGATGACTTTCCGGCTTCCCTTCAGCCCCAAACGCTACGAGACTATGGCGGCTCCTTCCTGCACGTGTTGTTGACCCGCTGGGCGGAACAAAGCCCCCGGCCGATGATCCTGCTCATAGATGAAATAGACTCCCTGGTGGGCGATTCACTGATTTCGGTGCTGCGGCAGTTACGCGCCGGTTACACCAGACGGCCGGAACACTTCCCCCAAAGCATCATCCTGTGCGGAGTGCGGGATGTGCGCGATTACCGGCTGCGCTCTAGTGAGGGCAAGGAACTCGTGACCGGCGGTAGCGCGTTCAATATCAAGGCCAAATCCCTGCGCCTGGGCGACTTTGCGCGGGAGGAAGTGGAGACCCTCTACCAGCAGCATACAGCCGAAACTGGACAGGTCTTTACGGCCGAGGCCCTGGAATGGATGTGGACGCTAGCCCAGGGCCAGCCCTGGTTGGTGAATGCGCTGGCTTATGAGACGTGCTTTGAGTTGAAGGCCGGCCGCGACCGTTGCCAGCCCATCACTGCGGCGATGGTGGCGGAAGCCAAAGAAGCCCTCATCCTGCGCCGCGAGACCCACCTGGATCAGTTGACCGACAAACTGCGCGAAGAACGAGTCAGGCAGGTGATCAGTCCTATCCTCCAGGGTGGGACGATTGACGAAGCCACCCAACGCGACAACATTCAGTACGTCATGGACCTGGGCCTGGTTAAGCGTGGGCCAGAGGGCTTACAGATCGCCAACTCCCTCTACCGCGAAATCATCCCTCGTGAATTGACGGTTATCACCCAAATCAACCTGGAAAGCCAGTACCGCGTGGCCTGGTACGTTCAACCGGACGGCCGCCTGGACGTGCCTGGCCTGCTAACGGCTTTCCAGCAGTTCTTTCGTGAACACTCGGAACATTGGCTGCAACGCTTCGAGTACCAGGAAGCGGGGCCGCAACTATTGATGCAGGCTTTTTTACAGCGTATCGTCAACGGTGGCGGCCGGGTCGAACGTGAATATGGCCTGGGGCGCGGCCGGACAGATTTGCTCGTCTGGTGGCCCTACGGTGGTGGGGTAGGGGTGCAGAAAGCGGTCATCGAACTCAAACTCCTGCACAAATCCCTCGACGCGACCATCGAGGAGGGGCTGGCCCAAACCTTCGCTTACATGGATCGCTGCCAGGCGGCCGAGGGACACCTGGTTATCTTCGACCGGCGCAGCGGCCGGAGTTGGGAGGACAAAATCTTCCAACGGGTGGAACCCTACCAAAACACCCTGATCACAGTTTGGGGAATGTAATTTAACATTATCAAACTACCCACCCTCACCCTAGCCCTCTCCCTCAGAGGGAGAGGGAACGACTGCCTCCCCTCTCCCTGCTAGGGAGAGGGGCTAGGGGGTGAGGGTGATCTCCCCCGGCAACCGGCCGCGTTCCACCTTCGTCCACAACACCGTCTGGCGGCCGGCCAGGTAACGCCGCAACCCATTGACAGAAGCCAAATTGCTGCTGGTAATGTACCAGGCCAGGGCCGGCAGCTTCCATCGCCGGCCGCCCCGTTCACCCAGCCAACCCACCAGGGCCAGGCCATAGAAAAGCAGTTGGCCGACCAGAGTTAAGTATAAGGCCGCCGGCCGGGGGGCGAGGATTGGGGGATTAGGGGATTGATTCTGAAGGTTCCGTCCTCTGCCCTCCCGCCTCCGTCCAACAACCATCAGATTCCCCAGCAGACCCGACAGCATAAAGAAGGGCAGTAGCAGGCGCATGAATTTATGGGAGATGAGTTGGAACAGGGCCAATGGGTTGTTCCAGGGCCACAGGCGCGGCCGGAAGAATAACTGGTAACGGCCGGCGTTGATATTCTGGCGGCGGGTCATTTCACCCTGGGTGGTGGCCGCCGAAGTCTCCCAGGAGATGGCCTCTGGTTCATACACCACCCGATGACCCTGGCGCAGCAGGGAATAGGCCAGGTAAGCGTCGTCGCAGATGATCTGTTCGGGAATCGGTTGGAACAACTGGTGGCGGACAGCCATCATCTCACCAACGACGCCAGTGGTGGAGCCAATCTGGCTTTCTTTGGCCTTAATGAACGATTCATACCGCCAATATAACCCCTCCGATTGGCTGACGGCCGCTTCACTGTCGCGGATCGTCTTGCGCCCGCTCACCCCACCCACGGCCGGGTCGTGGAAATTGCGGACGAGCTTTTGCAGGGCGTCAGGCAGGTAGAAAGCGTTGGCGTCGGAAAAGACTAGAATCTCGCCAGTGGCGACGGCCGCCCCCCGGTTGAGGGCCGCGCTCTTTCCCCGCCGTTCGCGGTTATGCAAGAGCAGCACACCCTGGGCCTGGTATGGCTGAACGACGGCCGCCGTCTCGTCCGACGAGCCATCGGCCACGACGATGATTTGCAGCTTGTCCTGGGGATAGTCCAGGGTCAGGCTGTTGGCGACTTTGCGGCCGATGACGCCGGCTTCGTTGTAGGCGGCGATAATCAGGCTAATGGTGGGGAAGATAAGGGCCCGGTCTACCGGCCGTGAGCGCAGACGGGCCAGAAGGGCCAGGACGATCGGATAGCCCAGGTAAACGTAGCCAACGGCCGCCAGCGAGAGGAAGGTGAGGATGGTCAGAATCGTCATCAGGCTACCTGGCTGACGAGGGGCAGGACGGCCGCCAGTATACCACGACCGTCAACGTTGGCGGAGTAAATAGTAAGCCAGAGTGAACTCCAGGCGGCAATAAACAGGGACTAAGTGGGCAGGAGTTCATCTGGCTTATGGTGATGGTAGCCGGCCGGTGATCTACTGGCAATAGCCATAAAGTACCCGCGCCAGCTGGCACAGGTGGGGCAAACGGCTCGTTTGCCCGCGCAAGCCAGCGGCTTGCGCTACACTGTGGGGCAAACGGCTC